>JAOJYB010000009.1 GCA_028242535.1 Candidatus Nitrosopelagicus sp. | reverse complement strand
GATGATCTTGGTGCAACTGGTGTTGCGGGTGGTGTTGAACGTATTATATTAGCATTAGAAAACCAAAAATCATCATTTACAGAGCAAAAAAATCGTATTTCTATTTTATATGTTAATGAAGAAATGAAATCAATTGCTATCAAAATTACATCTTTGTTGAGAGAAAATTCTATACCAACTGATATTGATCTTTCTGGTAGAGCACTTAAAAAACAAATGGAACAATCAACTAATTCAAAATTTGTTATTATTGTAGGTCCTGATGAATATTCAAAAAATATGGTTGTTGTAAGAAATATGTCTGATAGAAATGAAAATCAAGTTTTAATACCTGAATTATTAAAACACATCAAAAATCTTTTAATGTAAAAATGCTCTAGTGAGCATCATTATCTCTGGTCCATTTGTTAATGAACCAACCACTACTGAATTCTTATTTGCTAATATTCCGGATGATACAAATGGTATCCCTCCATTAATTGTTACAGCTTCAATATTTCCTCCTAGTAAATTATTAATGGTTTTCATATCCTCTTCGTCAGTTTCTGGATGAACTACTGTTCCTTTTTCTGATGTAGCCATAACTGCACCTATCTGTTGAAATCCTGCAATTTTGAATTGCATCACTTCTATATCCAATGCATCTTGTATTTTCTGCAAATCTTCTTTTGGTATTAGGGGTGAAACAATTCCACCTTTATCATTAACACTCATCATATTTCCAAGTGCATTATTTTTTACATCTAGAATCTCTACATTGAGATCTGTATTATCCTTAATGTGGTTAAATTCCCCTTCTGAACATGTACTTGGTAACAGTATGCCGTGATTATTCACTACCATCAAAATTCCTAATACTCTTGCATTTGCAACTGATATCTCTAATGATTTTACTTCTAAATATTCGGATAATTTTTCTGATTTTCCATCTGAAAATCCTCTTGGTAAAAACACAAATTCATCATTTACTGTACTATAGATCCCGATATTTGGACCACTGTAAATGTCGTATTTGATAATGTCCATGCTGTAGATTAATATGAAAAGATATGAACGTAGGCATTTTCAAATAAAACGGTGTTATATCTTCAAAAATATCTGCCGATCATTGTTTAGTCGGTACTAATTTTGTCTAGATTTAAATAATATTCAAATGAGGTTGGATTATGCCAATTAATGAAGACTTTTGTCATGGCGACAAAAAACCAATCGGTAAAATTATCGATGGTCCATCTGGTAACTTCCATTGGGTTTGGCCATCACAAGTAGGTGAAGGAGCAAACGAATGGGATGCATCCAAGAACGAACAGGTTTTAGCCGATTATGAAAAACACGGCGAAAAAATGGAAAAACTTGGAATCACTGGTACTATGGTGGCAAATGATTGGGATGTTTGTGTTGCAGACGGTGCTTGTATAGAAGCATGTCCAGTACAAATTTTTCAATGGTACAGAACTGACAAGGACATATCCGGCATAGATGCAGTTAATGATAAAACTGAATGGAAAGGTGAAGGCACAACTGAAAAAGAAGAACGCCTAGATTTCACCGACAAAGCAGACGCTATCAGAGAACATGACTGCATTTATTGTATGGCATGTGTTTCAGTTTGTCCTCCGCAAGCAGTTCTCGTTGATCAAGCCAATATGGAACCTCACGAGAAAGCAGCTGGAACTTTTGTCAAAATGGAATCTGGATCAGCAAACCCACACGCACACGATTAGAAATAATCGTAGCATTCTTTCTTTTTAATTTTATACTGAACAAATTTTAAGCAGTATTTTACATCACTTTTTGCCGAGGTCGCCTAGCCTGGTAGGGCGCGGGCCTTGAAAGCCTGTGTTCGCAAGAACGCGGGGGTTCAAATCCCTCTCTCGGCGTTTAATTTTAATTAAATTTTGAAATTTATATCACATCAAACTTCTAACTATTCATGGGTGATGGAATTGGAGGACCAGTTGTTAGATGTATTTCTGGAAATGTATTTGAATTAGATGTGACTCATTATAGAAAAGACAATCAGGAACAATACAGCAAAATTGAAAAAATTCTAATTTCAAAAATTGACAATCCTGACAATCCTGAGTATAAAGAAACAACTCAAGAAGATCTTGAACGTGCATTAAAGGGTAAATTTGTATCTTGTAATGTTCAGTATAGAGATGAAAATACTGATGCATTAGTTTGTAATGTATTTGTACAAAAACCTCCAGAAGGTTTTTAAAAATTATTTAGAAAATTTTCCTAATTCTGCAAGCATTGCTGATAATTGAATCTCTGGGTTTGAACCAACTAAAATTCTATAGTCATATTTTGCTATAATTTGTGATAATTCTTCTAAATTATCATATTTGGCAGAAAATAATGCTTGATTGATATATTTGAGAAAGTCTGATTCTGACATTCCATAAACCTTAATCAGTTCAATCATTTTATTTCTTGAATCTTGAATATTTCCAGAAACAGCTAATTTCAAAACATCTTCTACATCATTTGTTTTTGTTAATCCTGCAGCAGCCTTTACACTGTCTTGAGTAATATCTCCCATACTTGCAGCAGTTTGTAATAGGTTAATGGCATGTCTTAGATCTCCTTCTGCATATTCTGCAATCTCTTTTAGACCTTTTTCATCAGCTTCGCCATTCTCTTTTTTAAGAACAGTTTTTAGTTGTGTAATGATTTCTTTTTCGCTAATTTGTGAGAACTTAAAAACTGCACATCTACTCTGAATTGGATTAATAATTTTTGATATATTATTTGCAATCAAAATAAATCTACAAAATTTTGCTGTATCTTCTATAATTCTTCTAAGTGCTGTCTGAGCATCTGAAGTCATTTCATCTGCCTCATCTAAAATTATTATCTTAAATGGAATCTCTGTATCTAGTCCTGCAAATCTTGAGAACTTTTTTACTCGTTCTCTCACCATGCCAATTCCTCTTTCGTCAGATGCATTAAGCTCTAACGTGTAGTCTTTCCATCTGTCTCCCAAAATCTCTTGAGAGATGCATATTGCCATAGTAGTCTTTCCGACTCCTGCAGAACCTGAAAATAGTAAATGTGGCATCTCTTGTTGATTTTTGAGTAATGCTTGAAGACTACCTTTGATGTCTTTTTGATTGACCACTTCGGAGATTTTCTTTGGTCTATACTTCTCTACCCACATAATATCTGAAATTGTCATGTTGCAAACTGTATTTTGCTATTAATAAATGCCTAGAAGGATCAATTGATCAAAGCTAATTGTTGAGAAATTTGATCGATCGCTGTCCATAAATCCCTGAAAGGTGTTTGATCAATATTGGAAATAGAAGATGTAGTCAAAGTTCATTCGATAGGATATGGTTTGGAAGACGTTAAAGTTGAATTCAAACATGACCTCAAAATGGATGTATCTGGAGTACAGATAGAAGGAAAGGAAAATGAAATGATGAATATTCCTAGATGGGTTGCTAATATTTTAGAATCTGAAAAGCATGTAATTGTTCATGAACAAGATATGGTTAAGGAATTAAAACAAGCAAAGGTAAAAGAAGATGTACAAGATGAAGATTCACTTGCAACATTAGACAAGCATTTCTACATTAAACTTAACGCATACATGAAAAAACTTGAAAGCACTGACTTTGATAAAGTAGAAAGTATGTTAAATCAATTGGTAAGAATCAGACAGGGCAAGATAGTTCGATTAGCCGACTCTTCAAAACTCACTTCTGACCTTTTGTCAAAACTTAGCGTAGAAGAAGAAGTATATTATAATCAAATACATGATGCTAGTCTTGCATTTAAAAAACAAATTTTGGGTGAAAAGAAATGACGCTTGAAACACAAACTGAATCTGCACTATCTGGATATGTTAAAGAATTTTTACTAGAGTTTAAAGACGAAAAAGGAAATTTTCGATATGTTGATGACATTGACAATATGATGCCATCAAAATCTAAATTCATTAATGTTGATTACAATGATCTGGTCTTACATCCTGACATTGAATCTGTATTTAACGAAAGTCCTGATTCAATTCTAGAAGCATTTTCAAGAGCAATCAAAGAAATTTTACAAGAACGTTTCCCAAAATATGCAAAAAAGATTGAACATGAAATAAGAGCACGAATTGCAAATTATCCTGTTCAACGAAGTCTACGTCAAATTAACGCAGAAGTTATTGGAAAAATAACTAGTGTTTCTGGAATGGTGTTAAGAGCATCAGAAGTAAAACCTCTTGCAAAAGAATTGGTCTTTGTTTGTCCGGAAGGTCATAGAACTGATGTAATTCTTGGACACGGTTTATCCTTAACATCTCCTGTACAGTGTTCTAATCCTAAATGTAATCATAGAGAACTTGGAGTTGAGCCTGAATCTAGTCGTTTTATTGATGTACAATTTGTACGTCTACAAGAATTACCAGAAGATCTCCCTCCTGGACAGTTACCTCACTATCTTGATGTAACTGTTAAACAAGATTTGGTGGATAATGCAAGACCTGGTGATAGGGTAGTTCTTACTGGAATAGTAAGAATTGAACAAGAAAAAATGAGTGGTGTTTCAAAAGCAAGCAGTCCTTTGTACCGATTAAGATTGGATGGAAATAATGTAGAATTTTTAGGAAGTAAAAAAGATAAATCGTATAGAACAATACAGCGAGAGGAAATTTCTCAAGAAGATGAAAAAATGATCAAATCATTATCAAAAAGTCCTGATTTGTATCAACAATTGATTGACTCGTTTGCCCCACACATTACTGGGCATGAAGTTGTCAAAGAATCAATATTACTTTTGATGGCAGGCTCTACCCAAAGGGAATTACAAGATGGAAGTAAGATTAGGGGTGATATCAACATATTCTTAGTTGGTGATCCTGGTACTGCAAAAAGTGAGATGTTAAAATTCTGTGTCAGAGTTGCTCCTCGTGGTTTGTATACTTCTGGAAGAGGTTCTACCGCTGCTGGTTTGACTGCTGCAGTGGTTAGAGATACAAATGGAATTTTCATGTTAGAAGCAGGTGCAACAGTACTAGGTGATCAAGGTTTAGTATGTATTGACGAATTTGATAAGATGAAGGCTGAAGATAGAAGTGCATTACACGAGGTTATGGAGCAGCAAACTGCTAGTATTTCTAAAGGAGGAATTGTTGCAACATTAAATGCACGAACATCTATTCTTGCAGCAGCTAATCCAATGTATGGTAAATATGATCCTTTCAAAAATATTACAGAAAATGTAAATCTCCCAGTACCACTTTTGACTCGTTTTGATCTAATTCATGTCATTCGTGATAAACCTTCAAAAGAAAGAGATACAAAAATAGCTCAACACATTATTAATCTTCATACTCCTAAAGGAATTGATCAAAAATCATTAATTGATTCTGAAACACTAACAAAATATCTTAGTTATGTGAAACGAATTGACCCTAAATTAACCAAAGAGGCTGAACAAAAAATACTTGATTATTACATGAAAATGAGAACAGTTGAGGCTGAAGAAATGATCACTGTCACTCCTAGACAACTAGAAGGGTTGATCAGAATGGCAACGGCAAGAGCACGTTTATTGTTAAAAACTCAAGTTGATGAAGATGATGCGGAACGTGCTATTTACCTTTTACAAAACATGTTTGAAAATGCAGGAATTGATGTCAATACTGGTAAAGTGGATCTTGGTGTACTACAAGGAAGACCACGAAGTGAAGTATCAAAAATGCAATTATTCATGGATGTAATGCAATCACTTGAAGGTGAACATAAAACTCCAGTTGATGAAAAGCAATTAGTAGAAGAACTGGTAAAAACTGGAAAATATAATGATGAAGAAGCTAAAAACTTTATCAGAAAGATGGCAAGAGACTCATCTATTTATGAGTCAAAACCTGGTCATTATAACAGAGTATGAAAATAAGTAAACTTGATCTAGAACCTAAAGTAATTGATTTTCTTAAGTCTGAAGGATACGACGAACTTTTTGAACCACAAGAACAATCTGTAAAGGCAGGATTATTTGATGATAAAAAAAATTTTTTAATTACAATACCTACTGCAAGTGGAAAGACACTCATTGCAATGCTTGCAATTCTTTCACATCTTTCAAAACATAAAACCAAAGTTATCTATCTGACTCCATTACGTGCATTAACTAGTGAAAAATTTGAAGAATTTAAAAAATTAGAGAAACTAAATCTAGGTAGAAAACTCAAAGTAGCATTATCTACTGGAGATTCAAAAGAAAAAAAAGAGAAATTAGAAGATGCAGATGTAATATTTCTCACAAACGAAAGTATGGATGCGAATATGGCATTTCAGCAAGATTGGATTTATGATATAGGATTGGTGGTTTCTGATGAAATCCATCTAATTGGTGATGACACAAGAGGTCCAACACTGGAAATTGTTTTAACCAGACTTAGATCTGGATTTATTGGAAAAAATCCACCTAGAATCATTGGACTCAGTGCAACTATATCAAACAGTGATGAACTTGCCACGTGGTTAGATTGCGAATTAGTCGAGAGTACATTTAGACGTGTTCCATTATCTGAAGCCGTTTACAGTCGACATATCATAACAAATCAAGACCGTGAAGAAACTGAAGGTAATCTCACAAATGATCGTCAAGAATCTAGGCACAAAAAGGATTGGATTGGTTTAGGGTTGGATACTGTTGAGAATGGAGATCAATGCTTGATATTTGCAATGACAAGAAAAAATGCCGTAGCATGGGCAAAAGAGGCTGGACGAGATGTTGTAAAAATGCTTAATGAAAATCAACGAAAAGAATTAGAAAAAATCTCAAAGAAAATTCTCCCAAAAGACAGTTATGATAATACAAAATTAACTACTGAATTAGCACTAATGGTGAAAAATGGTACAGCGTTTCATCATGCAGGACTTGATCAAAGATGTCGTACAATAATTGAAACTGAATATAAAAACAGACACATAAAATTCTTAACTGCAACTCCTACCTTAGCTGCTGGTGTAAATTTACCTGCACGTAGAGTTGTAATTCCAAGTGTCATGAGATATACAAATAATGGTTTGGAAAAAATTAGTATTCTAGAATACAAACAGATGTGTGGAAGAGCTGGACGACCACAATATGATGATATGGGTGAATCAATAATTATTTCAAAAGGATATCCTGATGAAATATTAGAACATTATATTGATGGTGAACCAGAACCATTAGAATCAAAAACTTTAGATGAAGATAGTTCTTTACGAATAAATTTACTTGGATTTGTTTATACCGCATCTAAATTTAATCCAACATCTTATGAAAAAATAATAAAATTTTTTTCACAAACTTTTGCTGCGTATCAACTTTCAGATAATTCTGTATTGGAAAAAAAGGTAACAAAACAACTTGAAAAATTAAAAGAATATGGGATGATTACTGATGAAAATGGTTTTGAACCTACAAAATTTGGTATTAGAGTTTTTTATTTAAGAATTGATCCTAAAACTGCCTTTGATATGACAGGTTACATTGAAGACTATGTAAGAGGAACAAAACATACATTCGGAATATTACACATGATTACAAATCTTCCTGAATTTTATTCACAATACACAATACCTGATAAATATCAAGAAGATATGGATGATCTTATTAATAAAAATGAAAAATTATACACACAACAAAAATTTTCAAGCGAAGATTGTTTCAAAAGTCTGTTAATTCTTTACAAATGGATTGATGCCATGACTTATCAAGATATGTCAGAACATTTTGATGCTGAGCCTGGTGATATATTCTATATAAAAGAAAATGCAAAAGATTTGACTTATACCTTTACAGAGATTGTTAAATTTTGGAGAGATCACGCCAAAGAAAATGATCAAAAAAAGATTGTATCTGAATATCAGAATCTCATTGACGAATCAGATTTACTTAAACTGCAAATAATTCATGGTGTTCCAGAGAAATATCTTGAATTAGTAAAAATAAAACAAATTGGACGAGTTCGTGCTCAAATTTTGTACAAAAATGGCTACAAAAATAAAACCGCACTGAAAAAAGCACCTCTTGAGAAGTTAGCAGCAATAGATAAAATTGGTGCAATTCTTGCAAAAAGTATCAAATCTCAAGTAGAAAAGGTCAGGTAATTGGAACAACTAATAATCCCAGCAATAATCGCAATCGCCGTTGCATTTTTTTCAGTATACGGATTAACTCCTTTTGTAATTCGTGCTTTAGAGAAACGTAACATCACCGTTGTTGATGTAAATAAAAAAGAAAAAACAATGGTTGCACGACCTGGTGGTCTATCGATTATTGTTGGAATGGAATTATCATTAATTATTTTATATATATTTTTTCCAATTTCTGAAATACTTGCTGTTATCCTGACAACATTCTTTGCATTTATTGTTGGAATTATAGATGACAAAAAAACTATGGGCGGTTGGTTCAAACCACTAGCTCTTGCTTTTTGTTCTGCTCCAATATTATTACTTGGTGCGTATGACTCGAATCTTGCTTTCCCATTATTTGGAACAGTTCAAATTCCATTACTATACATGGCATTAGTTGTATTTATGATACCAATTATGGGTAACACAATTAATTCAATTGATGTTTTAAATGGGGTTGCAAGTGGATTCATTACAATTGCAAGTTTTGCATTATCTGCTTGTCTTTTTATAATTCAAAATTATGAAGTAGGAATAATTTGTCTTTGTTTAGCATTTTCATCTTTAGCATTTTACAAATATCATAAATTTCCAAGCAAAATATTTCCTGGAGATTCTGGTGCAGTAACATTTGGTGTTGTATATGGTGGAATTGCAATAATTGGTGGTGTTGAAGTAATTGCTGCTATTGCAATTCTTCCAGCAATTATTAATTCATTTTTATTTTTATCTAGTGTAAAGAAAATTGTAGAACATAGAGAAATTAAAAACCCTGTGACTCATACTGATGATTGGAAATTACAATCGACTTCTGAAAACCACGCTCCAATCACTCTAGTTAGATTACTTATTGCAAAAAAACCTCTAACGGAAAAACAAATTGGATATGAAATTTTTAAACTAGGAATATTTTCTGGAATTCTTGCTATAATTACGGCATTTATGATGGGAGTGAATATCTAATGTCTCTTCCACTATTCTCATTCATCTTTGCAATGTGGGTTTTAATTATAATTGGCGGCGGTTTGATGGTTGTTTTCATTGGACCTCTTTCATTCTCTGGTGACCTAGATCCACTCATTAATTCTGGTGCAAAAGTGCTAATTGCTATGATTCTGATATTCATTTGGGTTTTGGCATTGTTGAAAATTAAGAACTGGATATTTAGAAAAATCGTAAATCCATAGAGTTTATTTTTGATTCATAAGATAATTTACGACTAATCTTACTCCAAACCCTGTAGCGCCATGTGAATTGTATGATTTATTTTTTGTAGATGGTTGAATCCAGGCAGTTCCAGCAATATCAAAATGTACCCACGGTACATTTCCTACTGAATTTGCTAAAAATGCTGCAGCTGTTATTGTTCCTGCTGCCCGTCCCATTCCGATATTTCTAATATCTGCAACTTTTGATTTCACCATATCCATATAATCATCATTTATTGGTAATTCCCAAACTTCTTCTGAAGTTTTTGTTGATGCAGTTTTAATTTTTGATACAAGTTTTGTGTTGTTACTTACTATTCCTGCAACATTAGTTCCTAATGCAACAATACATGCTCCAGTTAATGTTGCAAAATCCATTACCGAAGATGGTTGATAGTGTTTTATTCCATATGCAAGTCCATCTGCTAAAATTAATCTACCTTCAGCATCTGTGTTTAAAATTTCTGCAGTTTTTCCATTAAATAATTTTATAATATCTCCAGGTCTAAATGCCTCTCCACTTGGCATATTTTCGACAGATGGAATTATTGCAACTACATTAATTGCAAGTTTTAACTCTGAGATTGCTTTCATCACTCCTAATACTGTACATCCTCCACATTTGTCAAACTTCATCTCATCCATTTTTTCTCCAGGTTTTAACGAAATTCCACCTGTGTCAAATGTTACTGCTTTACCAACAAGCAAGATTGGTTTTTGTTCCTTCTTACCATTTCTATATTCTAAAATTATGAATTTAGGCTCATTTTTACTTCCTTGTCCTACTGCAAAAACTCCTCCTAATCTTTTAGATTTTATCTCATTTTTTGAAAATACTGTACATTTCATTTTATTTTGATTTGATATCTTCTTTGCTATTTCACCTAATTTCATTGGAGGACATTCATTTGGTGGAAGATTTGCAACATCTCTTGTAAATTTAACTGCATCAGAAATTATAATTGAATTTTTGATTATTTTTTGTACATTTTTATCAGATGTTAATAGTGTTAAATCTGGTTCTTTTTTGTTAGATTTTTCTTTTTTAAATAAATCAAACTCATACAGTGAAAGATTTGCACCTTCTACTATCGTTGATATAACTTGATCATTTTTAATTGAAATCTTCTCTGGAATTATAATTGAAAATTCTTTTATTTTTAATTCATGAATCTTTTTTGTAATAATACCTGTAACATCTCTAATTACATCTGAGGTTAGTTTATTCTTTTTACCTAATCCTGCAATCAAAATTCTCTCTGATGGAATTTCATTGTATGAATGAATTATTGAAATTTTACCTTTCTTACCATTGATCTCTTTAACTGATTGTGAAATTATCTGGTCTATTTTTTTATTTAATTTTCCCAATCCTATTACTATATTTGTATCCTCAAAACAAAATGCACACAAAATTGAGGTTCTTTTTTTAACTGGGGAAACTGCTTCTGTTCTAATTTGCATATATTTTTCTGAAAAATACTTTTTTTATAGATTACTTATCTTGATCTTTCTACTGTGAGTAATTAGACTGGCAGAACGGAAAAACACTGCAAGTGAATCCTTGCATCCTATATCACATGATTCTTGAATGCTCATTTCATTGAATTTTTTGTCGTGAATACTCAGAATTGCTGATAATAATGGAATAATTGCAGCCCTTCCTCCATATGCTGTTTTTTTATCAATAAACCAAAACATTTCCAATGCATCATCTTCTAGAATTTTTTCTCTAATCGTTCCCCCAAATTCTGTATAATGACCGATCATACGTAATTTTCCTTTAGCTAAAAAATTCATTAATTTGGCAAATTTTATACAAACATAACATCTGTCATCATAAAGCATGAGTGGCAGTGAATCATGAAAATCCATATTTTCAGTACGATCTTTGAAGATTAAAATTTTTGGAAATAGCTATTTATGTAATTCTAGGTATTTTTTCTTGAGGACGATCATGTGTAAAATTAAAAGTATCAAATTGGTCAATAAACTACGATGGGCCTGAATTACTATCAAATTAAAAAAAATGTTCTTCAAGCAAGAAAATTAGTTATTCGTGGAACTTCTGTGGCTGGTTCTGGTCACCCTGGAGGTTCATTCTCAATGGCCGAAATCATGGGATGCATATTCTATAATCATTTGAAATATGATCCAAAAAACCCTGAATGGGAAGATCGTGATAAACTAATCTTATCAAAAGGTCATGCATCTCCAGGTTTATTTTCAAACATGGCAGTAGCTGGATATTTTGAAGAATCACAATTAGATACTCTACGACAATTTGGAAGTAAATTACAAGGTCATCCTGATCTAAAATGTCCTGGTGTTGAATTTTGTGGTGGTTCTTTAGGGATTGGATTATCATACTCTATTGGAAATGCATTGGCTGCAAAACTTGATGGAAAAGATACGCACATCTTCACTGTAATGGGTGATGGTGAAAGTGATGAAGGTCAAGTATGGGAAGCTGCAATGACTGCTGCAAAATATAATATTGATAATTTGACATTAATCCTTGATAGAAATTTCATACAACAAGATTCTTACACTGAAAAAATTATGCCACTAGATGAAACTCTTGAGGGTGATGAACTATCTGAAATGTGGAGGGATGCTAGTAGATGGAAAACTGGTGACAAATGGCGTTCCTTTGGATGGAATGTAATTGAAGTTGATGGTCATAGAATTGAACAAATTTCTAATGCAATTAGTAGAGCAAAATCTGTTAAAGGCATGCCATCAATTATCATAGCTAGAACAATTAAAGGAAAAGCTGTTGAACACATGGAAGATAATCCGCAATGGCATGGTAAAGCACCTAATCCTGAACTTGTTCCTATAATTAATCAAGAATTAGATTCACAATTTATGATTGCACCTTCTATAATAGCAGGTGATATGACAAATTTAGAAAATGAAGTGAAACACTGTGATGATGGACGTGCTGATTATATTCATCTAGATGTTATGGACGGTCAATTTGTTCCAAATTCTACTTTTGATTATACAAAAATTAAAGAATTAAGGTCTCTAACTCTTATTCCATTTGATACTCATTTAATGATTAATGAACCTGTAAAACAAATTCAAAATTATATTGATGCTGGAAGTGATATTGTAACTGTTCATACTGAAGTATGTGACGAATCAAGTTTTGGTGAAATTCATGATCTATTAAAATCGAATAAAGTTAGTGTTGGATTAGCAATAAATCCTGATACTCCTATGCCTGAATGGAGTAAAAAATTCATTCCTACACTTGATCAAGTTATCGTAATGTCTGTTGTACCTGGTAAGTCAGGTCAAAAATACATTGAAAATACACATGAAAAAACAAAAAACCTCATGTCAAGTTTGAAAGAAAATAATTTTACTGGTTACATAGAAGCTGATGGTGGAGTAACTTTAGATAATATTGGTCAATGCTTTGCAGATGGTGCACGTGCATTTGTTGGAGGAAGTGCAATAATCGGTCAAACTGATGTTCGATTAGTGATACGGGAATTCAGAAATCAAGTATTGAGAACTAGACGTAAATTATTGATTCAAAAAGCCAATGAACTTGGCGGCACTGAACTGGTGAATAAATGGATTGACTTGCATGTACTAGGTAAGAAAAAAGACGAACTCACACAAATAGCAACGGAGCTTGGATATTAATGAGTACTGAGTTTGGTGACATGCGAACTGCATATGGAAAAGCTCTCATTGAGTTAGGTGAACAAAATAAAAATATTGTTGTTTTAGGTGCAGACACTACTGATTCACTGAAAACATCTGGTTTTGGAAAACAATTTCCTGAAAGATTCTTTAATGTAGGTATAGCTGAAGCAAATTTAGTATCTGTTGCTGCAGGATTAGCTTATTCTGGAAAAATATCTTTTGCAAGCACATATGCAATCTTTTTGCCAGGACGATGTGTTGATCAAATACGAAATTCAATTGCATACCCATCAAGAGGAGAAAAAAAAGGTCTAAATGTTAAACTTGTAACATCTCATGGTGGATTATCTGTTGGTGCTGATGGCGGTTCTCATCAAACCATTGAAGATATCGCAATAATGCGTGTCATACCAAACATGAAAGTTCTAATTCCTGCTGATGCAGTTGCTGTTTCAAAACTAACAAAAAATATTGCACAAACTTATGGTCCATTTTACATGAGAATGGCAAGATCCAAGGTTTCTACTGTATACTCTAATTCTCAAGAATTTGAAATCGGAAAAGGTATAACATTAAGAGATGGAAATGATTGTACTATAGCTGCAACTGGAATAACAGTAAAAATGGCACTTGATGCAGCTGAGAAACTTCAACAAGGTGGTATTTCATGTAGGGTTATTGATTGTTTTACAATAAAACCAATTGACAAAGATATCTTAGAAAAGGCTGCAAGAGAGACTGGTGGAATCGTCACTTGTGAGGAACACAATATTCTGGGTGGATTTGGCTCTGCTGTTTCTGAAGTGGTGTCTGAATTATATCCAGTTCCTATACGTAGAATTGGAGCACAAGATATGTTTGGTGAATCTGCTCGTGATAGTGAAATACATCAATTATTTGAAAAACATGGCATCACATCAATTAATATAGAAAAAAATGTCAAAGATATCCGGAGTAAACAATGAAAATTTTCCTTGATACTGCGAATATTGAAGATATTCGAAAATATAATGACATGGGCTTACTGGATGGAATTACCACAAACCCCTCATTACTTGCAAAAGAAGGTGGTGATCCACATGCAGCAATGGAAGAAATCACTAGAATAATCAAAGGTGATGTTAGTTTAGAAGTTGTAAGCACTGATTATAATGGAATGATGGAAGAAGGAAAAAAACTTCGAGAATATGGTGATCATGTTGTTGTCAAATGTCCAATGACAGGTGATGGTCTAAAAGCTTGTAAGAGTTTTTCAGAACAAGGAATACCTGTAAATGTTACACTTGTATTTTCAGCCAATCAGGCACTTCTTGCTGCTAAGGCAGGTGCAAAATATGTTAGTCCTTTCATTGGAAGATTAGATGATATTGGTCACACTGGTATGGATCTAATTAGAGAAATTAAACAAGTTTTTTCAAATTATGATTTTAAAACACAAATTCTTGTTGCTAGTGTAAGACATCCACAACATGTTGTAGATGCAGCAAAAATCGGCGCTGATGTTGTAACTTTACCTGCCAGTGTATTAGCAAAAATGCTTGGTCACTCTTTAACTGATAAAGGTCTTAAAATGTTCCTATCTGACTGGCAGAAATTACAGTCTGATTTATCAAAAAAAGCATAATATTTCGGATATCTCTTGACTGGTCTTTTTAATAATCCTCGACGTCGTCTTAGAACGCTTATCAAACAAGCAAGAAAAGAAAAAAATTCTGTAGAAAGAGAAAAAAAATATGATGAAGCACTAGAATATGGTCATGGAATTGAAAAAAAACTTGAACATGATCCTGATATTGCATTCATTATTGGAACCATCTATTACATCAAAGGCGATTCTCAAAAAACATTGGAATACATGAATAATGTTTTAGAAATTGGTATATTTGATCTTGATGCTTTGGCAATTAAAGCAAGTGTGTACCTTAATCTGAAAAATAGAGAAAAGGTAATTGAATGCTGCAACAAGATTAAGGAATTAGATCCAAAAAATAAATCTCTATTTGAGATTGAGGAAGAACTAAAGAAAATTTAAAAATAATAAATGAATTGTAAACTCTACATATCGTAGATCATTAATTCTTTTTCTTCTAATGTAGAATGTAGGTTATGTACTGATCTATACACATCTGCCTCTTTTTTGGCACCTGTGCATACAAGCTTGCCTGATGCAAACAGAAGAATTACTGTTTTTGGGTCAAGCATTCTATGAATTAAACCTGGAAATTGTTCAGGTTCGTACATGCTTCTTGGTAATGTTCTCGCTGCCTGCTCTAGATGAATTTTTCCTCCTAGATTTATTGCAGCAACAATATTTTGTACAGTAATGACTGCATCTTTCTTAATCTTTATGCCTCCTTTGCGTAATTGTTTTACAACCGTCTGAACAGCTTTTACTGCCATTTCTTCAGATTTTGCACCGGTACATACCATTTTACCCGTTCTAAAGATCAGTGTAGCAGTTCTTGGACTTTCCAAGCGAAAAACCAAACCTGGAAATTGGTCTGGATGGTATTCTGTTGCAGGAAATTTTTTCGTAATATCATTTAGATCTATTTTTTGATCAACTGATGCAGAAGCTACTACGTTTTCTACACTTACTATTGGTTTTGTCTGTGGCATTTTTACTCTTTAAATACTCCCTTTATATATACATGGATTTGATTTCGGTCTATTATTACAATTAATGATGATTTATCCACATGTACCGATGTTCTTCTTCAAAAAGTTCTATTTTGATATCATTATTTTTTATCTCATCCGGTTGAAACTCAAAGAAATTTAGTTTTCCCGAATATGGAATAGGCACTCGTAATTTTTTTGGATTTTCTAAAATGAATCCATACTTGTTATTTGTTTTGCTTGATATTGAATGATGTTTTTTCTTATCAGTGTAAAGTTCTTTATCTGAATCATATTTTTTTACATCAACTAGATTTACTTTTCCTATTATTGCACCGACTGTAATTGATGATGGTGATATTTTCATTCGTCTGCAATCTTGTATAAGAATATTTTTTGCAGCATGAATCAAAAACTCACCTCGAAATTTAGTATTCCATTTTCTCAATTCAATTGTCTTTTTTCCTTGAACAATTAACTCAGCAAATGGTTGACAAACCGAAAGACATTTCATAAATTTTATTTATTTACAGTATCTTAATAAACATCAAAATTGGGATGCTTGCTCAATTATCTCTGACATATCTTTAGTTTGACTTTCGGGAAGGCCAGTAATTCCTCCAGTTAGACTATCGGTTTGAATACCCTTTTCTGCTAAAACATTTGCAGCCATTAATGATGTTCTTCCTGCCATACATACCATTAATGATTTTCCATTAGATTCTTGTAATGCATTATCAATTTCCTCAGGAATTTGTTGTCCTGATAGTAATTGTTGTGCTATTCTGGCATTTGGCACAACAATCTTACTCTTATCAATACCGAGTGATTTTGCAAGTAATTCAATTCCTTCTTCACGTGGAGTATACTGAGTATGAATCCATATTACTTTATTATACTCATTTGCATTTGATGCAACATCTTGCTGTGACACTTGATTTGGTGTAATACCATTTCCAATTTTCTCGAAATTCTTTCTATATTTGTCAATTCCATCACAAATCATCACAACATAATTTCCTCCATTTTTGTATATCATTTGTAAAGCTGCATAAAGTTCGAGAGCACTACTTTCGCCCATATCATGTCCTTTATCTACAAAGAATTTTAGAAGTGGTTTTGCTTGTTCAAAATCTACTTGATGTTTACCTGCATATTTATCTGGGTTATAATATTTTAGACCGTCTGCATTTCCTACTGTTCTTATTCCTGCAACATCTTGTTGGTCTGGTGGAAATATCACGTGAACTCCTTTTTTATTATATTTCTCATCAAAATATCTACTTAGACCACCAGATGTTCCACCAGTTCCAAATGTACAAACAATATTGTAATTTTCTAATGATTCCCCATTTTCATGCAACTGCTGATCAATTTCAACACCTGTAACAGTTCTATGTGCATCAACATTCAAATCATTATCGTACTGCTCAGGACAGAATAAATTGTAAATTTTTGCAAGGAATTTTGCTAAATTGATTATATCTTTTTTAGCTAAAAGTGTTTCAATCTCTGAAATATTGTCATCAAAAGTTTTAGGCTCAAATCCAAGATCAATCATCTGTGAACGAATGTTTGCAGCGGTAGCTTTTGCAACCAATGCATCTTGTTTATCTTCCATTCCAGGTGCAGGACAAATATCCATATCAAGATCCATGATTCGAATATTTCCATTTCTTAATTCTTTGAAAACACCTTCTTGAAGTTTTCTTGAAACAAGTGCAATTGCAGTGACACCAATTTTTGAGAGTAAGCCAAGGGCAATTCCAAAGTTTCCTGACGTAGCTTCAATTACTGTTGTTCCTGAGGTAATCTTACCTGTAGTTATCGCATCATGAATTATGTTAACAGCAGGTCTTACTTTGATTGAACCTGTCAGTAAGGTACCATCAAACTTACCATACACTTTGAAATCTTTTCCACTAATATCTACGTCATATACCGTTTTTGCACATTCTTTCAAATCATCTGTCAGATCTATCAAAGGAGTTGCATTAACTATCTCTACTTTACCATCTTTTTCTTCTCTGTGAGGAACTTTGGACCATACTTCTTGTTCAAATTTTTCCATTAAGGAATTGTCTGACATATGATTGCATAATTGAGGTTCAATTTAGAACTTTTGCACTTAGCTTAGAGTAATTAGGTAAGCGTAATTTTCGAGAAGTATTTTAACTCTGGAGAATAAATCATACTATGAAAATATCTGCTCCTTTAGTTAAAGCACTGAATAACCAAATTTCTATGGAGGCAAATGCAGCTAATGCATATCTTTCTGCAGCTTCATGGTGTGAAATAACTGGCTATGATGGTTCTGCTGAATTTTTCTATGCACAAGCTGAAGAAGAGCATTTACACATGTTAAAATTTGTAAATTTTCTAAATGGTCAAGGTGTGGGTGCAATAATTCCTGCAGTAAAACAACCACCAAAAACTTTCAAATCATTAGAAGCAATATGTAAAACCACATTAACAAATGAACAAGTTGTTACAAAATCAATAAACAAAATGGTTGATATTGCTCAAAAAGATAAAGATCATAACTCGTTTACATTTCTACAATTCTTTGTCAATGAACAAATTGAAGAAGAACAGCAATTTGAGAATATTTTACAAAAGTTTAATCTCTTAGGTCGTGACAAACTTGCAATTTATGAGATTGATAAATTACTTGGCGGGATGGCAAATTCTGCTACAACTGAATCTCAGAACTAGTTAGAATTTTTCCAATCTAGTTGTTTTTTATTATATTCTTCTTTTGAATACATAATTTTGGCAGGAACGCCGCCTACAACTGTGTTTGGTGGTACATCTTTAGTTACAACTGCACCCATTGCAACTACACTATTTTCTCCAATAGTTACTCCTGCCTTGATTACAGCTCTACTACCAATTATTGCATTATCGTTTATTGTAACCCCAATTAATTTTTCACTTGGTGGAAATGGATCATTTGTCAATGAGACTGAAGGTCCAATGAAAACATTTTTTCCAATTCTTGATAACGGTGGAATGTAAACCAGTCCTTCAATTCTTGTATCGTTTCCAATTTTCACATCATAATCCACATGAGATAGTGAACCAATTTTTACATTATCTCCAATCTCTGTATTATCTCCAACATATACAAAATGCCATATTTTTACATCATCTCCAATCTTTGCTTTTTCTGAAATAAAATTTTCAACCAATATGATCACAAATGCCAGGGTTTTCCTTGAGTGATAATCTTTTCTGGGAGTACTTCTCTATTTCTTTTAAGAAATTCATCTTCCTGTTTTTTATCTCTTAATTCATCTGGAAGCATAACTGGAATTTCTTCAATTATTAGAAAATGTCTCTTACACGAAGTACAGTAAATTGCACCTTCTTGAATCTCATCATTTTTTGATTTGATCTCAATTAATTCTAGTGGATGATTCTTACACATAGGACATGCCAAAATATCTAATAATTTTTTTTTCATTTTATATCCAGATAAATTGGGATTCCTTTTTGACTAGATAAAAGAGCTGCTTCTGCAATTCTTGTGACATTTACAGCCTGTTCTGGTTTTACTCTTAACTCATTTTTATCTTCAATCGCGTCTAGAAAATTTCTAATTTCTAATGACAATGGTTCTTCTTTTTGGCTACTTGGATTCTCAGTTCCCTTGTCTGTCTCAACACGTATCTCTTGAGTAATGAAATCTGAAAAAATTCGCCCATCAGTACACACTGCATTAAAATTTCTCACTCTAGTTGGTGTAATCCAATTTGAAGAAATTGTAGCTACTCTATTATCTTTGAAACCTAGCATTATTGTAGCAAAATCCTCATGTTCATGATTTATCTGCCCTGATTTTGCAAATACCACTTGTGGGGTCTCATCAAAAAGCCACATTGCAGTATCAATGTCATGAACACTTGTATCATAAATTATTCCAACATCTTTGATATGTGGAGGCATTCTATGCTCACGATAAAATTCTAATCTAATTAAATCTCCGAATTTTTTTGATTTTAGATACTCTTTCACATGATCTACTGCAGGATTGAATCTCTCAATATATCCACATGTTAAGATGACTTTATTTTTTTTAGCTTGTTCAACTAATCTCTCACCATCCTCAGAAAGATATGTCATTGGTTTTTCTACAAAAACATGTTTCTTTTTTTCAATTAATTTTGAGGCTAACTCTGAATGAGTCGATGTTGGTGTACAAATAAACGCTGCATCAAAATCCTCTTTTTCAAATAACTCTTCTACTGTTTTGTAATAATTTACATTATATTTCTCTCCAAATTCTTTTGCTCTTTCATAATCCATATCACAAATAGCTGAAAGTACTCCAAATTCTGATAAAACTCTACAATGATTCTTGCCCCACCCACCAGTTCCAATTTGAATAACTTTCATTTTTAATACACGTTTGTTAACCACTTAGAAAATTTTTTGTTATTATTCATTACTATCTCACTATATGCATTCATAATTTGCTTTGTCATCTCCCCAACTTTTCCATTTCCTATTTTCTTTGTTTCAATCTTAATTACTGGAGTTATCTCTGCAGCTGTCCCAGTCAAAAACACTTCATCTGCTTTTTTTAATTCATCACTTGAAATCTCTTTTATCTTTGATTTTATTTTTATATTCTTTGAAAATTCCAATATTGATTTTCTTGTTATGCCATCTAATGCTGATGATGAAAGTGGGGGTGTAATCAATATGTCATTTTTGACAATGAAGATATTTTCCCCAGGTGCCTCACTTACTTTATTATCCTTATCTAATAGAATCGCTTCATCGAATTTTCTCTTTTTTGCATCTTGTGTGGCTAAAATAGAATTTAGATAATTTCCTCCCATCTTTGCTTGTGTTGGAGTTGAACTATCATTGAATTTTTTCCATTTTGAAATACAGGCTGTTATGCCATTTTTATTAAATAAATCTCCAAATGGAAAACAAAAGACTACTGCATGTGTTGGTGCCTTTCGTGTCACATGCAAATTAATACCATATTGTCCAACAAAATAAAATGGTCTGATATAACATGAAGTCTTAATCTTATTTTTTTTACATAAATTAATTACTGCATCTTTAATTTCTTTATTTGAAAATCTTAATACAATGTCATAAAATTTTCCTGAATTTCTAAATCTGGTAACATGTTCATCTAATCTGAATATGTTTAATTTTTCTCCATTCCAATATGCCCTAATTCCTTCAAAAACTGATGTTCCATAATGAATTGCGTGAGTTGTAACTGGGATCTTTGCATTTCTATGTTTGACGAATTTTCCATCAAACCAAATTAATTCAGATATTGAACCCACAAAAAATTCTAGAATTTTGTCTATTTATTTTATAACTAACTATATCCTTCTCTTGGGAATTTCATACCTAGAACTCTCATTGTTTTATCTTCTGTTGAGGCAAATCCTTCAATAATGTTCCAATTTTTATTAATTATCTCTGCAACTGATTTTGGAACATGCTTGTCCCAATCGCTTTTCTCTCCTGTTGCTGATTCATACATCTCATTTTTTACTGATGTAGCAGAGAGTTTTTTTCTCTGACCAATCTTTGGCTTTAATCGGTATAATTTCAACATCAATCCTTCTGCCTTATCTCCTGTGTATGTGTAATACTCTCCTTTAATTTCACTAAGAATCTCCTTTCTTAATTCCCATGAACCTTTTGAAACAAGAGGTGGAAAATATCTCTTAAAAGGTGCATGAAAAGTGTAATTTGCTGAAATTATTATTGAATCCCCAAATACTGATTCTAGCATCTCTTTCCTTACATTAAATGTAAATGGAAAGCTTTTACTGTTAATTTCAGTACTTCCAATAAGAAATCTAACTGGCATGACTACTACATTGTCTTCTTTTGCCAATTCTTTGATAATTTCCGCGTGTGCATTTGTAACTGGATTCAAATGTGCCAAGTAAATTGCAATTGTCATAATTATATTGTCTTGGTCTCATATTTCAATAATTGAACTTTTTTGTAGGAATTTTTTTTATCCATATGATTCGAATTTGACTTCATAACTACCATCTCCACGTTTATTCCTCTCTGTTACGAAATCTTTGTTCTCAAGGTAATCCATTGTTCCGTCAATGGTTCCCTGCCATCCACAAATGTAAAACATCGTATTTTCTTTGGTAATCTTTTCCCCAACTAATTCTTCTAGTGGTGAGTTTTCATCCATTTTGGCTCTTAGGAATTGTTCTACCCTTCCTGTTTGTCCTTTCCATGCTCGATTAAACCATTCTTGCGGTCTACTAATTGCTGCTCTATATTTAAAATTCCATTTATCTGCTCCTCTATCTATACTCTCATTTTCTAAATCAGTGAGAAGTTGTTTGTAACTTAGTTCATCAACATAACTTGCTCCATGCAACACCACAATTTCTCTCTTATCTCCTATATCATGAAGGTGTTGTGCATAGCTTACAAATGGTGCTAATCCAGTTCCTCCACCAATACATACAATTCTTCTCGTATCTGGTTCTCCATTTGGTAATTCATCATTAATTGTCAAGTGACCTGTTGGGTTAAGCCAACGAATCTCATCTCCTTCTTTTGCATTAAATAGTTCAGTTGTTAATCTACCTGGAAATGGTTTTCGTACCCATCTAATGACAAACTCAAAACATTTCTTATTTTCAGGATGTGATGCAATTGAATATGCACGTCTGACTATCTTACCTCCTTCTGCTTTTACTGGCATTCCCATTGTTAAAAATTGACCTGGTTTGAAATCTGGAATACTTCCCTCTTTTGGAACAAGACGAAATATACCTAAATCTTCTTTAAGTAATTGTGCGTAAGTTAATGTTGCAAAATTATCTTCGACCATAATTAAGATCAAATAAGTTACCTTATAAGTTCCGCTGAAATTAGCTGAAACTATTTCTGACAAGAATAGAATTAAGTTAAATGTTGGTAAATTTTTTAAAAAATGAATCAATTAGATTCATGGGCCGATAGTTCAGCCTGGTAGAATACGCGCATGGCATGCGTGGGGTCAAGGGTTCAAATCCCTTTCGGTCCACCATTTAATTAAAAAGTTTTAAAATTTTCTCAAAGTCTGGTTCATCAAATTTTTTCAACTCGTCTATTTCTTCTTGTGAAATCTTCTCTCCAATTCTTGATAATGCATATGCTGCACTTTTTACAGCCTCGATGTTTGAATCAAAAATCCCTTCATGCAGTTCTTTTACTCCTTCTTTACACTCTAAATGTCCTAATGCGCCATATGCACAAGTCCTAACCAATCCACTAGAATCTTTTGTTAATCTTAAAATTTCCTGAATTAATTTTTTTTCATTTCTATTTGCTAATACTAGTGTAACATTTGCTCGTACATTTTTACTCTTATGTACCAGCCCCCAAATCAACTGCTTTGAGATATCATTTTGATTGAGAAATAATGTACTAAATACTTCTCCTCTAATCTCTATTTTCTCATCATCGAATAATCTTATCATTTCTTGTAAAATTTCTGGATCCTCAATCTGAGTTAATGTTGATATGACACTCTGCTTTGAATCATTATTTTTGAGTGATTCTAAAATTTTCTCTCTATTCATTCTGCCTTGATTTAAATTATCCTCGTAATATTTTACTCGCATGTCAACCGAACAACGAGACACTGTATTCATAGGTAAAAAACCAATAATGGCATACGTTACTTCAACGTTAATCCAATTGGCTAATTTGCCTACTGTCAGCATCAAAGCTCGAGGAATGAGTATCGGTAGAGCCGTAGATGTTGCACAAATAATTTCAAGAAAGACCGAAAACTCCGGATATAGCATTGGAAATATATCCATAGGCTCTGAAAGTTTAGAGTCACAAGACGGTAAGACAAGAAATGTTTCCACAATAGACATTGAAGTAAAGAGAAATACTCAATAAACTCTTTACTGATTTTTCTTTTTTATTTTGAATATTTATTCTCTAATTTTCTAAATTTTGACAATTCTACAATATCATTAAATTGATCAAAATTAACTAAATCTTTCTTTAGTCTTGTTGTGGTGCCTTTGCTTTTTAATTCCTTTAGTATTTTCATAGTTGCAAATGTATTTGCATATAATATTGAAAGAGGATATAAGATTAGTTGAAATCCCATTTTATGTAGGGCTGAAGTGGAACTAATTGGTGTTGCACCCCCTTCAATCATATTTGCAACTAATGGAGCATTGATTGATTTCCCAATCTTTTTCATTTCTTCTATTGATTTTGGAGCCTCAACAAAAATTAAATCAGCACCAATTTTTCTATAATATTTACCTCTCTCAATTGCATCATCTAATCCCTCTGTAGCTCTTGCATCGGTTCTAGCCACTATGATGAAATCCTTATCTTGTTTTGCATCTACAGCTGCAGCCAATTTTTCTGCATATTCTTCTTTTTGCACCACCTCTTTTCCTTTCATATGCCCACATCTCTTAGGCCATTTTTGATCTTCGAGAAATATTCCTGATGCTCCTGCAACTTGTAAATCTTGGAGTAATTTTTTTACAGTTAATGCATTTCCATAACCTGTATCTACATCTACAATCAATGGAACTGATATTGCATTTGCTATGCGTCTAGCATTATCTGTAGTTTCAGATAATCCAATGAATCCATAATCTGGCATTCCTAATAGTGTGGCAGATGTACCATAACCTGTCTGAAACATTGCTTCAAATCCAACTTTTTGAGCAATCTTTGCTCCTATTGCATCATAAACTCCTGGAACTACCAACGGTTTTGATTTATCATTAATCAATTTTCGAAGTTTTTTCATAAATTCTATCCCGTCTTGTTTTATTTATGATTAGCCTGAAGCCTATTTTTTAGAATCCATTTCCTTAATCTTTTCTAATTCTGATTTTAGAAATCTCTTATATTTTTCAACTTCATGATTTGTCATATTACTTACGTTTGAACTCAATAAGTTACCCAGTATAGTAACTCTTTCTAAAACATCCATTGCCATAAATTTTCCAACATTGGCCATTTTCATCACTGTGTCTATCTGCTCTTTCATATTTTTGTTAAATACCTCTAAATCTTTTGAGATTGTTTTTCCTTCATCTGTAATCTGATATTTCCCATCTTCTGTTTCTTCAATCAATCCCTCATCAAGTAATCTACCTAATAATGGATAGATCAGACCTGGTGAAGGTTTCCATTTACCATCGCTGTCTTCAACTGCAGAATTGATAATCTCCTTTCCAGTATGTGGCATTTTTTGTAACTGCTTTAAGATGTAATATCTTGAGAATCCTCTTGGTATCGCACTTCCAACTCTTTGAGCCCACTGTTCAAACATCACTAGTGATATCGCTAGTGATATATATTAATGATTCGATCCTCAATATTTTGTTATAATACATAAGTAACCTATTCTAATTTTATTCAATAATGACGGATTCTATTGAATTTGATCTAATCATTGCAGGTTCTGGTTTAGCAGGATTACGTGCAGCCATTGAGGCCGCGAAAAAGAATTCAAAAATTAAGATTGGTGTAATAGCAAAAACACAAGTCATGCGTTCTCATTCTGTGTCTGCCGAAGGAGGAACTGCAGCAGTCATTCAAGAAGAAAAAGGAGACACCATAGAATCACACATTTATGATACTGTAAAAGGAAGTGATTTCTTAGCTGATCAGGATACTGCCGAAAAATTATGTCACATGATGCCAAATGAAATTTTTCAATTGGAGCATTGGGGTATGCCATGGTCAAGACAAGAAAATGGTAAAATTGATCAACGTAATTTTGGTGGATATAGTTTCCCACGTGCATCTTATGCTATTGACAAAGTTGGATTTTTTGAAATGCAAACTCTATACGATACATGTCAAAAATATGATAATATTGAATTTCTAAATGAATGGTATATAACATCAATCATACATGATGGAAAACAATTTTGTGGAATCACTGCGATAGAAACATCTTCTGGATCATTTTACACTATCAAAGGTAAAGCATTGATAATTGCTACTGGTGGTGCAGGAAGAATTTTTAGTTATTCTACATATGCATTATCATCAACTCCTGATGGTTTGGACATGGCATATCGTGCAGGAATGGCACTAAAAGATATGGAATTTGTTCAATTTCATCCTACTGGAATCTTGCCATCTGGAATTTTAATTACTGAAGGTGCTAGAGGTGAAGGTGGTTATCTACTAAACAAAGATGGTGACCGTTTCATGAAAAACTACGCAGCAGGAAAAATGGAATTAGCTCCACGTGATATTGTCTCACGTTCTATAATAACTGAAATTAATGAAGGTCGTGGATTCAAACATGAAACTGGAGAAGACTGTA
This sequence comes from Candidatus Nitrosopelagicus sp., assembly GCA_028242535.1. Taxonomy (GTDB): domain Archaea; phylum Thermoproteota; class Nitrososphaeria; order Nitrososphaerales; family Nitrosopumilaceae; genus Nitrosopelagicus. The sequence continues at coordinate 11,533 of JAOJYB010000009.1, read as the reverse complement.
TAAAATTAGATTTAAGACATCTTGGTGATGAAAAAATTAAAGCTAAACTAGGAGGTATTAGAGAAATTTCAATTAAATTCTCAGGAATTGATCCTGCAGATGAACCACTTGACGTTAGACCTGTTTGTCACTATATGATGGGTGGGGTTCATACAAACATTGATGGTGCAGCTGAACTTCAAGGAGTCTGGGCTGCAGGTGAAGCTGCATGTAATAGTGTTCATGGCGCAAATCGTCTTGGAGCAAATTCTACTTCTGAATGTATTGTTTGGGGAAAAATCACTGGTTCATTGGCTACTGATTATATTGAAAAAGAATATACTTCTGCACAATTCCCTACTCATCTAGTATCTGCAGAGGAAACTAGAATCTTTGACGGCATATTCCGTGGACGTGGTGAAGTAAATCCATACGAAGTAAAACAGGAAGTTGCTGAAACTCTAAACGCAAAAGCCTATGTTTATAGAAATCACAATGATTTGGCTGAAGGTCTCAAAAAAATTCGTGAACTAAAACAGAAAACTTGGAAACATGTTGATGATTCAGCAAAAGAATACAATACAAACTTTCAAAATGTAATGGAACTAGACTCAATGTTCCGTGTTGCTGAAGTTGTATTATTAGGTGCACTAAACAGAAAAGAGTCTCGTGGTGCTCATGCCAGAACTGATTTCCCAACACGTGATGATACCAACTTCCTTCATCACACACTGGCTTACTATGATCCAAACGAACCAATTATGAAGAAGCATCCAGTTACTATAACTAAATACAAACCTGTGGAGAGAAAATACTGATGGAACGAGAGACTGGTGCAAGAGAAGGACTGAAGGGATGGCTTAATCCTGGAAAGATTGGAAAATTTGGTATCGAAAGATTAGCTTGGCTTTTAATGCGTCTAACAGGTCTTGGTCTCTTAGCATATTTCATAGGTCACATCTGGGAAACAAGTCACATATTAGATGGAAAAGCTGTTTGGGATAAATCATTAGAAATGACACAAACTACTGAAGGTCATCTCTTTTTGGCATTAGTTATTGGAATGTGTGTCTTTCATACTGGAAATGGAATTAGATTGATGATTGCACAAATGGGTTATGGTATTGGTAAAGCAGAGAGACCTGATTATCCATACAAACCACAATCAATCAATATGAAAGGTAAAGCATGTATCTATGCAACATTGGGTATGGCGGCTCTTGCAATGTGGTATGGAATGGCGGTGATGTTCGCATGATGGTATTACGAGAAAGCATCATAATGAAAATCCATTATGGTACTGCCATAGGCGCGTTATCCTTGACAGTTGTTCACATACTGATGAGGCTAACTCAAGATTTTCATGAATCATTAGCATATGAAAATGTAATTGCAAATTATGAAAGTGTAGGGTATGCATTATTGCTTGAGTTATTGTTAATCTTAATTTCTGTTCATGGATTTAATGGCTTGAGAGTAATTTTACTGGAAATGAATCAAGGTCCAACATATGAAAAGGCTGTTACAATTGGCTGTCTTGCAGCAATGGCAGGATTAATTGCATATGGCTCACGAACTATAATTATGACAAGCATGGGGATGGTATGATGGCAACACTTCACCCTAAATTATCAGAAGAACGTTCTCAAACTGTTGTCTCATCAACTAAATCTGTAAAATTAAAAATTAAACGTAGTAATCCTAATGTAAACTCTGAAGAGAGATTTGATGATTATGTTGTTCCTATTGAAAAATGGACAACTGTTTTGGATGCTTTACTGGATGTAAAATCACATTTAGATCACTCTGTTGGAATTAGATATTCCTGTAGACAAGCATCATGCGGTTCTTGTGGAATGAAAATTAATGGTAAACCTGCTTTAGCATGTTTTACAAAAATTTCTGAATTAGATTCTGATACTGTTACTGTAGAACCAATGGATAATTTCCCTGTGGTTCGTGATTTGGTTGTCGGCTTTGAACGAATGATAAACAATCACAAAAAGGTCATGCCGTATGTAATTAGAGATGATTCTGAAATTGACCCTGAAAGTGGAATGAGAGAATTTTTACAAAGCCCTGAAAATGTCGAAAAATATATTCAATTTTCTAGTTGTATCAAATGTGGTTTGTGTAACTCTGCATGCCCAACTATGGCAATGGATACATCATTTGTTGGTCCTCAAGCATTAGCACAAGCCTATAGATACATCGCTGATGACAGAGACAAAGGAAAAAACAAACGACTCAAAGTTATAGATGAATCTCATGGAATATGGAGATGTCATTTTGCTGGTTCATGCAGTCAAGTTTGTCCAAAGGGAGTTGACCCTGCAATGGGAATTCAACTCTTGAGAGGATATCTTTTAGGAATTAGAGACTAATCTTTTTTGTGAGGGTTTGGACTGTTATTTACTTGATTGTTAATTTGTTCAGCCATGAAGTGATTTGAGACATTGACCTTTACGTCTTCAATTCCTTGTATACTTAATAGATTATCATGAATATCTTGTGCAATCTTAAATCCAAAAACTGCTGGGCAAAACGGACTTGTTAGATGCAAATCAACTTTAACATTAGATTCACTAATGTCCACTTCATCAATTAATTCCAATTCTGTAATTGTTGTGTTAATCTCAGGATCTACAATCTGTGATAATTCATCGAAGATTTTCACTCGTAGCTGTTTAACATCCTGTGTCATTGAATTGAACCCGTAGTTGCTATATATAGCGATTTTGAATCCAAGTTGATGTATCGTTCTAGACTGGGAAAAACTCTTGATGATATCACTCTAAGTTATGTTTCATCACTTAAAGACGATTCAGATATTGCATTTTATGATATTATTGGAAGTGAAGCCCATGTTATCATGTTATATGAAAATAAACTTCTAACAAAAATCGAAGTAAAAAAAATATTGATTGCACTCGAAGAATTAAAGGGAGGAAACATATCACAACCTGATTTTGAACCCGAAGATATTCATGAACTGATAGAATCACTAGTAATCAAGAAAACTGGACTTGAAAATGGTGGAAAAATGCATACTGCACGTTCACGAAATGATCAAGTTGCACTTGATATTAGATTAAAAATTCGTGATGACATTAACATACTATTACAATGTCTACTTGAAACAATCTCTACTATGCTAAAAACAGCACAAGAAAATACTAAATCAATAATGCCTCTTTACACTCATCTTCAACAAGCTCAAGTTGGTGTATTTTCTCATTATCTTTTGTCTTATGCTGATTCATTATTACGTGATTTAGACAGATTCATGTCATTATATACACGCGTTAATCAAAGCCCTTTAGGTGCAGGTCCTGTAGGTGGAACTAGTTTACCAATTGATAGAGACAGTACTGCAAAAATGCTTGGGTTTCCATCTCTTATTGAAAACTCAATTGATGCTACAAGTACACGTGACTTTGTGGCAGAATATGTTGCAAATTCTGCAATTATGATGACAAACCTAAGTAGATTATCTGAGGACTTTATCATCTGGTCATCTACTGAATTCTCATTTATTGAATTATCTGATGATTTTACATCTCCTTCAAGTGTAATGCCACAAAAGAAAAATCCAGACATCTTAGAGCTTACACGTGGAAAGACATCACAGGTTATTGGACATTTGACATCTATCTTAACTACCACCAAAGGACTTTCTTCTGGATATAGTCGAGACTTACAGCAAATCAAATCCTCAATTTGGTCGACATCAAAAACATCCATCACTGCACTAATTATAATAAAATCAATGCTCTCTGAACTTACAGTTAATCAAGAAAAAATGCAAAAAGCAACCGAAGATGGATTTTTAATTGCACTAGATTTGGCTGAAAATTTAGTACTTGAAAAAATTCCATTTCGTACTGCACATAATATAGTTGGTAATCTTGTTCAACTTTCACACAATTCAAAAAAGATACTCTCTGATCTTGATCTAGATGATATTGAATCTCTTGGAATTAAAGAGATAAAACCATCAAAACTCTTTGAACTAATTCAAAAAACTACCGTCATTTCATCTCTTAAACAACGAAAATCAAAAGGCTCATCTGGAATATCAGAACAAAAACGAATGATTGGGCAAAGAACTCGCAAAATTATAACACTGAAAAAACATATTAAAACTCAAAATGACAGTGTGAAAAAATCTTTAACTTTATTAGAAAAACGCGTTAAAACACTTACAAAATAACGCGGGTCTAGTGGGATTCGAACCCACGACAGCCGCCTTAAAAGGGCGGTGCGCTACCTGGCTGCGCTATAGACCCATGCGAGTTTTTCCATTATTGTATAATTTAGTCTTTTACTAGTTTGAAAGTTAAAATGGAAACTTTAAAACCAGCAATTCTTTTTCTTGTAAATACTGCCCTTGTAGTATAGCCCGGTCTAGAATTCGGCCCTGTCACGGCTGAGACGCGGGTTCAAATCCCGCCGAGGGCGCCATTTCTTTCTTAAAATTAAGATTGTTTGATCGCAGAAGATTCAAAACTACATGATACAAGAATATTAAAATCGGGCAATTTCACAGAAAAATCGATGTCTGACGACAAGAATATCTCTAAAGTAAAGGAAATTACAAAAGCATCTGAAGAACCAAAAAAAGAAGATAGTCAAAAATCTGCCAAAGCATCTATTGACGCAGAAGCTGCAGCACAAGCTGCTCAAAAAGCAGAAGAAGCTGCAGAAAAAGCAATTGCAAAAGCAAAAAAATTGAAAGAAGCTGCAGCAAAAGCTGCTGAAGATGAATTCAAAGCAATTGCAGAAGAAGTAAAATCTGAAGCGCCAAAAGGTCCAGACTTTTCTAACAAACGAAAAACTGAGATTATATTTAGAAGAGCTATGGGTGAACCAGAATTTTTCTTAGATAAGGAAGATCGATTTCCTAAACCTATCTTATCTGAAGACGAAAAAGATGACATTACAAGAAAAGCTCTCAACTATGAAGATACAACTCCTAATTATGATCCTCAAAATATTTTAGATGAACGCTATGGTGGAACTTCCAATTATGAAACTGGAATTACTGTTCTAGGCGATGAATTACAAGTAAAACTAGAACGTCTTAGAAATGATCCTGAATCTTTACCTGACGATATTGCAAAAATTGAACAAGACCTTACATACCTAGATTCATTACATGCCAATTATCATCTTGGAATGAATGTTTTTAGAACTGCTAAAGGTGGACGAACAAAATTACGAGATTGATATTTTGGTGATATATGTTGAGTGAAGTTAAATTTGATGTCTTGAATGCGCGCGTTACTTTCAAAAATGTACCATTACATTCTCTTTCACGATTTGCATTCAACGACATAAATGCTGCATATGATGCTTTCAAAAAAATTCCCGGCGTTGATGAATGTATCATAATTCAAACATCAAGCAGAGTTGAAATTTTCACTGTTAGTAATCTTGAAAATGATGATTCTACTGATGCAAGACGACCTGAAGGAAAAGGCTTGATAATTAATCAAATGAAAGAAACCTGGCAAAATAATTCTAGTATAGAGCAAATTGATATTGATCATTTTGATCAAACTCTTGAAGTTTTCAAAGATGATGATGTTTACCTTCATCTATTACGATTAGCTTGTGGATTAGATTCTGTAGTTGTAGGAAAACAAGAAGTCTATGATGAAATTAAAAAATCTCTAGAAGACTCAAAAAAATCTGGCTCTTCAGGAAAAATTCTTAATAAATTATTTGATAGTGTAATTAGACTTGCAAGTTCAATTAGAGATTCAACTGAAATAAGTAAGGATGTTGTATCTCTGGGAGACATAGCACTAAATCTAATAGAAGAAAAAGTTGGGCTAGACGCAAAAAAGAAAGTCTTACTCATCGGTACAGGTGAAACTGCTGCAATGGTTGCAAAAACATTAGGTCAAAAACAAATCCCTTTTCAAGTAACTAGTAAAACTATCGACCGCTCTACAAACTTTTCACAAATCTTAGGAGGAACTCCAATGGAATTTGCAGATGTACTTGCAGGATTTGATAAATTTAATATTATTATAGTCGCAACAACTGCTGATTATTTCGTGATTGATCTTGAAAGAATCAAGCTAGTAATGCAAGAAAAGAAGAAAGGAACACTAATTTTAGATTTATCTGAACCAAGAGCTGTTGAAGAAAGTATTATGGAATTGCCTGGAATTAAATTACTATTCCGGGATCAAGTTGCAGAAATCTATGAAGAAAATACTAAACTAAAATCTGGTATAGTTCCTGCTGTTGAGAAAATCATCTCAAAAGAATTACCAATTTTATCTGCTTCAATGAAAAGAATTTAATTTTTTTACAATCAACCTTGTTGTCTTAAAATGAATTGTGTCAAAGCTTCTGTGGAATATTCTATTCCATGTTCTTCGGTTGTATGGTTCCCAAATTCTTCAATAACCTGCTCAACTTCACCCTCTATTACATATGGACAATCAAAACCATAATCCATACATGTTAATTTTGTCATTGTCTTAATTTTTGAGGATATATTTTCTATATAAAAAGAATCCTGTCTAAATTTTAAGAGAAATACATTTATCTAAATCAAGAAGGTTTCTTGCATGGCTGATACAAAAGCAAAGATCATCTATACTGAATTACTAAAAGAAGATTTAGTTATAATTAGAATTGTTCCTGTAAATGGAATGCCAAAATACCGAACTGGTCAATTCCTTACAATTGGTTTGCCAGTAGCAGCAGAAAATAAAATCATTAAACGTGCATATTCTCTTGTATCTCATGCTGAAAATAGAGATTATTATGAATTTGTAATTAGATGGGTTAGAAAACCACTACCTGGTCGCGTTACTACCGAATTATTCTATCTTAGTGTTGGAGATGAAGTATTACTTGGTGATCCTACTGGTGAAGATTTGATTATTGAAGATAAACTTCGTAATGGACAACCAGATAACAGAAGAATTGTTTGTGTTGGAGGTGGAACAGGTCTTGCACCATTCATTGCTTTTGCAAATCACTTTCATGAAACAAATGATAAAAGACAAGTTGTTGTTTTACACGGAGCAAGTTACGTAGATGAATTAAGTTACAAACGTCTACTTACTGACCTTCAAAATGAAAGTAAAGAGAGAGGATCTGATAAATGGAACTTTATTTACCGAGCTGCAATTAGTAGACCTAAAGAATACTTTAACAGGTCTTGGATCGGTCATACTGGACGTGTAGAATCATTTTTCAAAGCAAATGCTCAAGGTGTTTCTCCATTAGATGAATTAGTTGGAGAAAAAGTAACTCCTGAGAATACTAGAATCTACATTTGTGGTTATCAAGGAACAATTGATGGAGTAATGGATTATGTTTCTGATAGAGGATTTGTTAATAGAGATAATCCCCATGAAGATGGAACATTTGAAGTCAAATACGAATCATACGGATAAAATTTACTTTTCTCTTGGAAATATATCGTCTAAAATTTCCTGATTAGCAGCTGCCACAAAAGAAACTCTTGTTTCATAACTCAAGTCTGCATCTAATGTGTTAAATTTTTCATCTAAAAGTAAACCTCCTGCTTCTTTAACAATAATGTATCCTGCTGCAATGTCTTGAATCCTTATCTTATTTCTCAAGTCAATGAAGATATCCATTAATCCTTGTGCAAACATTGCCATTTCTAATGCATTTGCACCAAAGTGTCTTAGATGACTATGATTCTGAATAACTGGTTGCAATTTTTTCATTATTTCTTGATTTGCACCTGAAGTGTTTATTCCAACTATTTTATACAATGGTTTTTCTTTGTGAATTGAAATTTGTTTCTCATCAAGAAATGAACCTTTTCCTTGTGATGCTGAATACATTTGACCTGTTGAAAGATTTGTAATTACACCATCTGTTATCGAACTTAGCCTATTTTCCGTTGCAAATGCTAACGATGAGCAGAAAAATGGAACTCCTCTAACTGCATTTGCAGAACCATCAATTGCATCCATGATGACAAAACCCTTTGGTTCATCTGATAATTCTACACGACCACATTCTTCTCCTAAAACTACACATTCAAAATTAATCTCTTTTAGATAATCTAAAACAGTGTTTTCTGCAGTAATGTCGATATTTCTTGAAATATCTCCTCCAGCACCTCTTCCAAAATTCCCTGCAGCCTTTTCAGTACCTGCCATATCTTTTACAGCCTCGTAAATTCTTCTTGATGCCTCTTTGAGAATTTGATTTGTATCCATCATGATTTTCCAATTTGTGGATAATTTAAGTTGAATAACATTTTCGTTTTTTTTTTCAAAACCTCTTTATTCATGCATAAAAAAATGAATTATTATGACGATAATAGAGTTACAAGGTTCTGGTGGATGGGTTAGTGCAGAACTTACTGATGAAGAAGTTTCAAAATCAAAACTTGTCCCAAACATAGACAAACATTTCTTGGCATCACTTGAGAAACTTGATCTAGGAAAAATGTTGAAACATTTCTGCAAAACTTGTGACTCTGAATTTGATGGGCCAACTAAAATACAGATAGAAGAAAAACCAAATGAACCGGTTGCTAATGGACTAATCCTCATTGAGAGAGGCCAATACACATGTCACAAATGTAATTCTATTATAGGTGAATATCGTGTTTTTTCACAATCTCAATAGAAAATCAACACATACATTATTACTTTCGAATTGGAATGATATAACATGGAAGAAAACTATTCTTGGATCTATTTACTCATATTTCTGATCATACCACTCGCCAGAATACTTCCTAGAGTATTGAAACGTGTTGGTCTTAAACAAAATACATCTACTCGTCCTGAAAGCCCTCGCAGAAATTTCTTCCAAGAATCTTCTCCTGATAATTTCCAAGAATCTTCTCCTGATAATTTCCAAGAATCTTCTCCTGATAATTTCCAAGAATCTTCTCCTGATAATTTCCAAGAATCACCACGTAAAGAAGAATTCTCAACAAAAAATTGGTCTAAAGAAAAAATTGTGCTTGGTTTACTAATGACAAATATTTCAAAATTTGAAGAACTTCAAAAAAGAGCAAACCTTTCAACAAATAATTTGGATACTATTTTACAAGATCTTGAGAAAAAACGCTTCATGATGCCAGTAGAAAAAAGTGGTCCTTTTGGAAAATCAATACAACTAAAAATTACAGAAAAAGGTGCTGCAGAGTTTAGACGATTGTGATTTAGTTCTTTGAACGCATAAATAGCAATTTGTTAACAACTTTTTGTGAGTGGAAAAGATGAATCAATTTTTAGCAAAAGTGCTTTGATGGGAACCAAACCTGGAAAACAAATCATCAAGCAAGGTCTATTCAAATCAAAAGGATTCAAACAGTTTAATCATTATAAAGAAGAAGCAGAAAATACATTTCCTGAGTTTGCTAAGAGATTTGCAAAAAATCTCTTTGATCAAATAAAGTCTGATGATTCTCCTAATACAACACAACAAAAATTTGCAGAAGAAGTTGGTTCTACAGAAATTATCTTAAATGCTTCTGAAATTGATCCTATAAAATCTAAACTTGAAGATTTTGATACACTACATGATCGAGTTCTTAGAATCCTAAACTCAAATTTTGTAAAAATGACATTTCCTGTATTCAATGGTCTTTTTGATGCATCAACGGATTATTTCAAAGATGATAAGAGTACTACAATGCGAGAAGATATTGTCGATGGTCACATAATTGCAATAGATCTTAGTGAGCCAATGGATAGAATCGTTGACAAAGATGAAGATTTGGAGTATTTAGATGATTACAAATTGATGAATCCATATATTCTAAAACTTGCTAGAGAAAAAATTTCAAAAGGTGGTGAAGATGTAGTAAAAGAATTTGAAGAAGGATTTAAGCAAGCAAGAATTGGTCAATATCTTGATACAAAATTAAAAGACAAACCTACATCAATTACTGAAGAAGAATTAGTTGAAAGTTATAAAAAATATCGTTCTGTGATGGGTACTGCAGGCAGAAATATGGCATTAGCTCGTCCACCATTAGCTGACATCTTTTACACTGGAATGGCAAAAGCAGCTGAATCAGTTGGATGTGGAAATGAAATTGAAGATAGTATTAGAGACAAAGCAGCAAAAATTCCATCTTGGCCACTTTTTTATTCTCTCAAAATGAATGATGTAAAAAGTGGATTTGAAGAAACAATGAAACATAGTGAATCATACCTAAATGATGCTAGAGCCGCTCTTGAAAAACTTCCAGATGAATTCTCACATAGAAAATTCTTAGAATTTTTATTCCTAACAGTTGAGCATTATAACCTATTTTGGTACAAAAAGCTGCAAGAGCAAAATATTTGGTCAGATTTGACTCAAAACCTTCCTACTAAGTGATACAAATGATGTGGTCCGAAAAATATCGACCTCAAAATATTTTTGATATGGTTGGAAATGAAGATGTTAGAAAACAATTTGTTGAGTGGTTTGGAAAATGGAAGAAAGGAACTAAACCTCTCTTATTGATTGGTCCTCCTGGAATTGGAAAAACAACTATGTGTTTTCTTGCAGGAAAACAATTTGGATATGATATGATTAGTCTTAATGCAAGTGATGTAAGAAATAAAAAAAATATTCAAGAGATACTAACTCCTGTACTTGGAAATCAAACTGTTCTTGGTGAACCTATGATATTCATTGATGAAGTAGATGGAATTCATGGACGTTCTGATTTTGGAGGTATTGAAGCACTCATTAACATCTTAAAAGAACCAACAGTTCCAATTATACTTGCTGGGAATTATGATTCCTCTGACAAAATGAAAAAAATCAAAAAAGTTGTAAAAACTCTACAAATTAGTCCTTTATCACCTCGATTTCTCAAATTGTATCTCAATATGATCCTAGAAAAAGAAAAAGCAAAAATCAATCCTGGTAGATTTGTAAAACTTATCACTGATTCAAAAGGTGACATTCGTTCTATGATAAATTCTGCACAAGCATTAGTTACTGGATTTGAACCTAATACTGAAAAATCATTTGAATCTCTCAATGTAGAGGATGGATTAAATGCATTTTTCAAATCACAATCATTAGATGAGGCAAGAGTTGTATTATTTTCTTTAAGAATTGATCCTAGAGAAAAAATTAATGCGTTTTATTCAAGTATTATAACTAGTAATCTATCTACAGAAAAAATATCTAAATCACTAGAAATTATTTCTAAAGCTGATTTACTTTATGGAAAAATAATGAAAACACAAAACTGGAGACTACTGAGATATCTTGATTCAATCTTATTGTCACTTTATGAAAAAGATTCTTCTGCTAGATACACTAAGTATAATCTTTCTTGGCCTTTGTTGAATAGATTGCGATGGGATGGAGCAAAAATTAAAGCAATTAGTTCAACATTATCTAAAAAACTACATGTATCAAATAGTACGTTTGCAACATTTTTCTTTCCATTACTCTTAACATTAAAGAAAAATGATTCCATTGAATTAGAATTTGAGGAAACATATGAGGAATTAATTGAAAAGGAGATTGAATTATTACAATGAGCTGGCGAAAAATTGCAATGAAATTTGAAGGTACATGT
>JAOJYB010000008.1 GCA_028242535.1 Candidatus Nitrosopelagicus sp. | reverse complement strand
CTTTGGAATATGTTTCTCTACCCACTCTGTATTGTAATTATTTTTTAATGCTTCATCTAAAACTTCCTTTGCAAAATCTGATGCTTTTACAACACGTTCAAAATGACTTGGTTGCATCTCTCCTTTTATATCTCCAAACAAGAAAAATTGGTAAAACCCCTCGATAATTTTTGATTTTCCTAAAAGATTACTTAAAAGTGGTCTGTAAATCCATTGCCATGAATAATTGAAAATCAATTCTTCATCCATTCCTTGCCAAATTTTTCGTCCAACCATCTCAATTCTACGTCTTTCAATTGAATTTAATAAAAATCCAAATGCATGATCATTAGATAAAATTTTTTCGCAATTTTTTATTTTCATACTTTCATACCATGCTGCAGTTCTAAATTGTCTATATCTCGCAAACTCATCTCCATTGTAATCTAATACTGGAGTTAGAATCACTTTATTTTCTTTGATTCTAGTTTCGTTGACTTTATTTGAAGACATCGTAACAATAATTTTATCATTTTCAGACCATCGTCTGATTAAAAATGTAGAAATTTCAATTAATGTATCATTTCTTAGAGCAATTGATGACATTAGCTCTCATACATGGATGTAATAATATCATTAACTTTTTGTAATTCAATATTTCCCCATTGTGCATAAACATTTCCAAAAACTAGTTCTGCTGCTTTCTTTGGAGACATCTCCCCATCAATTAATTTTGCATATGCTATAGTTTCTCTTAGTGAAGGTGAATAGTATAATTCTTCAACTGATGCTGCTTGTCTTAGTGTGTTGGCAAGTTTAATTCCCTTTTCTAATGATTTCTCATCTGCTTGTGGAACATGATTCTTCACAATCTCAAGTTCTTTTTCTTCAGGTGGATAATCCATTCTTAATCTGATAGGAAATCTACTCAATAGTTGTGGTGGTAATTCCTTTGTTCCAACATGATTTAATGGATTAATTGTCGCTATGACAAACCATGATTTGTTAGCTGTTACTACTTCTCCTCCAGATTCTTTTAGAACCACTTGTCTTCTATCATCTAATGCCTCATCTAATCTTAGCAAAACATCGGCTTCTGCTGCATTTATCTCATCTAGATATAACATATTACCTTCTTTCATTGATTTAATCAAAATTCCTTCATCAAATTGGATATTTCCTTCTGAAAGACTCTTTGAACCTACAAGATGACTTTCTCTAGTTCTCAAACTGAAATTAATTGATGCTAGTTTCATTGATTGCCTCTTTGCAAATTCTCTTACCAGTGTTGTTTTACCAGTCCCTTTAGGGCCTATGACTAAAACAAAAATTCCTTGTTCATGAGCTTTTTCCAAAATTTCAAATGAATTACTCCAATCCAAATACTCTGGAAAATTTTCCTCTAATTCTGAATTTCCCTGTTCTTTCATCAAAGTATCATTGTTTGATCTTCTACTTTATTTAAGACTAGATCTATGCTGCGTATGATGCTATCTTGACATATGATTCATCTAATGTCTTGTGCAAATTTTTATTCCATTCATCAAATCCAGATGGATCTTTTGGATAATTGTAATAATGCTCAACTAACCACTGATTTTGACCTGACGTATATTTGAGTCCACTAGCAACTGTCTTGTTCATTGCGCCTCTAATTATCATTCCAATTTTCCCAAGACCTGTAAAGTCTGGGTGTTCTCCTTTACTGATTGCCTCAACATCAAGATTTCCCAAAAAGTGTTTCATTCCATAACTAATTTGTTCGTTTGTCATTGTTTGAACTAATCTTCTAAATAATTCTAAACCAGCTGTTTTGTAACCATACTCTTTAATGAAATCTATATTATATTGCCACAAACTTGCTTCTGATACATCATTTGCTTCAATTGCTTGTGTAACATTATTTCCAAGAATTGTTCCTGCAATAAGAGCTGGTCCAATACCGCCTGCATCTATAGGCTTTGGCATCCATGCTGAATCTCCAACTAACATATATCCTCCTGAAACTAAACAATCGTTTTGTCTTCTTACTGAGACTTGATAAACTCCTGTATTGTTGTGTATGTCTCCTGCATCTTCAGATAATTTTGGATTTTTAATTGACTTGTTTCGTTCAAGATATTCTTTCATCAATGATGCAACATTATCTGATTTTCCTAATCTTTTATTTCGTTGTTCTAGAATAGATTTCTCAACTCCTAATCCGATATTGACTTTGTTATCTCCTTTTGGAAATACCCATCCATATCCTCCCGGTGCAATATCTTGATCTAAATGGATTATACAATAATCTGGATCAAATTGTGCTAAATCCTTCTCACCTGATTCAAAATACATAATATGCCTTCCAGTAGATTCTACATCTCTTCTATCAATTTTTCTTTCTACCTTTGTAGAATTTTCTAATTGATTTCTTAACATAGATGTAATTCCTGTTGCATCCACTACTAATTTGGCAGTTTTCTTGTATGGTTGTTTTGTTTTATAATCCACTCCTTGTATTCCTACAACTTGTGTTCCATCATAAATCAATCCTGAAAGATTAATTTCAAAATCAAAATCAACTCCCATCTTTTTTGTTCTGGCATTTTGGATTTCTGGAAGTTTTTGTCTATTTAGCATGTATCCTGCACCATCAAATGGAATTGCAGTTTCATAGTCAGGGGAATATGCCATAACTCCTTTTACATCATGTTCAATTTCTGGTCTAGTCCATGGCACCTTAATTCTTTCAGTCATATAATCAACTGCTTCTTTTGAACATGCATCTCCACATGTCCATCCAGGAGCTGATTTTCTTCCAGGTAAATGTTCTGGATTTCTATCTACAACAAGAATTTTCAAATTTTGTTTTGAATAATAAGAAATTGCTTGTGCAGCAATAGTTCCTGTTAATCCTCCACCTGCAACAATAACATCATAATCTGTATTCAACAAATCATTGTTTTTACTATCAATATTTAAAACAATCCGAATTAAATATCGGGTCGGTTCGTCGCGGCGTCATCAGAGTTTGGCACTCAGACTGGAGCGGCTTTTATTTCCTCATTCCCTTTTTCATTTACGAGTAAATATTATTAAATGATCTATCAAAATCACATTTTCATTAATTCTTGATAAATTTTCTTTGTTTCAGTTTTAACATAAACTGGTGTACTAATGCTAATCTTTATTGCATCTTCTTTTGATATTGTTATAATTTTTGAGACTAACTTTTGTTTACTTATGCGTAAACTCAGACCTGATGATGTTACATATTTGTCAACATTATCAAAAATTTCATGAAAGTCTTCTTTTTTCATCTTTGAAAAGAATATCTTCACAAAGTCTACGGCAGATTTTTTCTTCAATTTAGATGAAATTAGTAATATTGGATTGTTAAAATGACCTGGAACTTGTTCAATCTGAAAATTTTTTTGCTCTATGTGGAAAACACTTTCTAATTCTTCTAGAACCTTATTTTCGTTCTCTGTGGCATGAAGAATTAAATCAATTCTTATTTCTAATTGCATTTCTAAAACATCAGTCTAGTCTGATTTTGTTTTTTTACTTTTTACTTCAAGCAAGACTGTCTGTGCAGATGCTGTTTTGATTAGTTTTACTTTTTCTAATCCAACATGTCTTAATTTTATAACTTTCTTCGCAGCAGCCATAATATCTGAGTTTATCTTTCCATAACATGTAGCCTGAACGAATCCATCAATATCCATTGTTGGAACTGTTTTTTCAATTACATCTTTTGCGATTAGGCGTAATTGACGTTGTCTTGATGTGTTCAATTGTCTGTGTGTTAGAGCAACCATTTTGATTCTAAATACATAGTTGTCTTTTGTTTCAGCATCTATGATGAAGTTTACTTTAGACGAACCTCTTCGAATCAAACTTCTTAAAAATTCCTTAGAATATTCATATCTCTTAAAAATTGTTTTGGCTTTGTTATCTGTGACATTATCTATTTGGAAAATTATCTTGTATTGGTGTTGTGAAGGATCACCTTTGAGAATATCCCATAATGTAACTTCTAAAATTCTACCTTTGGCATTCTCGTCATCAGTAATTGGGACGTATCCAATATTGACATTGTTAAATGAATCTGGAGCGATAACATTTACCCATTTCTTTTCTTTCCATTTGTCTTTGATCTTACGAGCTTTTCTTGCCAATTATCTTCGACGACTATTTTCTGAATATAAACTGTTCTAGATTATATGAGATTATCTCCAAAGTATTTCTGTAAAACTTTTGGAACTTCTACATGTCCATCTTCTGTTTGATTATTTTCTAAAATTGCAACCAATGTTCTTTCTATCGCTACTAGTGTCCCATTCAATGTATGAACATACTGTGTTTTTTCATTAGTTTTATCTCGAAATCTAATCTTTAACCTTCTAGCTTGAAAATCCATACAGTTTGAAACTGAACAAACTTCTCTGTATGCATTTTGACTAGGCATCCATGCCTCTATATCATATGTTTTTGCTGCAACTTTTCCCATATCTCCACTAGAAAGTAATACTACTTTGTGTGGAATATTGAGTCTCTGAAAAAATTCTTCAGCATATCTGATCATTTTCTCTTGTTCTTCAACTGAATTTTCTGGTTTTGCAAAAACGAATTGTTCAAGTTTTTCAAATTGATGTACTCGGAAAATCCCTTTCTGATCTTTTCCATGTGCTCCAGCTTCCTTCCGGAAACATGGACTGATTGATCCAAATCTTTGTGGTAATGTCTTTCCATCCAAAACTTCATCTGTATACATAGATGCAATTGCATGTTCTGAAGTTCCAATTAAAAAAAGATTTTCAGCATCTACTTTGTAAATAACATCCTCAAAATCCTCTGCAATAACTGCACCTTCCATAGATTCTCTATTAATCATATAAGGTGGTTGTATCAATTGATATTCTTTTTCAATTAGTAAGTCCATCGCAAATGATGTAACGGCTTGAGCTAATCTGACCAAATCTCCTTTCAAAAAATAAAATCTTGAACCTGCAATTTTAGAGGCTCGCTCGATATCTAGCAATCCTAAACTTTCGGCTATTTCCTCATGTCCTTTTATATCAAAATCAAATTTTGGAATTTCTCCCCATATTCTTACTTGTTTGTTAAATGATTCATCAGATCCTTTTGGAACTGATTCATGTATCAAGTTAGGTATTGAGAAAGATAATTTGTGAAAATCTTCTTCAACTGATTTTCTTAAAATTTCTAAATCGTCGAGTTTTTTTGAAATCTCGCCCATCTTTTGTAATAATCCTGATGCGTCGTTTCCAGCCTTTTTTTCACTACCAATCTTAATAGACATTTCATTACGCTTTTGTCTTAATTCATCAGTTTGGAACATAACATCTCTTCTTTTTTTGTCTAACTCTAACATTTTTTCAAAATCAAATTCTACAGCTCTATCTTTTAGCATCTGTTTAATTCGATCAGGTTCATCTCTAATGATTTTTGGGTCTAGCATTATTTTATTACCTCCATAGAAAGATTTACGTGTTCTAATACCTCGTCAACGGTAGAAATTAACTTTCGTAAATCACCTTCATTTGAAAAATAAAATGCAAGTTGATTTTCTTTCTCTTTAATCTCTAAATTCAATCCTTGTGGAAAATCAACATTATCTGGTTCTAGTGCCTTTTCAATAACTTTGGCTTTGTCTTTAGAAATATTATTTATTACTATCTCTATCTGGCATTTTGGTAACATTACTTTCAAGATAATCTAAAAACCCATCTAATTTGTCTTTAGTTATTTTAGCTCCTGCGGCTGCCTCGTGACCTCCACCAATTCCATTAAATTGTTCTGCACCTCCTCTCATCAATTGACTAAGATTTATAGAATTTTTACAACTTGCAGATTTACGTGATGAAAATTTGATTGTACCTTCTGATCCATCTGTTCTCAAAATAACTATTTTTCCTGAATTTTTTGGAGATCCTGCAATTAATGATGAAATTGTACCAGTCATAGTCTCAGGAACCAATCCTTGAGCATTTACCATCACACAATTTTCCATATTATTTGTTCTCCATCTCTCATTAGATAATACATTCATGTATTCTCTAATCATGCCTCTATATTCTGATAAAATTTTCTTACCCTCTTCTAGCATTGTGTTTCTATCTCCCATGCAAATTGAAATTCCAACTCCTGACTTGTTAATTCGTCCACAAGAATTCAACATAGTTGAAAATTCTCTACCATCTCTGAGAAAACTCCTTTTTTCTTCTCTTGGGAATGTGTATGTATATCCAATCAACTCCTCCATGATTTGAGTTGCATTTTCTCCTTGGGTAAATTTACTAATTGATTCAATAATGCTCTGTTTTTCATCTTGTGTCAAATCTGCTGGAACTCTCCATCTTGCTCCATCTTTAAGTTGAATTTTTGCGTTAGTTAACATTGCAAGACATGCATCTCTGTTCCATGTCAAACCTTCGATAAATGGTTGAGATGTAAATGCAATTGCGTCTGGGAGTGGTCTTGTTTCCCTTCCAACTAGTAGTAAGTCTAAATCGATATTTACTAGCCCTAATTTTTTTGCAGTTTCTGCTATCTCTACATTTTTCCCCGTGAATGATCTTCTCTCACCTTGATCTTGCCTATCTCCTAATGCTGAAACTACTGCAACACTTGATAGATCCTCATTTTCGTCGCTGAGTGCCTTTGCAGCCAAATATGCCATTCCACCAGCACAAATTTCAACTCCACCATCCATTCCAAATTTCCATGCATTAATGACACGTTCGTTATCTTTCTCAACTTCTGAAATCTCATGATGATCTAACATGAGCCAATTATCTGATAATTTTTCATCAAGTAATCTTCCAAAACCTCCTCCCAAATCTGTAATTACATGCAAATCTCTTGTCTCTTTCTGCATTCTCTCAACTAGGTTTTCACTAAATTCATTAGTTGTTCTAACTGTACATTTTGCCCCATGTCTGATTAGCGCTTTTGAAATTATTGAGCCTGATGTAATTCCATCACAATCAATGTGAGTTGTAACTAGAATATTTTTTCTTGATTTTACTGCATCCGAAATCCGATCTGAAAAATTAGATAATGATTCTTCTAAAACTTTTCCCATTACTCTAGCTGGGCTACTACAGACTTATATTTCCATTTTTGATCTATCTCGCCTGTCTTTTTGTAGTGGGTAGATAGTCTGTGAACTTTTGCTTCAACTAATTCTAAGGCTCTTGTATTTCTGTTATCTGATCTATTTTCTTTAAGATGTTTTTGGAGGTTAACTGCCTTCATCACAATATTGTTCAAATCTTCTGGAATTTCCGGATTTAATTTATTTTCTATTAGAACTTCTTTAATTCCTTTGTTAATGATTGGTTTTACTAAAGGGATTGCATGTTGGTCTCTTAGTTTTATTCCAATTTGACTGGTAGTCATGCCTTCTTTTGCATATTTGATAATCAGTCCCTCGATTTCCTCATTGGTTTGTTTAACCCAATCTGGTTTTTTTGGATCAATAGGTCTGATTGAATGTGACTTTCCATGATTATGTGTGTGGAGTCTTCCCATTTTTTTGGCTAAATTACGTACGAAATTAAATGTATCTAGCGAGATTATTGAAAAAAGTTAAATAATAACGATAGTTCAAACAAAATTAGATACAAATGAACAGATCAATAGTATTAGGCGTACTTCTAGCAGGTGTTTTCTCAATGCCCTTAATGTTGGCTGGTCCAGCATTTGCTCAATACATGGGCAGTGGCGGAGATGGCAGCCAAGACGGTGGACATCCATCAATGTCTTTAGAAGACTCCTTAGAACTCGCAAAGAGAAAAGTTGAATATGCATCAGATAATCCAGGCGCAGGTTCCGGTACTCCATACATGGATGCTGGTGGTGTACTAGGTGCATCTGCTATTGCAGCCGCAATCTTTGGTGGTATTGCTGGTGCCTTCTTCATAAGAGGAAGATCCGGAAAATATGCCCAACCAGGAACAGGATAATTTCCTTCCTTACTTCTTATTTTATTCCTAAACATAGCCTTGGCTGATCTCGGTTTATGAGAATCAAAAAAAATCTTTATATCGACCTCTGAATTCAAAATATTGATGATTCCTGTATTCGGAACAATCTTGAGTATATTGTCTAGTCTGACCGGACAACTCGGTCCAAACTATGATCCATTATTCTACGATGTTATGGTATACATCTTTGGAACTATAATGTTCACAATATTCCTACTCGCACTGATTGCGTACTGGGTACGTATTCATGGATGGGGATACAAAGACAATCGTGAAAGATGGGTCGATGAACTTGACAAACACTTTGAGAATGAGGGCATCGGTTTAATTCCAGATAATGGAAAATACTGGTAAATTCAATCTCTTTCTTTTCTATTTTATTCTTCTTTAGTACATATGATCTAATACATGAATTATGGTACGTATACTTGAACTAAGAACTTAATAATTTTCTAAAGTTCTGGAGGCATGAAGTCAGCATCTTTAGAGGTATCATAATCTTTTGATGTAAATTCAGCTCTGTATGTATATCCGTCAACTAGTAACTCGTTGATAAAATGAGGTGATTCTTTACCATTGACTATAATTTTTGATTTACTTTGCTCCATGTCTCTCATTGGAAATTCCCATGACCATAGGAAATGACCGATCTCAAATGGATATTCTTCTGTCCATTCTGCATAGATGATTCCATCATCATTAAGCGTGTATAGTGATCTTTGACAACCATCTTCAAATCCAATGTTTGCAGGAATCTCTGCTCTTTGTTTATCGATGTATAATTCCATTTTCACTGAAATTTCATATTTAGTATCTCTATCATTGATGCAAACTTTGAGAGGATTATCCAGATTCATTTGGCCTTGAATTAAACTACTTCCTACTCCTACTGAGATTGCAATTATTGCCGTCATTCCTAAAAATTTTAATGTCTTTTTTCGCTTTGTTGGGTCTCCCATTCCTGGCCAATTCATAGGAAAACTGAACTAGTTTAGAATAAAGTCTTTTCTAAGCCTCTGCTAAATTATCAATTATCTCTAATGTATCAAATTGGTCTTGATGGTCTGCTATGAAAAATGTAATTGGTGTAGAGTCCACTTCGACCCATTCTGATTCTCCTTCAAATGGTAGAAGATCTTCTACTGCTAGATTATTAGGACCTGAAAATCTAACCAGAACTTTTTGTTTCTTTTTTAATTGAAATGGAAGTTTGAGAACTTTACCTCTTCTCTCATCTTGTATGTTAATTGTATAATCATCTCCACGAAATTCGACTTTACCTTTGAAGTAACTTTCATGAATATTTAGATGATCAATTTTGAACACATGGACCATAATCGGTTTAACCTTTTCGAAGATAAAAGTAAATTGTAATTTTTAATCATGACTAAATGTTAATCTATACTTAATTATTTATACGGAAAATTAAGCGTATTGAATTTTGTGTATGGACTTAGATTTGTAATTCAATAAAAGGAAAAAGAGTGAAGTTTAGATTACTTGCCAAGGTCTTGTTGCAAATGTGATTACATAACCAACTGCAATGATGATTGATTGATATGCAATGTTGGTGTATGGAATTGGTTTCATAATTGGGTCACCTTCTACAACGACTGTTTGTCCTGGTCCAAGTCCTGGTCCTACATGTTCAATGTTTAATTGAGTGTGGACGTGGTAAACTCCTGGTTCGAGAGCACGTGCTGAGATTTCATAATCTACAACATCGTTACCTGGAATGTCAAAGACATTACCTGGTGGGTCTCTTGCTAGAATCTCCCATCTGTTACCTGCGTTAGTTGACTCTGAAAATATTGATGACCATGCACGCATGTCTGAATCAATCAAACTTACAAATGATCCTGCCAGAGTCAAAACTTCACCGGTTTGGAGGGATTGTCTATTGAATGTCTCATCCTCAATTCGAATGAAACGACTTTGCAATTGTGCTTGTACACCGTGTCCTTCAGCTGTCTGAATCATTGTTGCTACATTAGGTCCAATGACTCCAACTACCATAACGGCTGCAAGTGCAAATGCCATAACTTTTCTATCTACCATGTTTATCCCTTAATAGTAATCGACAGAAATGAGGAATTTAAGTTTTAACTATATTGTCGATCCACGGCATTTCCCTCATGAATAATCTCAATGTTAATCATTAATGTTAATCATTGAATCCAAGTAAAAAAACAATAAAAAAATTACATTTTTTAAAGTATTTAATATAAAAAACATAAATTTTGAATGAAAAAAAATCATTTTTTTGCTAAAAATAGATAGATCATGAACCTCGTAGCTTATATTCCAAAAAGCACCTATAGTTACTATGGCACAAATGCCGGCATTACTCCCAAAAGAAGTCGAAATCCAGAGATTAAAGAAAATCTGGTTAATCGTCATCGCTATGGGATCAACAGCCGCATCCGTAGAAGTCGACAACTTTGTCGATGGTTCACTTCATCAGACTTCTATTAGAGATTCAGCATTCACTCCAGCACATTGGTGGTTATACTCTCACTTTGTAGCACTACCACTAGGTTGGGGATTTGCAGCTATCTATGATAGAAAAGTCCCAGTATTGAGAGGACCAAACAACTCTATGAACACAGGTCTAAAGATGACAATCTTAGGTTATCTTGCAACCATGTTTACTATTGGTGTTAACGAGATGTGGCACTTTTGGTTCGTCGAAGAAATTTTCGCAGTTCCAAACCACTGGATGTTTAACATGGGTGTAGTCGTAGCCTTCATGGGCGCTCTAGCTTACGTAGTTAGGGTCTATGCAAGACTCGTCGAATTAGGTGCAGAAACACCTGGTGAAAACCCATATGTTGCTGAAATGTACAAAATGGCCCTTGAGGGTAAATTGTACAGCAGATCCATACCATAATCAGGTACGAATTCCGTACTTTGTTTTTTTAATTTTATGCCTAGCGGTAGATCGGTCTAGGCTCGGAAATGAAGAAAGATTTAAAAAGATTCTGCCAGTTGATTATTCCATATGACACTTCCAAAAGGATTTGGTTCAGGTGGCGGTGGCGGAGCAAGTTCTGCTGACGTTGAAAAAATGATTGGCCGTCGTGTTGAAAACATGACTGGAATGATCACTGCATCATTTATTGCAGCATGGCTAGCAACATTTGGTGGTACTGCAGCAGGATATTTCGTTTATCCATGGGCATATCCAACACCAAGCGGACATTATGCATTTATCGTCCTGACCCTTGTAGAAGCAATTGGTTACCTCTTCTGTGTTAAAGTTATGGAAGAAGGAACAACTAAGAACAGTAATGGTATTGTAGGCGGCGTATTAGGAGCTGTAACTGTTGGTACTATTGCAATCGTAATGTTCGTAGGTAAATAATCAAATAGTCCTCTAGGACTTTTTCCCTTTTATCCAATCTAGTCACGATTTCGTATGCACGATCTCGTAAATTTCCCAAATTTTTATATACTAACTGACAGGAATATTTTCATGGTCTGGCTTAGACGATGTACTCACTATTTATTCATAGTAGTAGTCGCAGTCAATTCAACTCTGCTAACAATTAACGCAGGAGACTACATCTTCTATACTGATTGGGCCTGGACATCGTTTGTAGTATTCTCAATATCTCAAACACTTATGCTCACTGTAGGTGCGTGTTACTATCTCACCTTCACTGGAGTTCCAGGAACCGCAACGTATTATGCACTTATCATGACAGTCTACACTTGGATTGCAAAAGGTGCATGGTTCGCATTAGGTTACCCATATGACTTCATCGTTACACCAGTTTGGCTACCATCAGCAATGCTGTTGGATTTGGCGTACTGGGCAACAAAGAAGAATAAGCACTCTCTGATACTGTTCGGCGGAGTCTTAGTTGGAATGTCATTACCACTATTCAACATGGTCAATTTGATCACAGTGGCTGATCCACTAGAGACTGCATTCAAGTATCCAAGACCGACGTTACCACCATATATGACCCCGATAGAACCGCAGGTAGGAAAGTTCTACAATAGCCCAGTTGCACTTGGTGCAGGTGCTGGAGCAGTACTAGCTTGTACATTTGCGGCTTTAGGTTGTAAACTTACAACCTGGACATACAGATGGATGGCCGCTTGGTCAAAGTGGGATTAGAAAAACCCATTTCCTCTTTTCATTTTATTTGTTAGTAGTTAGGCTGTGCCTTATTGGATGGAATTTTGAAAAACGAAATTTGTATTTAACATATTGCTCATAAATCAACTAATTCTTCACATTTAGTGATCTTAGATTCACTAGCCTAGAGAAAACCTAATTCTGAAAGCAATTAGTCTTGACTCAAGAATACCATCAGCTTGTTGTAACTGAATCAAAACCATTTGTAAAGTGGGTTGGGGGGAAAAGACAACTTATGCGAGAATTAGAAAATAATCTTCCTAAACAATTTGGTACTTATCATGAACCATTCTTGGGTGGTGGTGCTGTTATGTTTAATCTACTTGCAAACGAGCCACGATTATCATGTAATGTTTCTGATTTCAACTCTGACTTAATCTTGGCATATGTAACAATTCGTGATAAACTTGGGAAACTCATAGAATCCTTAGAAAACCACTCAAAAAACTATCATAAAGATTCTGTTGAATATTATTATGAAGTAAGAAAGCAAGAACCAAAACAGCAAATTGAAAAAGTATCTAGACTGATATTTCTTAACAAAACATGCTTTAATGGATTATATCGTGTAAACAAAAAAGGTCAGTTCAATGTACCACTTGGAAGATATACAAATCCCAATATTGTCAATAAAGAAAATTTAACTGCAGTTAGTAAAACTCTTCAAACTGAAAAAATCAAAATTTCCTGTAGGGACTTTGAAGCAGTTTTAGATGATGCAAAAAAAGGCGATCTGGTGTATCTTGATCCTCCATATCAGCCAATTAGCAGTACTGCCAATTTCACAAGTTACACTCATCGAGATTTCACAGAAGATGACCTTCGGAGATTAGCTGATTTAGCAAATCAGCTTAGCTCTAAAGGCTGTCATGTTTTACTCTCAAACTCAAACTCAAAAACTGTCAAAAATCACTTTTCAGGAAAACGTTGGTCAATCTCTAAAATCAATGCAAATAGAGCAATAAACTCTAATCCGGCAAAACGAACAGGGCATAAAGAAATCATCATCAAAAATTACTAAAGCTTCGAGTGGGATCTGAACCCACGACCTTTACATTACCAATGTAACGCTCTACCAGACTGAGCTATCGAAGCATAAATTTTTCAATATCTGGAATACTTATAATTCTTGATTGCTCTTGTTTTAACATCAACTGTTAAATTTCTCGCAAATTGTTGATTTTCTAGTGGAGGGGTAGTCAAGCCTGGCCAAAGAAAGCATTATGCTTTTGGACACGCGGGACTTAAGATCATAATAATGGGTGATCCCGTCTCTCAGGAGTTCGAGGGTTCGAATCCCTCCTCCTCCACTTTATCTATGATTTCTGAGACCTTTGGAATTTAGTTTTTCATAAATTTCTGGTATTGACCAAACATAACCAATACAGTGACAGTCTTTTACTTCACACAATTGACAATATAATTCGCCTCTTTGCAAAACAATCTCTGCAATCCTGTTCTGGATATTATTTTTCACGATCACCATATCATCTTCAATTGAGATTAATTCTAATTTTGGAGCATATTTCGCAAATGTCTTGTCTTTTAACATTGAATCTTCTAACATGTATGTGATATAACCGGCGAAACTATTGACGCCTTTCATTGTCAGTTTATCTTTATTCTTTTCATAAACCTCGAAGAACTTTTCATAAACTGTTTCTGAAATTGTAATTGATTTGAATCCTGGTTTTGGCATTTTACTTTCTCTTACCGTACTTTGAAGTACCAAGTATATAATGTTTTTTCAGTAAAATTTGTCACCTTGTGCGTAAATCATTTTTTATCATAATTAGACTTTATACGATAGATATCTCGTATTTTCATATGGCTCGTGGTTATGATGAAAATGATGTAAAATTCCGTTTAATTAAATTACTTCATTCTTCAAAGTCTGGAATCTCTGGAGTTCAAGTTTCTGAAAAACTTGGAATTAACCGTGTTACGATGTCCAAATATCTGAATAAATTTGCAGCTGAAGGAACAATAACACAAGAAAATATTGGAAATCTGAATTTATGGTTTGTTGATGAGGATATAGAACAGCTAAATTTTCCAGATGATTATTTTCTTGTTCAAGAAAAATTCACCTCACATATCATTGATTGTATGGAAAAACCTGTATACAATCTGATAAAAAACTGTATTAATTCTAATGCAAAACTTGACAAAATAATCACTGAGGTTATTTTACCAACAATTCCTCAAATTCAGAAATTATTTAATGATGGCAAAATTGGAAAATCTGAACAACAATTGATGACTGGAATAATCTTGAATTCAATCCAAATGATTACTCACCATTCAGCTCACTCTGAATCTGGAAAAAATATAATCATCTTGTCAGCTGATTCTGAATCTTTATTATTTTCTGAGGCAGCTGGAGCAGCATTTCGTTCTCAAAAATGGAATGTATTCTCGGTTGGGGATATGTCCTCGTCAATTGATGTACTATTTGATCTTGAACTCAGAAAGTTACTCTCAAAGACTTGGAAACTAAAAGAAGGTCTAATGATGATTCTAGTATTCTCCCAAACAGAAGAAGGTTTGAAATTCATTTCTGATTCATTTTATTCAGTTAAGGAAAAATCTGAAAATAATTTGTTTATCATCTTATCTGGAAAAACTGGAAAAAAAGTGAAAATAAAAGCAGATTTATTCGCCTCTAAACTTGAGGATATTCTTCAATGGTCAAATACCAAACACGAAAATATTTAGTAAATTAATGGGCCCGATGAGATTCGAACTCATGGCCTTTCGATTATCAGTCGAACGCTCTAGCCAAGCTGAGCTACGAGCCCTCGCAAATTTTCGAGGATTTGGTCATTTAAGTTTGCTGTTCTTTCCACTTGATTGAACATCCAATGGAAGGATCAAACTCTTTCTCAATTTTTTGACCATCTAGGAATTTTTCAATATTGTTTACCATCACTTTTTCTGTTACTTCTGCATCTGGATTCATGGCATCATCAATTCGTCCATGAAACACTAATTTTTTTTCAGAATCAAATAAGAATGGATCTGGAGTACAAACAGCTCCGTATTTCTTTGCAATTTCTTGAGTTTCATCAACCAAATAATCAATTTTTAAGCCTTTTTCTTTAACGACTACTTTCATACTATCAAAATTGTCATCTGGATATTTTATAGAGTCATTACTGTTAATTCCGACAATTGAAATATGATCCTTGAATTTATCATGTAATTCATTAATTGCGTCAATCTTTGCTTTCACATATGGACAATGATTGCACATGAAAATAACCAATAATCCATTTTTTGAATAATCATTGAGTGAATGCATATTGTCATCAATACCTTTTAGATTGAATTCTGGTGCACTGTCTCCAGTTTTTAATGAAATTGTTGATTCTGTTAATACCATAAAAAAATCAATTTTTACAACAAATAAAAGTATTACAAACATTCCAAAAGACAACAATTAAACTCTCATAATTATCCAAGCAATCATTGGGCTTGTAGTTTAGACTGGTAGAATACTCGCCTTGCACGCGAGGGGTCAGGGGTTCAAATCCCCTCGAGTCCACCATTTTTTTATTAATCGATCATTTCCAAACATCGAATTTGAAGGTGGATTTAAATATCATTAATATGGGAAAATTACTATGGCAGGTTATGAAGCCTCAATAGCAGTTTGGATTCCACTAATTGTTGGTCTAGCACCGGGACTAGTTTACTGGTTCGCAATAACTGGAATGCGAAAAAGAAGATAATCTTCTATCAAACTCTTTTTAATTATTTTATTTCTCTAATTCAATATGTTGTAAAATTCTCTTCACGATTCAATCCGAGAGTTTATGTTTAAATAAAATCATATCTATGCGTGAAGTTTAATTTGACTGCATTAGGTGGCACGTTTGATATCATCCATGTAGGGCATCTCAGTCTAATAAAAAAAGCAACTTCAATCTCTGAGAAAATCATAATTGGTTTGTCATCTGATTCATTTGCTGCAAAAAATGGCAAAACCATCACAAACAATTTCCAACAAAGACTTCAAAACTTAGATAAAATAATCCATGAAAAATTCCCTGACTGTTCATTTGAAATTGCAAAATTAGATGATGAATTTGGACCTGCTGTGATTGAAGGTGAAGTTGATGCTTTAGTAGTTAGTGATGAGACCAGTCAAAAAGGTGCTATCTTGAATGCTTTACGTAAAAAACGAAATCTTGTTCCTGTTGAAATAATTATTGTTCCTATGAAACTAGCCTCTGATGGAGATAGAATATCATCTTCACGCATACGAAACTCAGAAATTGATAGTTCTGGAAATGTCTTAGTTGACTAATCACTGTTCATAAATTGAGTAATCCTGATAAAACAAAAATTTCCAATATCTGGCTATGTCAATAATTCATCCATTATTAAAAAAATTACAAAATGATGTTCAACAACTACAAAAAGGATTACAACCTAACCATCTCTCTTTCTGGTATCAAAAAATTATTGCAGATTCAAAAGAAATGGCTCCTCCATGGTTGCAAGATAAAATCAACGTAAAACAGGATCCAATTTTGCCAATGAAATTTAATCTTGATATCTCAAAACGAGCTGTAAGATACTTTATGATTGCAGTTGAAAATAATCTGCAACAAATGCCATATTCTACCCAGCTTTATTTCTTGAAGGTTCAAGAAATTCTAAGTCTTGAAATGGATAAATCACTAGTTTAGATTCTCTTTAGTAATTTCCACAAGATCTTCATTCGTTAACGTATCTACAATTTTTTCCTTTTTCTCAATAATTGATTGCATAAAATCCGTAAATTTGATAACTTGATCTTTATCTTTTAACACAATACTGTGTACCGATTTATCTTTTATAGAAATTACAATTTCAGTTTCAAAAACATCAATTATACCCGTGATGAAGGTTTCATTCCCTTCTTTAACAAAAATCAAACTTGCTAATTTCAGTGCTTCATATTTGTCTTGTGTGACAATCTCAACTTTATTCATCTGTTAGTAAGAATTTTGATAAATTCTTTTTTGCCTCTTCTCTTTTTTGTTGATGTATTTTTAAAAACGAATTAATCTTTTCAATCAAAATTGCTTTTAGTTCTCCAGTTAACATCTTGCCTGACTTATAATCTTCATATATTTTCTTTAATTTTTCATCATCAGGTTCAAAGAATATTCTTAGATATTGGAAAGAAACATCAATGTCTGGATTTCCACCAAGTTCTCTATGTTTTTCAATATCTACTTGTCCCCCAGAAAATCCATATTTGTTAATCTTCTTCTTTACCTCTTCTGCAGAATCTGTTGTATAGATAGTACTTTTTTCATCTGATGCAGACATCTTCCCTCCAGGTCCTGTTAGTGATGGAATCATAATGTTATGTATAAGAGCTGGTTTTGGTTTGTTTATTTTTGGTGCTACATCTCTGGTAATTCTGAAATGCGGATCTTGATCTACCCCCAGTGGAATTAGCACTGGTAAATCTTCAATAAAACACGGCGCTGATTGTAATGCTGTATAGAAAATCATTCCAATATTGGTATCGTTTGTAAATCCAAACACAGCTTTTGTATTTGAAAAATTAATTTTTTTTGCAACTTGAACTGCAATAGGATATAATTTTTTGATATCACGAGTATTAATTATGATTTTTGTTTTTTTTGGCTTAAATCCAAGTGCAATAAAATCAAGCGCATTTTCTAATGCAAATTTACCTGTATCTTCTAAGGTTAAGTCAGATTTCGTATAAAATTTTTCATCATCAGTTAATTGAAAATAGATATTCACATCAAATTTATCTTGTAACCATTTTGCAAAAACCCATGGTACCAAATGACCTATGTGTGTATTACCTGATGGACCTCGACCAGTATACAAGAAGAATTTTTTTCCTTTTTCAAAATTTTCCAAAATAACATTTAGATCTCTGTGGGAAAAGAAAATACCTCGTCTTAACATGAAATGTTCTTCTCCAGTAATTTGCTTCATTTTTGATAAAATTTCAGATGAAATTTTTTGAGTTCCAAATCGTTTAGTTAATTTCTCATAATCTATGTCTCCTTCCACATTCCACGGAGTTACGACAAATTCATCTGATGACATTCAAGTTTGACTTAGGTTAAGCTTTAAAAAGTCTTTTTGGGACGTTGTACTGTGTCACAAGTTTTTCATGATATAGAAAAAAAAATTTTAGAAACACTGCAAAAAGTTCCAAATCAAAATCCTGAGCAATTATCTAAAAATACTGAACTTTCAATTGATCAAATTCGTAGAGGAATTGAATGGTTACGTCTAAAAGGATTTGCAATAGTAAATGAATCTGAAAAGATAACTTTCTCTTTAGGTCCTAACGGTCTTGATTCTCTAAAAAATGGATTACCTGAACGAAAACTCATCAACATGCTTAAAGACGAACCTAAAACCTTTGAACAAATTCGTTCTGCATTATCTGGCGCTGGATTTAATGTAGCTATTGCAAATGCTAAAAAAAATGGTTGGATAAAAATTGAAAAAGATAACTCTGATTCTTTAGTATCAATCAAAGAAAAACCAATAGAGACTCCTGAAGAAAAACTTCTTTCATTTATAGGTGAAAAAACTGTATCGCAAGAAGAAATTACTAATTCTTTAGCTATGAAAATTTTACTTTCTCGTCCAAATTACATTATACAAACATCTGAGAAATTAAAAACTATTTCTTTAACTGATGCAGCACTTTCTCTTGATACTAGTATATCCTCTAGTGGTGCAATTGATGTCGAGGCTGACGTATCTTCTATCTTTGCAGCTAGAACACATCCACTACAGGATACTATTGACGAAATACGTGAAATTTTTGTCAATCTTGGTTTTTCTGAAATTTTTGGAAGTATGACACAGTCCAGCTTCTGGAATTTTGATGC
The DNA here is from genome assembly GCA_028242535.1 of Candidatus Nitrosopelagicus sp. Lineage (GTDB taxonomy): Archaea > Thermoproteota > Nitrososphaeria > Nitrososphaerales > Nitrosopumilaceae > Nitrosopelagicus. The sequence continues at coordinate 25,318 of JAOJYB010000008.1, read as the reverse complement.
TTTATTTACTCCTCAAGATCATCCTGCCAGAGAACTTCAAGATACATTTTATCTCGAAGATATGGAATTAAAAAATCCCGCAACCTCTTCACAAATTAAAAATATATCATCATCTCATAGTAAAAACTGGAAATATGATTGGAAATTATCTGAATCACAAAAAATGGTTTTACGAACACATACTACATGTGTTACAATAAAGCATCTTGCAGAACAAAAACCTGAAAATGCACGAATTTTTTCATTAGGTAGGGTATTTCGAAATGAAAAAGTTAGTTACAAGCATCTAGTTGAATTCAATCAAATTGAAGGAATTGTAATTGGAAATAATACAACTCTGCGTGACTTGATGGGAATTCAAAAAGAATTTTACAAAAAGTTGGGTTTAACAAAAATTAAATTTTGGCCAACATTTTTTCCATACACTGAACCATCTCTACAAACAATGGTGTATAATGAAAAATTAGGAAAATGGATTGAGCTATTTGGTATGGGAATTTTTAGACCTGAAGTAACAAAACCTCTTGGTATAGACAAACCTGTTTTAGCTTGGGGTGGTGGGATTGAAAGAATTGCAATGTTGAAGTATGAACTTGATGATGTCAGAGAATTTTATAACAACAATTTAAGTTGGTTGAGGAGTGTATAATTGCCTGTAATCGAACTAAACATAAGTAGAATCCAAAAATTAGTTTCTGGAAATGTATCTAAAAAACAAATACTTGATGTTTTACCCTTTCTTGGTTTAGATATAGAATCTGAAGATGGAGATAAAATTAGAATTGAATATAGTCCAAACAGACCTGATTATTCTACTGAATTTGGTGTGGCACTTGGCTTACAAGGATTATTAGGAATAAAAAAAGGAATACAAAAAACTAGTATTAAGAAAAAAGGAAAATTTGCAATTAAAGTAGATTCGTCTCTGACAAAAATTCGACCTTATGTAACTGGTATAATTGCCAAGAATGGCACTCTAGATAGTGATGATATTCAACAGTTGATGTGGATGCAGGAAGATCTACATAATGGAATTGGAAGAAAACGAAAGAAATCCTCTATTGGATTACACGATGCTGATAAAATCTCTTTTCCTTTAACATACACAACAACTTCAAGAGAACACAAATTTGTTCCATTAAACAGTAATACGGAACAAACAATTGATGAAATTTTAAACAATACTGAACAAGGTCAAAACTATGGATGGGTAATAGAAAATGCTAAAAATATACCGATAATCTTAGATTCGGAACAAAATACGATCTCTTTTCCTCCAATAATTAATTCTGCATTAACAACTGTTACGTCAAATACAAAAAATATCTTAATTGAAGTTACTGGTATTAACAAAGACTCTGTTGAAGATGCACTTTCTATTGTCATGTCTACATTGAAGATGGCTGGATTTGAATTTGAAGAATTGAAGATTTCAGGAAATAAAAATTCCACTCCTCAGTTAAAAGACAGAACTATCATCTATGATCCAAAATTCACTTCAGAAATACTTGGAATAGACATGAGTTTATCAAATATGGTGGCATGTATGAAAAAGTGTAGACTAGATGCATCAGTCAAAGGTAAAAAAATAGCATGTATTATTCCACCATATAGATTTGATATATTTGGTCAAATGGATTTAGTAGAAGAAATTGCTCTCGGGTATGGAATTGCAAACATTGAACCAAAATTATCTCCCTCAACAACTATCGGTCAAAAAAATGATATAACGATTAAAACAGAACTAATTAGAAAAACTGCAGTTGGTCTTGGATTTCTTGAAGCATTAAATGCAAGTCTCACAAGCAAAAAAATTCTATACAATATGACAAAAAGGAATTCATCTCAAATCATCTCAGTCTTGGATTCAAAAAGTCAAGAACATACAATTCTTCGTGATTCTTTGTTACCTGGTTTATTGGAAAATCTCTCAAAAAATATTCATGAATCATATCCACAAAAATTATTTGAATCTGGCGTGGTTTTCTCAAAAGGTGAGCCTATTCATGAATCTATTAACTTGGCGGTAATTATTGCATACAAGGACACAAATTATTCTGAACTTAAAGCAATAATGCAATCTCTCCTTAGAACTAATTTCAAAATTAATTCAAAAACAAAAACTTCTAAAAACCAAGAATTATTTGTTGAAGGAAGGCATGCTGATATTTTTGTTAATGAGAAAAAAATTGGTGAGATTGGAGAAATAAATACTGAAATCCTGGAAACTTTTAGAATTAGAACTTCTGTAGCGGGTTTTGAAATAAAATTATCTGGATTAATATTTGACTAGTTTTAATTAGGTAATGCCCAAAGAGCACGCATTCAGACGGATTAGGATGATGAGATCGTACGGATTACAATGATTTCTAATTCACCCAGGTTTGCGACAATGTAGGGCAACCCCGGTTTCAGATCTGAAATGAGGATTTGGCTAAAACCAATGATTTTTTGCGAGTCAGGACCGGGGAACATTTTTTAAAATTATAAATGTGCATCTATAAAATTAATTTTGATTTAAATGGTAAACTATTGGCTTGCAAAACAGGAACCAAGTGGGCCAAGAGGTTATCACATTCTTGATCTAAAAAAAGATAAAACAACTGTTTGGGATGGTATTCATAATAATTTGGCATTAAAGCATATGCGAGGAGCAAAAAAAGGTGATCAAATTATGTATTATCATACGGGTGTTGAAAAACAAGTAGTTGGATTAATGACTATTACTTCTGATCCATATCCAAATCTAAAAGAAAATAATAAAAGATTCATTGTTGTAGATGTAAAATTTAAAAAATTATTTAAAAATCCTGTTACTCTTGATGAAATGAAACTTCAAAAAAGTTTCAAAAATTGGGAACTACTGCGAATAATGAGATTATCTTTTATGCCTGTACCCGAAAATATTTGGAAAATCATTTTAAAATTATCTGATAAATAATTTTTCCAATAGGATAATTGATATACATGAACGTTGTAGATTTGCCATGGCAACAGCATATGTACTCATTAACTGTGAGCTTGGTTCTGAGGAAGCTATTATCGCTCAGTTGAAAAATCTTGAAGGAGTAATAGAGGTTCACGGTACCTTTGGTGCTTACGACATTTTGGCAAAAATTGAATCGTCAACAGTTGAAGCATTACGCGAAACAATTACTTGGAAGATAAGAAAAATAGAAAAGATTAGATCTACCTTAACCCTTATGGGCATAGAAGGTCAAACCTAATCATTACATCCTTTTTGTTAAAATGCTCTTACACTTTATTTTTGTAGTTAAAGAAGAAGATCTTGAATACCGTAAAGATGAATTTGAATATGTAAAAGATATGGCTAAATTTTTTCAAAAATGGATCCAAGAAAATTTCTCAAAATCATATGAAATTCAATGTGATGAAATGATTACAAAGCCTAGAAGCATACTTCAAAAACTTGATTCGCATAATCTATTAGATGATCATCGTCAACGTGGAAAAGAAACTTATCACTTTTACTTGACACATTTTAGACCGTTTTGGACTGATTGCACATGTGAAGGATTTCATTCTGAAAATTTTGGAATGGCACTTTGGCAAAAACCAAAAAATGGTCATGATGAATTATTTCTTGCAGAAAAAAATTGTACTACTGTGTGCCATGAAATTTTGCATGAAATGCTAAGACAAAAAAAACATAAACGTTACATTGAAGATGTTCATGATTTACAAACTGAACATCTTTTCAATAATTTACCTTTTATTCAATATGATGAAAATTATAAAATTACTAATGATAAACCGAAATTTCTTTCAATGGATATTTCGACAATAAAATACTAGCATTTTACAACTGAATAAATTCTATTTTCAAAATTTGCAGTTTTGAATTCTAATTTACTTTCAGCATCATCTTTCCTTGATTTACTAAGATTTTCTAACTCCACTAGTGCATCTCCTTTGAAACCAACAGATGATCCATAAATTGCGTCAATGAGTTGTGTTCCATGCTCTCCACTTTTTACATCATCTGCAACATCATAAAATTTTTCAACATCTTTTTTGTTAATAGAATTTCCTATTGCTTTGTTAAACGCAATTGCTATGTACATTCCATTACTTTTTATCGCAATTGGAACCTTGTGCTCTTTACCAGTTTTACCTGGAATACTTTCATTAATCAAAACCTCACATTTATGATACATGCTTGAAACATATGCAAAAAATCTATACTGTGCATATTTTCCTTTTTTATCTTCTTGACAATCGACAAAAATTTTATTTAGTAACTCTAATGCATGATCATTCATACTCTGTAATCTATCATCAATTCTTCCTCTCTCTAAAAGTTCAGAGTTTGTGTCTTTTGCAACTAATTTTAGAATGAAATCTGGTAAATTATAATTTTTTAATGCTGTAACATATGCTCCTGCTTGTGACATTCCAAATTTTGGGAAACCTTTGTTAACCATGTATGTCAATTCTCCGTGTTAATTGGTTTTTTAATAATAAAAACAACAAAAGCAGATAGTGTATTTTCTCTTATAACTGTATGTTAAAATTTTGAAATCTTAATCACTGACCGTTTATAAACTGAAAATTACATTATGAAATATTGTCTAAAATTGTAATAGAAACCACACCTGAAATGGTCAAAGAAGTATATCATAAATTAGAAAAAAACATCCCAAAATTCAGAACTACATTAAAAAGACCTCTAACTCTTACTGAAAAAATTCTTGCTGGACATCTTGAAGATGAATTTTTAGATAAACTCTTAGATGAAAAAAAAAATTATGTATTTCTTCGACCTGATCGTGTAGCATTACAAGATGTTACTGGTCAAATGGTTATGTTACAGTTTATGCAAGCTGGTTTGAAATCAGTTACATTGCCAACCACTGTTCACTGTGATCATTTAATCCAAGCAAGAACTGAAGGAAAATCTGATACAAAATTAGCGATGTATGAAAATAACGAAGTATACAAATTTCTTGAAACAGCATCTAGTAAATATGGCGCTGGATTTTGGAATCCAGGTTCTGGAATTATCCACCAAGTGGTTTTAGAAAACTATGCATTTCCTGGAGGTCTAATGATTGGAACTGATTCTCATACTCCAAATGCTGGTGGATTAGGAATGATAGCTGTTGGCGTTGGTGGTCTTGATGCAGCAGAAACTATGGCTGGCTTGCCATGGGAATTACTTTATCCAAAACGAATTGGTATTCATCTTAAAGGTGAACTGAGTGGATGGACTGCACCTAAAGATGTTATACTATACGTTGCAGGAAAACTTTCAGTATCTGGAGGTACAAATTCTATTATTGAATATTTTGGTCCTGGTGTAGAATCAATTAGCTGTACTGGTAAAGCAACAATTACCAATATGGGAGCTGAAATTGGTGCAACATGTTCCATTTTTCCTTATGATAAAAGAATGGAAACTTATCTGAATTCGACAAATAGAAAAGAGATTGCATCTCTTGCTAATGATCACATTGCTTTACTTCAAGCAGATCCTGAAGTAGAAGAAAACCCTGAACAATTTTTTGACAAGGTAATTGAAATTGATCTTTCAATTCTTGAACCACATGTGGTTGGACCTCATACGCCTGATCTTGCAAGACCGATTTCAAAATTATCTGATGAAGTAGACTCAAAAGAGTATATTGATAAAATTTCTGTTGCTCTAATTGGAAGTTGCACAAATTCATCTTATGAAGATATGTCTAGATCATCAAGCGTTGCTAAACAAGCTGAAAAACATGGAATCAAGGCAAAAATCCCATTATTAGTAACTCCTGGTTCTGAACAAATTCGTTCTACTATAGAGAGAGATGGGCAAATTGATACCCTAAAATCAATTGGTGCAACAGTTCTTGCTAATGCATGTGGCCCATGTATTGGTCAATGGCAAAGACCTGAATTAAAAGAGGGAGAAAAAAATTCAATTGTTACATCATTTAATCGAAATTTCCCTGGACGTAATGATGGAAAACGTAATACAATGAATTTCATAGCAAGTCCAGAAATTATAACCGCACTTGCACTTGGAGGTAGTTTATCATTTAACCCATTAGAGGATTCACTTGAGGGAAAAGATGGTCAAAAAATTAAACTTTCTCCTCCTGGAATTGCTCCTGAAGTACCTGCTAATGGGTTTGTGATCACTGAAGGAGTTTATGTTTCTCCATCAGAAAACTCTGAAAATGTTAATGTTTTGATAGATCCTAACAGTGACAGATTACAAAAACTTGAACCATTTTCTTCTTGGGACGGAAATGATTTCACTGAATTAAATTTGATATTAAAAGCCAAAGGAAAATGCACCACTGATCATATCTCACCTGCAGGTCCTTGGCTTCGTCTCCGTGGTCATCTTGATAACTTGAGTGATAATTTACTTTTAGGTGCTGTAAATGCATTCAATGATGAAATTGGCAAAGCAAAGAATATTCTTTCAAATAATATTGAAAACTGTGCACAAATTGCAAGAAGTTACAAAGAAAAAAACATGCGTTGGGTCATAGTAGGTGATAATAATTATGGTGAGGGAAGTAGTCGTGAACATGCAGCGATGACTCCAAGATTCTTAGGATGTGCAGCTGTCATTGCAAAATCTTTTGCAAGAATACATGAAACAAATCTTAAAAAACAAGGTATTCTTGCATTAACATTTAACGATTCTAATGATTATGAAAAAATTAAAGAAGATGATAAAATTAGTATCTCTGGTTTAACTAATTTTGCACCTAACAAATCATTTGAATGTAAACTACAACACTCTGATGGAAATTCTGAAAAAATCACTTTGATACATTCTTACAATTCATCTCAAATTGAGTGGTTCAAAGCAGGTTCTGCTCTTAATGTTTTAAAAAATAAAATATCGTAAGTGGGCCCGATCGGATTTGAACCGACGATCGACGGTTTTGGAGACCGTCGCCCTACCAGGCTAGGCTACGAACCCACAAGAATTGAAATATTATGCAGGAATTTTAACTATTACTAAGGTTTATTTGCAAATTAGCAATATTTGCAGTAAAATGGTTAAACCAATTGTTCTTGTTGGCGGCGCAATTCCAATAATTCTTGCAATAATGATTGTCATTCCATTAGTTACTGCACCAGAAATATCAAATACTGCAATAGATCCTTCTGATAAATCAGAAATAGAATTCACTACACATCATCTTAGAAATGTTTCACCAGGTATAACCGATAGAATTACTGCAGATCAAACAGAAATTATTGTAATAAAAAATGATGGCACAGTAACTTACTCTATTACTAAAGATGGAAAAGTTAGTATGCCAAAAACCATTAAAATTGATAACTCACAAAGAATCAAACTTGTTGCAATGATTAAAGAAACTGGTTTTTTATCATTACCATTTGAATCATTTTCCATAAAAGAAGGAGTTGAAACATATCAAAAATTTGGTCTTAAGATTACATTAAATGAAAATACTAATCAATTATACTGGCCTGAACAGAATGCAACCGAACGAATGATTCCACCAATCATCACAATGGTTCAAGAAGAACTGGAACTAATAATGGAGATCATAAGGGAATAAATATCGATGAGGCTCAGATAGTCTATGATTCCGCTTTCTGGAGATATTCCTGATTCCAAGGGTGTAGTATGTGGAAAAATTAATTCTAATTCAATTGTACGTGGTACTTCCACACTAAAACGTGGTTTTGCACATATGCTAAAAAATGGAGTTGTTATGGATGTGACAAATGTTGAACAAGCCCAAATAGCTGAAGAAGCCGGTGCAGTATCTGTAATGGTGCTAGACAAATTACCTTCTGATGTAAGAAAAGCAGGTGGCGTAGCACGAACTGCAAGTATTAGAATTATAGAAGAGATTATGGATCATGTAACAATACCTGTTATGGCAAAATGTAGAATTGGTCATGTGTATGAAGCAAGTGTTCTAGACGAAACTAATGTTGACATGATAGATGAATCTGAAGTTTTAACCCCTGCTGATGAATATCATCACATTTGGAAATGGGATTATACTACTCCATTTGTAAATGGTGCGCGTTCTTTAGGTGAAGCATTAAGAAGAGTTGAAGAAGGTGCGGCAATGATTAGAACTAAGGGTGAGCCAGGAACTGGAAATGTTGCAGAAGCAATTTATCATATTAAAAAAGTCAATGAAGAACTTCGTACTATCAAAAGTATGTATGATTCTGATGACAAGCAAGAACTTGTTAAGATGGCTAGAGAATTCAAAGTATCTTATGATTTAGTTGAAGAGACAGCAAAAATTGGAAGATTACCTGTTGTAAATTTTGCCGCTGGAGGAATTGCAACCCCTGCTGACGCTGCTTATCTTATGTCATTAGGTTGTGATGGAATCTTTGTAGGTTCAGGAATATTCAAAGCTGAAGATGCTCAAGAACGTGCTCGTGCTGTTGTTCTTGCAACTACATTCTGGGAAGAATCAGATAAAGTCAAAGAAGCACAAAAAATGATTGATGAAAGACAATCACTACTTGGTTTGGATATAAAAAACTTAGATTTGAAAATGCAAGAAAGAGGTAGTACTGTATGAGTAAAATTCAGATTGGTATACTTGCAGTACAAGGAGATGTGACTGAAAATTTTTTAGCTACTATGGCTTCTATGAGTGAATTAGGTATTGATGGAACTGTAATCCAAGTTAAAACAATAGAACAAATATCTGAACTTGATGGTCTGATAATTCCCGGAGGCGAAAGTACTGTAATTGGTCAAATGTCTCTTGTAAACGGTGGATTAAAAAAAATTAAAGAAAAAATTGAATCTGGAATGCCAGTATTTGGTATATGTGCTGGAATGATATTTCTATCAAAAAATTCTAAAGATAAAGTTGTAGGTAACGTTGAACAGCCTCTATTAGATGTTCTAGACGTAAAAATTGAAAGAAATTCTTTTGGACGCCAAAAAGATTCCTTTGAAGCAAATATTTCGATGGAACCTGTTGGGATTTCTTCTTTTAACGGTGTGTTTATTCGTGCACCATCTGTATCTGAAACTGGTTCTGATGTTGAAATACTAGCAAAATTCAATGAAAAAATTGTTGCAGTAAAGCAAGGAAATATCATTGCAACTGCATTTCACCCTGAACTTACAAGGAATATTTCATTACACAAATCATTTGTAAAATTAGTTGATAATCTTAATTAGATTCTAAATTGTGCATCGCGATTAAATCTTTTTTAAACTGACTTAATATTTCTGGAACATCCATTTTTATTGAATCTTTTAAAGAAAGTTCCTTTTGTTTCTTCTCATTCCATACTTTTGAATTAAATTCTGCAAGTAATTGTGTCATTTTTGACATATCAGTTACATTTTCGATATCTGGTAAATTTTCTTTATGTATGCTATCTTGGGAGTATAATGTTTGCCAAAGATGTTCTGTAATGAACGGTGTAATGGGTGCTAAAAGTTTCAATATTGTAGATAAGACTTTGTGTAATGTAAAAATTGCACCATCTCTTTCTTCATCTGTAAAACCAATTCCATATGCTCTTGCTTTTGCTATCTCTATGTATTGTGCAGCAAAAATATTCCATGTAAATTCTCTAATTGCTGTAGAAGGAATGAAGAAATTATATTTTGAGTATCCTTCTTTACAAACTGAAATTAATTTATCAAGTTCAGATAATATCCATTTATCTGATTCAGATAATTTACCTGATTTAATCACTGGAAAGCTAGATAGAAATCTTGAAACATTCCATAATTTGCTTAAAAATTTTCTAGTGGATTCAATTTTTTGTTCTGAGCATCTAAAGTCATAACCTTGATTTATTTCACTTGCACTCCAAAATCTAAAAGTATCTGCACCTGATTTTTCAATTACTGGTAATGGATCAATTGCATTACCTTTACTCTTACTCATTTTCATACCCTTTTCATCTAATCCGTAACCCATTATCCATGCTTCAGACCAAGGTTTTTTTCCAGTTAATTTTTCACATCGTAATAATGTATAGTACAACCATGTTCTGACAATATCTTTTGCTTGCGGTCTAATTGCAGTAGGATATGTTTTCTTAAAAAATTCTTCGTCTCTGTTAAATTTTGTAACAAATAATGGAGATACACTAGAATCCATCCATGTATCAAATGTTCTTTCTTCCCCAGTGAATTCTGTATTTCCACATTTCTGACATTTCTCTACCGGACATTTATCTTTCCATGGACGATAATATTTACCAGGTTCTGGAACAAATGGTTCTGAACATTTGTTACAATACCATATTGGTATTTCAGTACCGTAGAATCTTCTTCTAGAAATTGGCCAGTCAATAGAAATAGAATCTAGCCAATTCATCAAAATTTGTTTGTGCATATTTGGGTAGAAGTCGATTTCTTCTCCTAATTTCTTCATTTTCTCGAGTGAATCTTTCTGTTTTAGATAATATTCTTCCATAGGTACAATTTCGATTGGGATCCTACTCCTCTCTGATAATGGAGTTCTATGAGATATATCTTCAATTTTTTCTACAAGATTTGCATTTTCCAAGTCTTCGATAATTTTGGTCCTGGCTTGTTTTGGTTTCAATCCTTGATATTCTCCGGCTACTTCTGTCATCCTACCATCAAGTCCAATTGCAATAACTTCGTCTAATTGTAATTCTCTAAATAATGCCACATCATTTTGATCACCATAACTACAAACCATTACGGCACCTGAACCAAATTCAATTTTTGCAGAATGATGTGGTATAATTTTTACTTCGTTATTAGTAAGTGGGACAATCAACTCTTTTCCAATCAAATCTGAATATCTTTCATCATTTGGATTAACTATGACTGTTTTACATGCACATAATAATTCTGGTCTTGTACTAGCTATAATTATTTCCTTCTTAGTTTCTTTAGTAATAAATTTCATGTATACAAGTTTTGTTGGAATTTCCTCATAAACAATTTCAGCATCTGCAATTGTTGTACCTGAAACCCAATCATAATTATTCGGTCTTGTTGCAAGATAGATTACTCCTTTCTTCCAAAGATCAATGAACGTCTCTTGTGTAAATTTCCTGTAGTCCTCTGAATCAGTTCGGTAATAATTTTTAAAATCTCCACTTAATCCAAGACTTTTCATTATCTGAATCATCTCAGCCTCTAAATCATCTAATGCACTTTTACATAAATCTAAAAATTCACCTCTTTCTGTTTCTCTCATTCGTATGCCATGTTTTTTTTCTGTGTACAACTCAACCGGTAAGCCATTTCTATCTATACCAATTGGAAAGTACACATTCTTTCCGGACATTCTTGCGGTTCTTGCAATCATATCTATTTGTGCATAATGTGATGCTGCTCCTATGTGCCATGGTCTTCCTGATGGATATGGTGGTGGTGTATCTATTGTATAGTTGTTATCGAGTAATTCAAAGTCATAAAGTTTTTCTTCTTCCCATTTTTTTAAAATTGCATTTTCAAGTTTTGGGTCCCATGCTTTTTCCGAAATTTTTGGTTCCATATCTAAAACCTCATTATTGTCTATAAATCTCTAAAGTGCTGGAATAATCGGTATTTTGTCTAGAAATTTTGCAAGATTAATGTCGTTTTCAGATATTCCTCCTACATCATGTGTCATAAGATCAATTACAAGTTTATTGTAGACGTTAAACCATTCTGGATGATGATTCATCTTTTGAATCTCCGTAACTGCTATTGTCATGAATTGCCATGCCTCGTCAAAACCAACAAATTCTATTTCTTTGTGTAATTTTCCATCTAGAATAATCCATCCATTCAACTCTTTAAGACTCTCTTGAATCTTATTATCTGAAAGTTTTACCAATTCCATATTATGATGGAACACATGAACAATAATAAATTATACAATCCAATTGACAAAATTGTGAATCAACTACTAGATGAGATCCAACGTGCCATCAAAAACACTGTTTTAGATAATTCTGTTGGGGTTGCATTTTCAGGTGGTGTTGATAGTACTCTAATTGCAAAATTATTACATGATGGTGGATATAACATACATCTTCTGACTATTGGTTTTCATGATTCACATGACATTAATTTTGCAAAAGAAGTAAATGAAATTCTAAAATATAAACATGATATTTTAGAAATAGAACCAGAATCTTTTCAAGAAATTAGTGAAAAAATTAATGAAATAATCAAAACAGATAATCTTTCTTGGAATGAAAATTCAATTGCATTTTACTATGTTTCAAAATTGGCTAAGGATCTAGGAATTTCCACAGTTGTAACTGCAAATGGAATTGATGAATTATTTTGCGGTTACAATGCATATCGTGAAGCAATAGGTATCGGAGTTGATGAAGTAATGAATGTCATGAATAAGAAATTAGAAAATGAGAAGAAAATGATGATTGCAGTAAACAATGTTACTTCTAATTTTAATATAAAAATATTGCAACCGTTATTGAATGAAGAATTTATTTCCTTTGCAAAATCTATTCCTATATCTGAAAAAATAACTGATCCTGATGATTTACAAAGGAAACATGCTATACGTAAACTTGCCATATCCTGTGGTGTACCTGAAATATCTGCCCATAAACAAAAAAAGGCATTACAGTATGGTTCTAAAATCCATAAACAACTTTTAAAATTTAGATAATATTTTTACATCCGATTTTACGTGTTTATCTACATTGTTTATGATGATTTGTGATGCACCAAGATGTTTTTCAGGAATAAAAATACCTCTAATTTCTTTTTCTGTAAGTGATTTTGAAATAGCTTTATCATTAATCAATGCGTCCATATAATTCATTTTTTTCTCATGAGCTCCAAATGCAACTCTTTGTACATCTCTATATGCTGTAAATCTAGGAATACCTTTTTTGATTAATGCTTCTAGAACAAATTCTGCAAAAATTTGACCTTTTGTAATATACAAATTTTCTTGAACTCGTTTATCATTAATTTTTAGATTACTAATTATTCTAATCATTGTTTCAATCATTTCATCAAGTAGTATAGATGCCATTGGTAAAGTAAATCTTTCATTAGCGGAATTTGATAAATCTCTTTCATGCCACAATGGAATATTTTCAAATGATGTGCTAATTTGACTACGCAAAAGTTTTGATAATGAAGAAATTCTTTCACTTTTTATTGGATTTCTCTTGACAGGAACTGCACTACTCCCCATTTGACCTTTCTTGAAATGTTCTGATACCTCTCCAATTTCAGTTCTTTGTAGATTTCTAATCTCAATTGCAATTTTTTCTAATGTTGCTCCTAAAAGCGATAGTTGAAAAATATATTCTGCATATCTTTCACGTGGAATAATTTGTGTAGTAACTTTAGCAGGAAATAGTGATAATTTTTTTGCTACACGTTCTTGAACTCTTAATGCATCTTTGCCCATCAAAGAACCAGTTCCTACAACCCCCAGTGTTTTACAAATAAGAATTCGTTTTTTTATCTCATCTAACCGTTCTAGATGTGTTGCCATTTCAGATGCCCAATTAGCAAATTTTAAGCCAAATGAAATTATACTTGCATGTTGACCGTGGGTTCTACCTACTGCTGGAAGTAGTTTATACTTGACAGCATTTTTTGATAATAACAATGCAAGTTTTCCAACTTTTGGTTGAATTATTCTAATTGCATCTCTCATTTGCATAGAATTGCTGGTGTCTACAAGATCATTACTTGTTAATCCGTAATGTATCCATGGTCTTGATTCTTTTTTACATTTCTCTGCTAATGATTCTACTAATGCTGCGGTATCGTGATCACTTTTTGCCTCTAATTGTTTAATACGTTTGACAGTAATCTTTCCTGAACGTGCTACCATTGCAATATCTTTTGCAATTGACTTTGGAATTAGATTTATTTCACTTTGAGATAGTGCAGCAGCGGCTTCTATCTGTAATTGGTAATCAATTTTTTTCTGCTCTCCAAAAACTTCAAGCATCTCTTTTGTACCGTATCTTCCACTGTCTATAGGTAAAATTGCCACTATTTGGTATGGATTTTTTACAAAAATAAACTTATGTCTGATCAGAATATAAAATTAGAATTTGAACCATCAAAGTTGATTACTACTCCTGAGAGATATTTTATCTCTTTTTCTATTATAGATCCAACAAAATTACCAATCTCTTTGGGTTCTCCTAATCTTTTCATTGGCAAACTATCTGCATATTCTCCTACATCACTTACCAATTCTTTTGTTCTATCTGTATTGATTGGGCCTGGAGCTATATTGATCATAGTGATTTCTCTAGACGCAAATTCTTTACTCAAAATTTTAAACACACTAGAAAAAGCTGCTCTGTACGCACTTGATATGATTAATTTTGTATTTGGTTCTTTTATCACATTTGATGTTATTGCAAAAATATATCCTCCATCGTTAACCTTAATTTTTTGTAATAACGTACAAAAACCAACAAACAATTGATTATGATATTTATTCCAATCTTCATTAGTAATTTTTTCAAATTCAATTATTGGTGGACCTCCTGTGTTTAGCACTAAGACATCTGTTGTACTATTTTTTTCTGCAAATTCATTGACACTCTCTAAATTTGAAGTATCGATATCCTTACTTGATGCTGAAAGAACTTCCAAATCAAGTTTTTTTAAAGAATTTGAAATAGCTTTTCCAATTCCTCTACTACCACCTAGAACGATAGCTTTTTTCATTATCTAGTAGAAATTGTTATTTAATTTAAATTGCCTGAAGGAATTTTTATCATAGGATATGACTGATTTAAAACCAAAAAAAATTGGTGAAAATGAATATCAAATTGATGCTGATTCTTCTTTGGGAATGAAAGTACCCGTCACAATCTATGCTGATGAAACATTGCTGCAAAAAATGATGACTGATAGAACATTAAAACAAGCTATCAATGTATCGACTTTACCTGGAATCCAAGAACATGCAATAGTTTTACCTGATGGTCATGAAGGATACGGTTTCCCTGTTGGTGGAGTAGCTGCTATGGATGCTGAAGAAGGAATGATTAGTCCTGGTGGAGTTGGTTATGATATTAATTGTGGTGTTAGATTATTACGAACAAATCTTACTGAAGAACAAGTAAGACCAAAACTAGGTGAACTTGTTAATGATCTTTTCAAATCTATTCCATCTGGTGTAGGTTCAAAGGGCGCTGTAAGGTTAACTCAGTCTGAATTAGATGAAGTTTTAGTCAAAGGTGTTTCATGGGCGATTGATAATGGATATGGAACAAATGATGATGCAAATGTTTGTGAAGAAAATGGACAAATAGCGAACGCTGATCCAAATAAAGTATCTGACAAAGCAAGAAAACGTGGGCTTCCACAACTAGGAAGTTTAGGATCTGGAAATCATTTCCTTGAAGTTCAACGTGTAAAAGAAATTCATGACGAAGAAGCTGCAAAAAGAATGGGAATACAAGAAGGTACTATTACTGTATTGATTCATTGTGGCTCTAGAGGATTTGGTCATCAAGTTTGTAGTGATTATCTTAGAATTTCTGAACAGGTACAAGAAAAATATGGCATTAATTTAGCAGATAGAGAACTTGCGTGTGTTCCAAATGCCTCTGAGGAAGGTGAATCTTATAGAAAAGCAATGTTTGCAGCATTAAATTTTGCATGGAGTAATAGACAAATGATAACTCACTGGACAAGAAAATCTTTTGAAAGAGTTTTTTCACAATCTGAATCTGATTTAGATATGAAATTAGTCTACGATGTAGCACATAACATTGCTAAAGTTGAAAAACACAAAATTAATGGAGAACAAAAAAATCTTGTAGTACATAGAAAGGGTGCAACACGTGCTTTTCCAGCAAATATGGATGAGGTCCCTTCAAAATATAGGGATCTTGGTCAACCTGTCTTGGTTCCAGGTTCTATGGGGACTGGAAGTTGGATTCTTTTAGGTAGTGAGAATTCAATGTCTGCAAGTTTTGGTTCAACAGCTCATGGTGCTGGTAGAATGATGTCTAGGTCAAAAGCAAGACGTGACTTTACAGAATCTGAAGTCAAAAAATCCCTTAATGATAAAGGCATTTTTATAAAATCTTTAACAAGAGATGGTGTGGTTGAAGAGACACCTCAAGCATACAAGGATGTTGATGCTGTTGTTAATGTATCTCATAATCTTGGAATCGCGACTAAAGTTGCTAAATTAGTTCCAATTGGGGTGATCAAAGGATGAGTGATGAAGATAAAGAATTAGATATTCTTAAGGCTAAACGATTAGCTGAAATGCAAAAAAACCTTTCCATGCAAGATAAATTAGATGAAAATAAAAGTGAAGAAAATGAAAAACCAAAACTTTCGTTACGTGATTATGTAGTGAATAGTTTAGGTTATCGTGGTATGGAAGTATTACAAAATGCAGAGTATCAATTTCCAAATGAATCCAAAATCATTATTGAAAAATTAGGTGAATTGATCTCATCAGGTGATATTAATGAAACATTGGATGGTGGAAAATTACTAGTTTTATTTAGATCTGTAGGACTTTCTATTAGAATGGAAAATAAAATTAATGTTGAAAAGGATGGAAAATTTATTTCAATTGCAGATAAATTTAAAAAAACAAATAATGATGATGAATTATGACATATTATATTCAAATTAGTACAACTAATTGGCCTAAAGATAGACTTCTTTTTGAGGATATAATGAATACATTAGAAAAATTATGTGATGTTCAAAATGGGTATATTCTAAATGAACCTGTATCTAAATTTGGTTGGACATTTATTGATATGATATTGAAAGGAGATCTCCATATGTCTATGGAACAAGAATTTACTGAACAAGTTAACAAATCTAAAGGTTCAAAACCTGAAGAAAAGTTTGTTAATTTTCTTGTAAAATATTTAGAAAACAATAGTTGTAAAATAAAATTAAAATTACTACAGGTTAACTAAACTCTTCTTCCTCGTTTTCCACCTTTTTTCCTTGTTGTATCATGTGGAATGGGTGTCACATCATCAATCTTACCAATTCTGAATCCTCCTCTTGCAAGTGCACGAATTGCTGCTTGTGCTCCTGGTCCTGGAACTCTAGAACCAACTCCACCTACAGCACGAACTCTAATGTGTAATCCTGTGAATCCTTTTGTTCTTGCAGATTCTGATACTACGTTTGCTGCTTTCATTGCTGCAAAAGGTGATGATTCGTATCTATCTGCATTAACATGATGACCTCCAGAACTAATTGAAACTGTTTCTGCACCGGTCAAATCAGTAATGTGGATGATAGTGTTGTTATAACTGCTAAAGATATGTGCAATTCCCCATTTATCTGCAATTTTTGTTTTTGTAGGTTCTTGTGGCTTTGCTTCTACAACCTCTTCAGTTGCTTCTACAACCTCTTCAGTTGCTTCTACAACCTCTTCAGTTGCTTTTACAACTACTTTTGGTGTTTCTTCAACAGCTTCTGACATAGATTTTGCAGATTTTTTTGGCTTTATAAAAGAATGCCCTGAAATTATCTAAAATGTTGCCAACCATTATCTTTGATCTTAAATGACTCGTTACCATCATCAAAAAATACGCCATTCCCTTTTGATACATGTCCAATCTCAAAAATACTAATCTTGAATTTTTTTGCAAGTGTATGAATACTCCTTAAATTTTTAGGTCTCACGGTAAAAACTAATTCAAATTCTTCACCTCCATCGAAGACCAATTTTTTTAAATTAGTCTTATTTTTTCTTGAAAATTCTATTACATCTTTATTTGTTGGGATTTTTGTAATCAGAAATTTTTTCTTACTTTGTTGAGACATTTCATTCAAACATGATGATAATCCATCACTTGAGTCCATAGAAGATGTGATATGGTTGATTGATTTGTGACCAAATTCTAGTCGTGGTTTAGGTTTAAAAAAAAGATTTTTTGATTTTGTTGAAAAAGATTTAGTCGTTTTTTTCTTTTTTAATATTATTTCTAATGCGGCTGCCGTGTATCCAAATGGTCCTGTAGTACATATGATATCTCCTATTCTTGCACCTTTTCTTTTCATGTAATTTTTTGCACTTCCAAATAATACTACATGTATTGAAATTTCAGTACCTTGATTTGTATCCCCTCCTAGTAATTCAATTTTAAATTCTCTACAAGCGCTTGTAAATCCTTTGGATAATTCTTGTAGTTGTTTTTTTGAGGTTGATGATGGCAATGTTAATGAAGCGATACAAAATTTTGGGATAATTCCTTTTGCAGCAAAATCACTCAAACTGGAAATAATACTTTTTCTTGAAACATCTTCTAATTTTGAACCTTTTGGAATATCTGTACTTTCCACTAATGTATCAACACATACTGCACATTGTTGATTTCCTAATCTGAAAATCTCAACATCTTCAGATAGAAAATGTTTCTTTTTCTTATTCATTATTTCAATAATTTCTCTTTCACTTAATCTCTTCATAACAATTCTTTACATTAGCTATCATCTCTTTTTGTATCTTTTCTAACAATTTTTTTTCATTTGATTCAGTTGAAATTCTGATGACGTCCTCCGTATTTGATTTCCTGATCAATGACCATGTATTTTCATTTATACTTATTTTGATACCATCTAATTGATTAATTTCATATTTTTCTTTTAATTTTTTTGCTAATCCTGCAATTACTTTTTCATGTAATGTGGATTCTACAGATACCTTGTCTCTAATTTGTGAAAAACTTTCAAAAAACTCTACATCTTTTTTAATGGATTCCTCATCAATTATAGATGCTATTAATCCACTAGTCAATAATCCATCTCTACACATATTGAATTTTTTAAGAATAAATCCTCCGCTGCTGCCTTCTCCACCAGCTTCGGCGTCATTTTTAATCATCATTTGAATTACATTTGCTTCTCCAATTTTAGATCTCCAAACTTTTCCACCGTGTTTAATGATGAATTTTTCAATTGCTAAACTACTATCCAAACTTAAAACAAATTTTTTAATTCCTAATCTGATTGCTTTTACAACTCCTAAACCCAATGTAATATCTGAAGATTTTTTTTCACCATTAATTACTAAAATAACTCTATCTGAATCTAAATCAAATGCAAAACCTACATCTTTTGTCTTGCTAATTAGTTCTGTTAATTCATCTGAAGTTGGGTCTGGACCTCTTGAGCATTTATCTAATTCATCATTTATTGTTGTAACTTGGCATCCAATCTCTTTCAATAATTGTGGTGCAACATCTTTAGCAGCTCCTCCACCTACATCAACAGTTACATGTTTTTCTTGTTCAAGTTTTCCAATAACTTCTACAGCATCAGAAATATAATTTGATTTTACTATACTTTCCTTTCCTATTTTTGGCCTATTTGAATTACTTTCATTCCGAACAATATCCAATTCTTCTTCAGTGATACCTTTTCCTTCAAGAATGAATTTTAATCCATTCCATTCTAGCGGGTTGTGTGATGATGTTATGATTATTCCCGCACCTACCTCTTTTGCTTTTCTAAATACCACTGGCGTTGGTGCAATCCCTAAAATCTGAACATCGATTCCTCTTTCTAACATTGTGGCCGAAACCAATTTCTCAATCATCTCGCCTGTTTTTCTAGTATCCCTTCCTATGACACATTTTCCATTTTTAATCAATTTAGAAAACCCATCACAAAATTTTAAAACATCTTTTGGAAAAAAATCAACTCCATAAATTCCTCTGATTCCCGATATTGAAATTTTCATACTTTAAACCAGAAACGCTTTTTATAAACTCTAAGAAGGTATTGTTCATGCCTCGATAGCTCAGCCTGGTAGAGCATTTCACTCGTAATGAAAAGGTCATGGGTTCGGATCCCATTCGAGGCTTGTAAATTTTTTAATAAAAATAATTATTCTAACGTAATCTCAATATCTTTTTGGAGTTCTTCTCCAAGTCCTTTCCACCATTCGATCTTATCTACCATGTTTCCCAAAAAATTGTCTCTCTTGTCCTTTATAGATCTGCCGGTATAGTTTTGGTTGAGTTATTGATCTATTTCGATAAATTTTGATCTTGTTTTTTTCTCTGACGCTTTCTATAAAATATAATTGCTAGTGCTCCTGCTGCACATCCCCAAAAAACTGGCCAACGTAATTCTGAATCTCCCATTCCAATAAATGAAATGATTGTTCCTCCAATCAATGCAAACCCCACTAACTCTAATGATTTAGACATCATTAATAATAAAACAGATAAATGATTTAATCATTTGGTATTATCATGAACAAATACCTAATGGTGATTATGTGTTGTATGCTAATAGGAATTCCAATTGCATATGTTGATCCAACTGAGGGTGGATTACGTGAGGAACCATACACTGGTTTATTCTTTGTATCAATAGGCGGCGCTATTGTTGTAATACTTTACAGTTCGATGCAAACTCGTAAAGAACAGCAAAAACTTAGACGTGAAAGAAGAAAGAAATTTAGAAAATAAATTTATAAATCTAATCCAAATGATCCTGCTAGATCTGAAAACTTTTGATATGACTCTAGGTATTGTATACCTTTTTCAGTAATAACAAATGTATGTCTTCCATCAAACTCGATCTTGTTTATCAACCCTGCACCAGTCAAATTCTTTACAAATTTTTCTAATCTAGAATGTGAAAGATTAGCCTTTGTGAGGAGTGATGTAGTTTTGATACCTTCCTGACCAGTTTGTTCTGTAACTGTTAGTACATCTGCTACAATTTGCATACTGGTTCTATAGGTCATATAACAACAAATTCTCTAATGAGATATAAGAGTATTACTCAATCTATTATGAGATAAATAGGCAAAATTTGTTTGTTAAACGTGTCTGATAATCCATCGATCTCTTGGCATGAAGATTTTCTTGGAGTCGCATATCGGTATTTTGACATTAGGATGAATATAGTTTTAATGTTTAATGAGACTAAACCAGCTCGAGATCTATGGTATGAAACTGTGCATTGGTGGAATGATCATACAATTAAAATTCGATTTGTAGAAACTGGCGATGATTATTGGTTTGTAATGGGTGCTGACTCTCGACGTCCAGACACTAACAAATATTTTTACAAAATACTAGAAAAATCTGAAAATTATGAGCGTTTCAAAAAAGGTCATCAAGGAAGTGCATTTATGAGATTTGGAATTTATTCAAAAAAAACAATAGATCAGGTTAAAAATGATGCAAAATGTGATTGTGGACACCGAAAAGACGATCATAATCAAGATTCACATGCATGTCTTTACGAAGTTTGTGAGTGCACAAATTTTGATACCTTCCAATTAAACATACTAAAAAAGAAAAAAGTTGTTACAAACATCAAATTCTTATCTGAAGATGATATCAAAGATGATGCACTAGCGTGGAATTGTTTTAACAGACACAAATACTCTAAAACTGATTAATCATCTTCGTTTAGACGATTAGTTCTAATATGTTTGCCTGGATAAAATTCTCCAAGTTTACTTGAATAACACTTACCACATAATGGACCTTCAACTTTCCATTCTGGCATTGGATTGTAAGGTAATTCTCCAATATCATTGGAACATTGTTTACATTTTCCGGTCATACAATCTCACGGACAAAATTTGGCTATAAAATCATTTGCCGAAAAAAATGACGTTAAATACTACTATTTTATACGATCATCGGTAATAGTCTGGTCAATGTAACCTCCTGCAAGATTTTACACTGGCTGGATTGTTACCTCTAAACTAATTCTAAATTCCAAAAATTGTTTTCTTGATAAATCCAATATCTTCTGCTTCTTGACCAATTTTCCTATCAATAATTTTGAGCATATCGTTTCCATACACTTGATTTGAAAAGAAGTTATGAGCAGTATTTGATTCTTCAATCTTTGTTTCAACAGCTGAATCTTCAAGGAACTTTGTGACTACTTTATCAGCTACATGTAAAATATTTTCACATAATCTAAAATTCTTCATTATCTTCTCCAATTCTGTAATATCGCTTTTGAAATCATCATGTTTTACTAGAATATTTTTATGAATGATTCTTGCTGTAACTGCAACAAATAGACTTTGAGCATATCTCTTGTTTTTATTTTGAGTATTTTTTCTGTCATATCCTAATTGATTCTTAGCAAATTCTCTAATCAAATGTGGGAATAGGAAATATCTATAATCGCATTCTAATTCATCATCAAAGACATTCTCATATTTTGCTCCGTTTGGAAGATACTTTGCAATTCCTCCGTATACTTCATTTGGTTTTTGAACAAAATATGATACAAATGATGCAATAGCTGAATCATCCTTTATTCTACATCTATCCTTTGTATCTGGCAAATACTTGTTATACATCTCATTTCCTTGAAACTTTGCCTTTTCAGCTACAGAAAGATTAAGCCACAAACCTTGCTGATGTTCAAAACAATAATCGAGTCTTGTTGCTAACATATGATGAATTGATACAAAGTAATCTTGTAAAGATACGTAATCTTTACCTTTAACAGCATTCTGTGAATTTCTATATTTTGTAATTTTTCTCTGATGTTCCTCATCTTTTGTTTTAATTACGGTGACCAGTACCTCAGCATCAACATTATTTGCCTTTTTTTTCTTATCTAGAATACTTTTTGATGTTTGTGCTCCGTTAACAATCTGTGCACCTTTTAGGTATAGTTCGTTATTTTTAATTGAAACATCATCTACTGTTATAGTAATTCCATTATTCCATTCAAAGAAATTATGTGGATCATCTTCTAGCGTCGTCGATATTTTTTTATTTATAGAGCCTTTTCCACCCAAATGTTTTCTGATATTTGATTCAAAAATATAGTGCTCATTCTTCTCTACTAATTCTGCTAAATCAAAAGCAGAAACTACACAAACTTTACAATTTTTATGTTCAAGTGGCTGTTTGAGAATTCTTAAACTTGCATTTTGACCCTTAGCAGGTTTCTTGATTCGTTCCCATAGTGTCTGATACACTTGCTGCCTACCCATGACTCTGACTTTGTCATTTTGATAATCATCTACATACTGGTCAGTTATGTAGACTAAGTCTATCTTCATTTTCTTATCATTAAGAATTTTCCAGAGATATTGTAATTCATCTCGCTTTAGTTTGGATTGTTCTTTTTCTTTTAGTCGTAATACATCTTGAACAAATTGGTCAATTGCTCCTGTAGAGTGAGCAGAGCTGTATTTTGATTGAAATAATCTAATTCTCTTTTCATCAGAATCTACTAGATACGCATCTATGCCTTCGTCATATCCTCCATCAATTATTGCATTTTCTGCAATGTCTTGTAAAACCTCTTCAACGTTAATCAAATGCCATAATAGATAATCGCGACCTTTCTCAACTGTGGTGTTGGAATCTTTCATGAACTCGCTAATGCTTACATCAACTGAATGTGTGGCAAATCCTTCTAATGGTGCACTAGAAAATTTTGAAAGAATATTACGTCCTTGTTCACTGTATTCTAAGAGATTTGTTCCTTTAGGTGGCATTTTTGTTATTTTGTTTTGCTTATCCTTAAGAAGAATAGGGTAATTACAACATAACCTTACTAAGAAACATAAAGAAATACGAACAATTCAAAATGTGAATAAGAAAATAGCCATCATTCCTATTGTAGTAATTATTGTCATAATTGGTGCAGCTTCACAGATGAACATTGAAGAAAGTCAAACTGAAGCTGTTGAAATTGAAAACGTTGAAAAAACTGAAGCCTTAATTACAATTCCTGTAAAAGCCGCAAGACCTGCATGTGGACCACATCCTGAATGTTACATTCCATCATATTATATCACAAAACTTGATGAACCTGTAACATGGAAAAATGAAGATTCTGCATTTCACAGTGTAACTAGCGGTAAATATGAAAGCCCTAACGAATTGTTTGATAGTGGACACTTGGATCCCTATGAAATATTTTCATACAAATTTGAAGAGCCTGGAATGTATCCTTACTACTGTACTTTACATCCTTGGATGGCAGGACAGATAAAAGTAGAAAGGTGACGAAGGGAGTCGAACCCCTTTAGATAAGCTTTGCAGGCTCACGCATAACCGCTCTGCCACGTCACCGCAATAAAAAAAACTAATGTTTACAATTAAACTCTTTACCTAAATTTTCCCTGATGTTTTAGATGCAAGTTTCACATCTTCTGCTTTGACCGTCTTTCTCCCTGCATGCTTGCTCATGTCTACGGCATTTTTGGCAATATCTGTTGCAATATCTTCTATCACTCTTCTTAGTTCATCAGCTGATTCATCACTAACTCTGTCTGCACCAGCTTTTTTCAAAATTCTATACATTGCTGAAACTCCCAAATCTGATGTTTTCATACTATTATGAGTAAAATTGGCGATAAAATACTTTTAGTGAAAAAATCTAACACATGACATGAGCTGGATCTATGATGCACACATTCATCTTTCAGATCCTGAATACAAATCAGATATTGATATGATTCTAAATTACATGGATTTGCTAAAAATCAAAGCATGTTGTGTCTCAATAGATATTGAAACTTCTAACGAAACTATGAATTTACATCAAAAATCAAAAAATGTTTTACCTTTTATCGGAATTCATCCTGAGATGGCTCAAAAGGAATCTGAACCGGTCTATGATTTGATTGAAAAAAATAATAAAATTATTACTGGAATTGGTGAAATTGGATTAGATAGAACTTACATTGATTCTGAAGATGAATGGAATATACAAAAAGAAGTCTTCTCAAAACAACTATCTTTTGCAGAGAAATTCAACAAACCTATTTCAATTCACTCAAGAAAGACACTATCTGATATCTTTGAAATTTTACCATCTTATAAAATTCCTGGAATCTTACTACACTGGTTCGATGGTAACAAAGCTCAATTGAGAACTGCTATGGATAATCGATATTTTGTATCTTATGGTCCTCTATTGTTATATGCAAATGATAAACAGGTCTTACTCACAAAAACAGATCCTTCTCAACTCTTAGTTGAGACTGATGGCCCTGTGAGATTTTCACGTTGTTTTGAATACAAAACTACTGAAATTATGTTTGTATCAAGTGTGATTTTTTGTGCCTCAAAAATTCTTCACACATCATATGAAAAATTACTTACACAAATTGAAGATAATTCGAAGAGATTCTTAGGAGTATGATGGTACATATATAAAAAACCAAAAAACCAAACTGCTAGTGGATAGAATAAAACGACTTTCAAATGAAGTTCTGAATGAATATTCTGAACGTTTCGGAACTGATTTTTCAACCAATAAACAAACACTCAATGAAATTTCAATTATTCGTTCTAAAGGTCTAAAAAATGAGATTGCTGGTTATATCACAAAAATGCTTCATAGACAAGCTAAATTTGAAGAAAGAAAACAAATGTTAATTGATAATGA
>JAOJYB010000007.1 GCA_028242535.1 Candidatus Nitrosopelagicus sp. | reverse complement strand
TCAATTAATCAGATTATCCATGAGTGCTAAACGCGATTATTATGAAGTGTTAGGAGCCACAAAATCTTCTAATCCGGATGAAATCAAATCTCAATATCGAAAACTTGCCCTAAAATTTCATCCAGATAGAAACAAATCTCCTGACGCACAAGAACATTTTAAAGAAATTTCTGAAGCATATGCAGTTCTATCTGATTCAAGTAAACGACAACTATATGATCAACATGGTCATGACGGAGTAGATGGAAGATATTCTACCGAGGATATCTTTAGAGGTGCAGGTGGAAATTTCAATGATATCTTCCAAGATCTCTTTGGTAGACAGAATAGAGGTGGAGGCGGATTTGAATCAGTTTTTCAAAATCTATTTGGTGGCGGAGGCAGAGGATTTGGCCGTCAACGTGGAAATGATCTTTTACATGAATGCTATGTCACTTTGGAAGATGTATTACATGGAAAACAAATAGAACTTGATCTCAAAAAGTATCTAGATTGTCCTGATTGCAACGGCACTGGCTGTAATTCTGGTACCTCAAAATCAACTTGTAAAGATTGTAACGGTAATGGACAAGTTCGAGTTGGAAGAAAGATGGGATTTTCAACATTTGTTACAGTTCAACCATGTGGAAAATGTCAAGGTAGAGGAGAAATTATTGAAAGTCCATGTAAAAAATGTCAACGTGGAAAAGTTAAGGGAACAAAACATCTTTCATTTAATCTTCCATCAGGAATTGACAATGGTGATTATGTTATCCAAGGAGAAGGTGAATCAATTCCAGATGGAGAAAATGGAGATTTAATTGTACGTGTTCGAGTAGAATCTCACACATATTTTAGACGTGATGGAACAGATCTATACTGTGATGCAAAAATATCGATGATTGATGCTACTCTAGGTACAGAAATCATAGTTAAAACATTAGAAAAAACACAAAATTTGAAAATAGAATCTGGAACGCAGCCAAATTCGATTATAAAAATTAAATCTCAAGGACTACCTAGTCAAAACTCCAACCGACGTGGGGATCTCTTTGTACATCTAGTGGTAGAAATACCAAAAAAATTATCAAAACAACAAAAATCTCTATTAGATGAATTTCAAAACTCAGATTAGTCGTTTTTTGATAATCTAATTGTTAGATTGTGACCTTGCCTAATCTCTTGTTCATATAGTTTTTTAACAATCTCTCCGATTTTCTGTTCACTAAAATATTCTTGATTATATCTACCCAGAATTTCTTTATCCTTATCTAAAACGACTTCCCAAAATGGCATAAATCTGCATAATTTTTCTCTCATTTCAATATTTTGCCAATAATGAACTTATTCTAGAAATTCAAAATTTTCATGCGGGAGTCGCACAGCCTAGTTAACGCATAAGGTCAGATCCTATCTCCTAGGAGACGTGGCTTTAAACCCACTTTTTGCATTAATCATTTCAGATTATTATTATGAACAACTTTAAAACCCTGTAGTTTGCCTATTTTCCATGGCAAAAGTAACCCGTGTTGGTGGTAGAGGTACAACTCGTAGAAAGACTGACACTAGTAAGAAATCAACATTCTCTGGAGATTCTTACAAAGAATATCAGGAGGCTAAAAAGAAAGCTGCAGGTAATCGTAGTGTTTCTACTGGCCGTGGTACGGGAAAAAGAAAATTATCATCAACTCCAACAACAAAAAAAGCATCTACCAAAGGCAGAACACGCTCAACTGGTAGAGGTACTGGTAGTAGAAAAACAACAAGTTAATCCCCTTAACTTATCTTATTTTATTCATCTACTAGTATTTTCTATAATCTAAAAATTTTTGAATTTTCTCTTTTAGTTTTTGATTAATCATCTTTCCAGATGCTTTACCTCTAACTTCCTTCATTACTATACCCATTAAACCACTTAACGCACGTATCTGTTCTTGTTGTATCTTTTCTGCATTTTTTTGAACAATCTCATCTAACACCTTATCTAATTCATCTTCACTTAATTGAGTAATTGATGCATTTTCTAATGCTTGTGTAATATCATTTGCTTTTTTAGACATTATCTGCTCAAAAATTATCTCAATTGATTCTTTGTTTATTTTTTCTTTATCTAATAACTCAAATGTTTTCATAATCTGCTCATCATTTAACAAACCAGAATCTAATCCCTTTCTTTCCAAATTAGTTATGGTTGAACAAAGAACTGATGCAACAAAATTTGGCGAATTTTGCTTTTCTGAACAGATTTTTTCAAAAAGTTCAAAATAATTTGAATCAAATATTTGTTCGGCAAGCTGATTGTTAATTCGGTATTTCTCTTCTATTTCTTTAATTGATCCTTCCCATGATTTTGGTATGTTGGATTTTACTTCTTTGAGTTCTTCATTTGTTACTTTGATTGTGGGAATGTCTGTTTCTGGATACATTCGTGATGCACCTGGTCTTGGTCTAAGAAAAACAGTGTCACCATTTTGAGTAGCAGCTCTAGTCTCTGCTGGAGGTCCATCTTTTGCAAGTTTTATCCTATTGATAATTGACTCAATTGCAAATTCAACTGGTATTTTCCCTCCTGCAATAATTAAAAATGCATCATCACCTTGCATATCCAATTTCTCTGTAACTCTTTCGATATCCTCATTTTCAATTCCATAATTTGGTAATTCATCAGAATGAAAAACACCACCAATTCCAAAAAATCTTACCAATTGACCGATTTCTTTTCCTAATCTAATATTCGAATAAGGCTCAAATCCAATAACCCCTTTTAATTTTTTTATTCTTATCGCAAAAATATTCTCTTGTTTCTCTATTGATTTTTTAATAATTTTTGAATTACAATCCTGCATTAATTCTGTAATGTCAAACACATCGTCATTTCTATTAATCTCTGTAAATCCTCTTTGATTTATTTTCTCAGAAATTAATTTTAATCCATGTTGTCGTTTTGCTTCAAATTCAATGATTTTTTCTAATTGATCTAATTGTTGTACTCCTTTTACTTCGATAACTCCGCCCCCATCAATTGAAATATTAACATCTTGTCTAATACTTCCAATTCCACGCATTACTCTTTTTGTTACTCGAAGTAATCTACCTAAGGTTAGCGCAATATCTTTTACAAATTTTGGATCACCTTCAACGGGATCTAATGCAATCTCAACTAAAGGAACTCCAAGACGATCCAGACTAAAAAATCTATGATTCCCTTCATCTTTGATTAATTTTCCTGCATCTTCTTCGAGACAAATAGATTGGACACCTACTTTTTCCCCCCCAACTTCAATACTCCCACCTTGTGCTACAAGCATTGTTCTCTGAAATCCTGTTGTATTTGATCCATCAATGACTGTCTTTCTCATCACATGAATCTCTGAAAAAATTTTTGAATCTAATGCAGAACTAATTAAAAGTGAAATATTTTTTGCATCAGGATCTAATGCATGTGGTGGTTCTTCATCTTCTTCTACTAAACAACTGCTGTTTGGATTTGCATAGTATATGATCGTCTTTGATTTAGTACTCTCAAATAGTGCAGCAGGATCAATTTTTCCTAATTCACTCTTTGCCGCCCTCAACTTTCTTGAGAATTTTCTTGAAAATTCTTCTTCTTCTATTGGTGTACAGTTACAAAATAACTTTTTTTTTGTATCTAGCTGTTGATGAATCTCTAACCCAACTTTTAATCCAATGTTTTTGATATTAAATTCAGACATTTTACACTCAAGAAAACTCAGATGAATAATTTTTCAGCATCATTTTTTTAATTTCATCATAAGAATCAGAATTTCCTAAAACCCACATTGCTTTAACTAATGCAACTTCTGGTATCAAATTTTCTAGAGGGATAATTCCCATATCAAGTAAATCTCTTCCACTCTCATATACTGTCATACTCACACGTCCATCAATACATTGAGATGTCATTCCTAGAAACATTCCACTTTCTTTTGCTTTTTTGATTGAATCATACATTGTTTTTCCTACATGCCCCAATCCTGTTCCCTCAAAAATTATTGCTCTATATTGTAATTTTATTAGTGATTCAACAATCTTTGAATCAAATCCTGGATGATATTTAACTAATGCAACTTTTGTGTCAAGATTAATTTTTGGATTGTATTCATTCCCATTAAAGAACTCTTTTTTTGCATTTTTTAAAATTTTATCCTCGTATACAACAAACGCTGGTTCATCACCAACTGTCTGAAATGCACTTCTTTTACTAGTATGATTTTTTCTTACACGTGTTCCAAAATGACATGCTATAGCATCATCACTCTCATTTTGATGCATTACGACAAAAATTCCTGTTGATTCTGTTTTTACTAAGAATTTTGTTGCTGCAATCAAATTTAATGCGGCATCTGATGATGGTCTATCCGATGATCTTTGTGAACCAACTAGAGTAATTGGTTTCTTAAAACCAGATAATGCAAATGATAAAAATGCAGAACTATAATGCATTGTATCTGTTCCATGTGCTATGATTATTCCTGCATAATCTGAATCTGCAACACTATCCACCTTTTTTGCAATCTCTAACCAGTGCTCTGGCTGTAAATTCTCTGAATATTCTGAAAATAATACTTCTGCATCAACATTTGCAATTTTTGCAATCTCCGGAACCGCCTCATACAATTCTGATGCCGACAGTGCAGGAGTTACTGCACCTGTTCTATAATCAACTTTACTTGCAATAGTTCCTCCAGTTGATAATAACAAAATCTTTGGTAATTTTTCATTTTTTTCAATTGTCTGTGAATTTTCATCACCTGATTCTACTTGTCCAATCTTCTCAATCTTCTCGATTTTTTCAAATTCAATTCCAATATTGTATCCACTTTTTAGTTTTAGAACAATATGGGACTCATCTCCACTTTCATACCTAGGCATCAGAATTCCTGAAAATGTCAATTCAGAAGTAATTTTGATTAAATCTCCAACTTCAACTTTATTTGAAATTAAGAAATCACGAATTTTACCTTTGTATCCTTTTAATTCTGACATTTATGAAAATTAGTTCGTGTGTATTTTATTAAAACTACCTGTAGTATGATGCAACTAGTTTATCGTTCATCTTTAGATCTTTTTGTTCTCTTACTTTCCTAACTGCTTCCTCATAATGCTTCATTGTGACTTTGGCATCTGCTGCTTTCTTTTCAATAGCATCAACAATCTTCTTTGTTTCATCATCACTTAGATTCTTCCCTGGAGCAGCATTATCCAAATGCTCATGAACTACTAATGAAACTGCTGTATTTGCTATTGCTGCTACATCTGCACTACTTAACCCATCTGTTAATTCGGCAAGTTTTTCAAAGTCAATTTTATCTGGACCGTTTGCATCTGCAAGTGGTATATCTTTTGAATGAATTTCAAGTACCCTCTTTCTACCGTCTTTATCTGGTAATGGAATTGAAATAATTTTATCAAATCTTCCAGGTCTTAATAATGCTGGATCAATCATATCAGCTCTGTTAGTTGCAGCAAGTACAATTACTCCGTGCATGTTTTCCATACCGTCTAATTCTGTGAGCAATTGACTGACAACTCTTTCAGTTACTTGAGTTTCTCCTCCTGCTCCTCTAACTGGCGCAATTGAATCAATTTCATCAAAGAAAATAACACATGGAGCTGATTGTCTTGCTCTTTTGAATATTTCTCTAATTCCTCTTTCAGATTCGCCTACCCATTTTGATAGCAGTTCTGGTCCTCTAACTGAGACAAAATTAGCTTCACTTTCTGTTGCAACTGCTTTTGCCATTAGTGTTTTACCTGTTCCACTTGGCCCATGTAACAAAATTCCTCTCGGCATTTTATGTCCTAATTTATCATAAAGACCAGGATATTTCATTGGCCATTCTACTGCTTCCATCAATTCTCGTTTGACCTCTGCAAGACCACCTATCTCATCCCATGAAACATCAGGATTCTCAATGAATACTTCTCTCATTCCTGATGGTGTTACCTCAACTAGAGCCTTTTTGAAATCATCGCCATTTACAATTAATTTATCTAGTGTCTCTGGTGGGATTTTTTCTTCTTCCAAATTCAATTCTGGAAGTAATCTTCGAAGACATTTCATTGCTGCTTCTTTACATAGATACTCTAAATCTGCACCAACATAGCCATGGCTAACTGCAGCGATCTTTTCAATATTTACTGGAAATTCATGTTCATCTGCGGCCAAAGGCATGTTTCGTGAGTGAATTAACAAAATTTCCTTCCTTCCTTTTTTATCTGGAACTTTGATTTCTATTTCTCTATCAAATCTTCCAGGTCTTCTTAATGCAGGATCAATTGCGTTTGGTCTATTAGTTGCAGCAATCACAATGACTTTTCCTCTTGCTTCTAATCCATCCATTAATGATAACATTTGAGATACAACTCTTCTCTCTACTTCCCCAGTCACTTCCTCTCTCTTTGGTGCAATTGAATCAATTTCATCTACAAAAATAATTGATGGTGCTTTCTCTCTTGCCTCTTTGAAAATTTCTCTTAGACGGGCTTCACTTTCTCCATAAAACTTACTCATAATCTCTGGTCCAGAAATACTAATGAAATGTGCTTGACTCTCGTTTGCAACTGCTTTTGCCAAAAGTGTTTTACCTGTTCCTGGAGGTCCATAAAGTAAAACTCCTTTTGGTGCTTCGATTCCTAATTTTTCAAATATTTCTGGATGTCTTAATGGCAATTCAATCATCTCACGAACTTTCTTTATTTCTCCTCTTATTCCGCCAATGTCTTCGTATGTAACTTGAGGAACACCTCTTAGTGTTTCACCTTTTTCGGCTATGTGAAATGTTGTTTTCTGTGTAATTAGAACTGCATCTGCAGCTGGTGTAACTCCTATTACTTGGAATGTTAATCTTCCTCCAAAGTATGGAACCATTACATTATCTCCTTTAATCAAAGGTACACTTTCTAGTGCATCTGCTAAATACCTCTCATCAATTGGTGGTATTGCTTCTAATGGTGCAACTACCACTTTTTCTGCAGGAACTGCCTTTATTTTTTTAACAGTAATTGCATCTCCAATAGCGATTCCAGAGTTGTTTCTTCCTAAACCATCAATTCTAATAATTCCTTTACCTTCATCGGAAGGATACAAAGGCAAACATTTTGCAACTGTACGTCTCTTTCCTTTTAATTCTATAACATCACCAGTTGATGCATTTAGAGAATCCATAGAATCATAATCGATTCTTGCTACTCCTCTTCCAACATCTCTAGTATATGCTTCTAGAACTTTTAGGGAAAGACCAGTTTCACTCATATCTTTACTCTCATCATTCTTTTTTTATATATTTAGCGTATTATTCTATTGATCGATTCAAAACTGATCACAAGCTTAAAATCATGATTCTAGGCACAATCGAATACTATGGGTAAAAGACCAGGTGTTCGTAGACGTGGACGTGGAGGCATGCAGTTTAGAGCAGCCGCTACTTACAAGCTAAAACCTGCCAAATATCCGAGTTTTTCACTAGAAGAAGAACATCTAGGAGATATTATTGATCTTGTTCATGAATCTGGTCGTGATGCACCTCTAGCAAAAGTAAGATTTGAAGACGGCTCAATTTCATTTATTCCTGCACCTTTAGGGACTAGAGTTGGCCAAAGAATGAATTTTGGTCTAAATTCTGAAATTATTGACGGTAATGTGATTAGTATTCAAAACATCCCTGATGGAACAATTGTTTGCAATGTTGAACAACAATTTGGAGATGGTGGTGCTTTAATGAAATCCGCAGGTGCTGATGCAACCGTATTTGCTCATAAAGATGATGGAGTAATTTTAAAACTAGCTTCTGGTAAATACAAAAAACTTAATCCAAAAAATAGAGCAATGATTGGAACTTTAGCAGGTGGTGGAGTAGAAGATAGACCATTAATGCGTGCTGGAGTTAAATGGATGCGTTACAAATCAAAAGGTCACAAATATCCTATAGTCAGAGGTGTTGCTCAAGCAGCATATGTACATCCTCATGGTGGTGGACGACATCAACACGTTGGACAATCATCTACAGTTTCTCGTGATGCACCTCCAGGTGCCAAAGTTGGAAGCATTGCTGCAAGAAAGACCGGTAGAGCAAGAATTAAGGAAAGAAAGCAATCTATCAAATAATAGAATTTCAATTTATCTTTTAGAATGATTCAAAAAAGAATTCATATTTTTGTTACTGGTAGAGTACAAGGTGTATTTTTCAGACAATCAACCAGAGTCATGGCAATTAAAAACAATGTGACTGGTTGGATTCGTAATCTTGATGATGGCAGAGTTGAAATTGTTGCAGAAGGTGAAGAATCAAATATTAACTCTCTAACAGATTGGTGTAAAACTGGACCTGCAAATTCTCGTGTTGATGAGTTTGAATTATCTGAAGAAAATTATACTGGTGAGTTTGAAAACTTTGAAGTCAGATATTAGCGAATTGTTGTAAATGCATCTTTGAGTGTAGCTTCTATTTTTGTTAGTTCTTGTTCTGGTGTAACCTCTAAAATTATTGGTTCTGCTTTTCGTTCTTTTTGAATTTTAATTATGATTGATGATTGAGTTGGTTCCATATCTGCAAACCATCTAAAAACCATCGTTTTACAAAAAACTACTCTGTGCATTCTTACATCCTCTATCACTTTATCATCTAATGACTTACAGTATGTTCGTAATTTATCAAATAGTGGTTTAACAGGTTCTGGAATTTGTCTTTGAAAATCCTCATAGGTTCGTCCATTTCCAACTCCAATGAAATTTTCCATATCACATATCACCTGATTCATAATTTAATGTAGTAGTTCTGCTGGCTCCAATCTAGGCTGATAGTCCCATTTCGAGGCATACAAGATCCCCCACGTAGACGAGGAAGCGTGGATGCTCCATCTTAGGATTGCTCCCTCCCGGACCTCATCCCTTTCGATGGTTCGGTCTTAGGAAAAATCCCTTCGGATTATCCTTGTCCTGCAACCACCCGCCTCGGCGTGAATTCATTTCCGCACACCAAGCGGGAGTTACCTGCCTAGAGATTTACCCAGCAGTTGCTGATCTCTGCATATAGCCGGTTTCAGAATAGGGCACGGCTGGCACCCTGATCCTCCCTACTACGTTTTAGATAGAATTGAATGTTATATTTGAATTAGGATCGTTGCTTCTTCAAATCTGTAATCATATTACACACGGCACAAATCTTGCCTGTGCACTGATTTCCACAATTTGTACAAACTCGTTTTTCTTTGAAACTTGAATCTTTCATAATCTCTGAAATTTTGATTATTGACCGATACATGTTATTTTTAATTCCACTATGTTTGTCTTCTATGGAATTTAGAAATTCTCGAATCTCAGTTCGAATACCTTCATTCATGTGGGGACATGGTTCTGTTTGAAATGGTAAATTATTTGTAAATGCATAAAATACAATTTCAGATTCATAAATTTCTGCAAGGGGTTTTATTTTTCTGATTTGTTTTGAATCACTTCCCGGGCTCATCCAGCCAATCTTGTTAGAATCCCCCGATAATGTGTTAATCAAAAATGTCTGTAATGAATCATCTAAGTTATGACCTGTAGCAATTACGTTTGCTCCAAGTTCTTCTGCAGCATGATCTAATGCTCTTCTTCTAAAAATACCACAAATTGAACAAGACGTAGTTTTTTCATCATCTCTTAATTCTAGTGATTCTGATAATGTTACATCATACAGTTCTTTGTATGAATAAGTTCTAAACTCTACATCCAATTTTGAGCAGAAACTTTTGACTATTTCCAATGCCTCATCTCTATATCCTGGAATTCCCTCATCAATTGTTACAGCGATGATTCTAAAATTGTGAGTCTCTGACATCTTTTTCAATATGCTAAGTAATACTAACGAGTCTTTTCCGCCTGAAACTCCAACAACAACTAGTTCATCATTTTTAATCATTTTATATTTAGAGATGGTTTTTGCAGCTTTTCTTAAAATAGAGTTTGAAAAGCATTTAGAGCATAGACTTTCTCCAGAATATTTTCTGGTATAGACTGCAGTATTTTCACATTTTTGACATTGCATAATTTGGAGAATATGTTTGAGTTTAATATCTGATTCTTTACTCTAACAGATATTTAATATCAATTTTTTAATATCATCAGAAAATTCGCCTTCTATTTTGTCTAATTCGAATAATATTCTATTTAAAATCTTGACCGAAAAACCTTTTCCTAAGCATACATCACTACGTGTTTCTTCAGAAAAAATAATTTCTCCATTAAAAATTTCACTTGAGTAAGGAGTTATTTGAAAAATTTCTGCACCAGAAAAATCTGCATTAGTAAAAAATGAATATGCAATATCATTTTCTATAAAGCTGGAATTTAAAAATTCAGCATTTGAAAATTCTGAACTATAGAGTCTTGATTTAGAAATTTCGGTATTTGCAAAATTTGATGATTTAAAATTGGAATACATTAGTTCGGAATTACTAATTACAGCATTTTCTAATTGTGTAGATTCTAGATTAGCATTTGATATATTGGAATTACTAATTACAGCATTATCGAGATTTGAACCTGTAAGAATAGAAAATCGCATATCTGTATTGGACAAGTTAGCATTTTCTAAATTTGTATTAGTCATGATAGAGTTCATTAATTTTGAATTTGTTAAATCAACATTACTAAGATTTGCTCCATCAAGGTTTACATTAGTAAGTATACTATTTTTTAGACTAGAGTTCGATAAATTTACGTTACTAAGATTGAATCCTGATAAATTTATTCCATTTAATTCTAAATTAGAAAGATTACATCCTGACAAATCCGTGCTTAATTTATCTATATTTACACATTCAAAATCATGTTCCTTATCTATTTTTTTTGCTTCTGGTGTAATTCTGTAAATTGTACCATCTCCGATAGAAACTACATATATCAATCCATCTGGCCCAACTTCTATATCTGTAATACCAGGAAATCCTACACCAAAAATAATTTCATCATACGAGTCGCCAATATTTAATACCAAATCATTAAGATTTTGATTTTCAAATGTGAATCCTGTACGTTCATTATTTAATTTAAATTTGTACAAATTACCATTATTGAAATCTCCAACCAAAACATCATTTTTCAAATCTGGAAATTTTTCTGAATTAACAAAAGATATTGCAGTAACTCCGATAGTTTGTTCCCAACTAAATTCTGGTTCGCTATAGACAAATTCATCATTTTTTCCTAATTCATCTCTATCTTTTTCTGATGAAGGGCCCCAAACGACCTTCCATCCACTATTAAATTTTGATTCAACTAAATTAATTTCATCAAATCCATCTGGTCCATTTTCTGTCATCCAAATTTTCTTTGTGATTGGATCTTCTGTCAATCCAAAACTATTCCTTATTCCTACGGCAAAAACTTCATTTTCAGAAATATCGAAAATGGTGCTTGTATCATCAATAATTGTACTGTCAAAAATATTCTGATTTCTAGTTTCTTGAAAATTATCTCCTATTACGGCTAATATCTGATTTGGTATCGTACTTCTTGATAATAAAATCCCACTATGATGATGATATCCATCTTGAGATTTGATAACTTCTCTCACTAATTCTCTATTAACCAGATTTTTACCATCCCAAAAATATTTTAGAATTACTGTGCCAGTAGATTCTCCTCCATCTACATTGGATTCTGTTAGAAATAGATAGATATTATTTTCATATGACGTTATTCCTAATAATCCTCCTTCAACCGCATTTGCAACATCAAGATCTAACACTGGCTCTTCAACTAATTCTCCATTACTTACATGACGTATGGTTCCCTTGTTTTTCTCTAAAACAAACAGATTATCATCGATAAACGTCATTGTTGTTGGCCATTCCAATCCTCCTACAAATCTCTCAACAGTATATACTCCATTCTTTATTGTTGGACCATTCTCTAAATGTAACTGCATTTCTATAAATTCTTCAATTGATATTTCATCATATGTCTCTTGAGCGTTCACATCTGAAATATTATTTATGATGAGAAATAAAGAGAAAATTAGTACTAAGGAAAAATTTCCTCCCCACTTCATTATATTGTAAACCAGCCTGACTTGTAATATGATAATCCAATATTGAGACCAAATATGATGAATGTAAATGCATAAACAGCCATCATTGCTCCATTGACAGCCTTTTCCGAAATTTTTCCCTCAATAATCGTATGAATGAATTTACCTCCATCTAAGATTGGTAATGGTAACATGTTGATTATTCCAATGAAGAACGAAATCATCCATAACCATAGTAGGAACATAGAGAATTGAAAACCCATAGGAGTGTCTAAACCCCAATCAATAAAGTTGTAAATTGGTTTAGGAGGTTGATCATTTCTCATTATCCCTATTAATCCTCTTTCAGGATCATCAGGTGATGCCATTATTGTAACTGGAAAAACAACCTCACTTCCATCTCGAAGTATTGTAACATTAACCATCTCTCCAGGTTCTAATGGATTTTTCTGTAAATCAATTGCCGACGCTATGTTAACATCATTAATCTTTATGATGACATCATTTTCTTGAATTCCTGCCTGTTGTGCACCTCCACCATCAATCAATGAAAGTACCAAAACACCATCTTCTGCTTCTTCATAAAATGAACTCAAAAATGGTTCTGGTACAACCATTGCAAACATTGGATTTGTAAATAATATTGCTCCTAATGCAAAAGCAAAAATGACATTTGATGTTGGACCTGCTCCAATCAAACGTAGTCTTGAAATCTTTTTTGCCTTACTAAATTGTTCTTCATCTGGTTCTACAAATCCTGCAAACATTGCAATGAATATGGCAAATCCACCTGTCTTGATGTTAATTTTTTCTAAAACTCCTACAATTCCATGTGCACCTTCATGAACTACCAATACAATTGGAATTGATAGTAAAAAGTACATGATGGCTGAACCAGATGTTAATGTAACACCTGGAATTAGAACTGTTAATTCTGCAAATTCGGTTGGTTGAACAAAAAAGTTTAAAATGTTTGAAAATAAAAACCAAAATGCAAAACCCATCATTAAAAATCCTGCAATTACACTGACATCTGCAAATACCTGAATTCCCCTTCTTGTTCTTCCTAATACTCTAATTAATGCATCTTGAACTTTGTAATTTTTGTAAGTTAGACTATACGGTTTGATTGTAAATCCATATTTCTCTAATTTGAGACCTTTAGCTACTCCAAAAATTACAACCCATGCTATGAGTACGTAAATAATTGCATTGTCTGTTAAAAAGTTGAGGTCCAATTATAGAAAATTTTTTAGTATCGGCAATTTATCGTTTCCTATGAAACCCATAATAATTGTCTCTACATTCCCTAACAAGA
Source organism: Candidatus Nitrosopelagicus sp. (assembly GCA_028242535.1). GTDB lineage: Archaea > Thermoproteota > Nitrososphaeria > Nitrososphaerales > Nitrosopumilaceae > Nitrosopelagicus. The sequence goes on along the minus strand of JAOJYB010000007.1, from coordinate 40,926 downwards.
TTATAACAAAAAGAATTGCAAATCAATTGGTAAAACAGAAACTTGCAGCATGTGTAAACATTACAAAAATTGATTCTGTTTATTCATGGAAGGGAAAGATACAAAATAATTCGGAATATTTGGCATTTTTTAAAACTACAAAGAAAAATGAAAAAACCCTAAAAAATGAAATAAAAAAATTACATCCATACGATGTACCAGAAATTGCTGAAATTAATGTAAATTCTATGAATAAACCATATCTTGATTGGTTGATAGATTCCACTCTTTAGTATTCTAATGGAAATCTTAGTAATGAAATAATTCCACCTAAACCTGAAACTCTTAATCCTGCATCAATAGTACTGTCTACACTAAAAATTTCTCCACCTTTAGATTCTACATCGTTTAAGAAATCTACAATTTCTTGTTCATCTGAATCTTGTATGGCTTTTTCTGAAAATATTAGCGATTCTATTGCTCCTGCTTCATTTGCTTTTTTTGTTTCTTCAATTCCCATTGAGAATTTCTTACTTTTTTTATTAGCTAAAAACATCACCTCATCAATTATTTGTGAAACTTTGGCAAGTTTGGTGTCTGCCATTACTTCTTTCATTGCATCAGATTTTGTAAATACGTGAATTCCATCTTCTCCACCAGAATCAATTCCTTCTATTACTTTGAATTTACATTTGTCTGCAAGTGGCTTTTTTGATACGTAATTGTAAAACTTCTTTTTTGTCTCACCAGGGCCAAAAACAATTATCAGATTATCTTTTTCTACAACCGAACTAATAGCTCCAATAATATCGTCAAAAAACTTTTCAATCTTAAAATTTGATTTGTATCTTTTTCCACTAGAACCTGAATAAAGATTTGGTAAAAGATGCAAGTGTGTTCCTTTTAGTCTGCCAATTCCACAATCACCAGTATCAACTGCAATTAGAATAAATTTTGTCTTCTTTCCTTTTGATTTGGCTAGTTTTTTTTCAATCAAACTCCATTTTTTCTTTATCAGATTGAACCCTTCATCAATTTTTATAGTAAAAGAGTGATGAGTGCCATGTGGAACTGAATCATTATTTGATTCTAGAATTGTTCCTCCCACTCTAATTCTATCTAAAACGTTATCCAATGATATCTTTTCTACTTTGATTGCAAGTCGTACGTGAACTCTTTCACCTTTATCTGGTCGTGAATATTCCTTTTCTTGTTTGATTACTCTAGTTGTTTCACCTACAATCTTATCATCCGTCTTCAAAATTCTCCTAATCGTTAACAAATCATCAGAATCTTCCGCCATTAATGAAATTGTATTCTCATCAAGAGTTTTTGTTATCATAATTTTTTATAAAATCTCTAAAAGATAACTAGTTTGATTCTTCTTGTTTCTTTTTGACATAGTTTTCGACCCATTCCAAAGTAATGACTCCTCCTTCTGCCAAATTTACTAGAGAGTTTGAAGATGCCTCTCCAGTCACCTTGCCCATATTCTTTCTTGTCTGTCTCCATTTCAGACTTGTATTTCCGCTCTTTGATGAATAAATAACTCCTAAAACATCTTTAGCGTTAACAAATGTTATCTCTCTAATTTTTTTAAGTGTCACTTTGTCTACTGCTTCCACATAAATCGAACCTAAATCCTCTTCTCTCTCTGCAAAAACTTCTGGATCTTCAAGATAACTTCTTGGTGCAAATGAACTGCATGTACTAGCTATGATAAATCTTCGAAAACTTTCTAATGATGAAGGAGCATCTATCTCGACCATTTTTTTTCAATAAATCTATCTTACTTATCAAGCTTATTGAAAGGTTCAAGTAGGATTATCGAGAATTGTTACTGCAGACAGTGATGTACGCTATCCTATGACTTGATGATTAGGATCTTGAGTTCTGAGTCTGCAACTTAGAATTTTTATGACATAATTTTCTACATAATATGTGAAATCTTTAACTGAATATCTGACATTTAAGACAAAATCACGAAGAGCATTTGTTAACATTACTCCAGATGTCGAAAAGTTGGTTTCAAAAAGTGGAATTAAGGAAGGATTGTGTTTGGTTAACGCAATGCATATCACTTCTAGTGTTTTTATCAATGATAACGAAAGTGGATTACATTATGATTATGAAAAGTGGTTAGAGCAACTAGCTCCTCACGAACCAATTGAAAATTATCGTCACAATGATACTGGTGAAGATAATGCAGATGCACATCTAAAAAGACAAGTTATGGGAAGAGAAGTAGTAGTTGCTATTACTGATGGTCGATTAGATTTTGGACCATGGGAAACTATTTTCTATGGTGAGTTTGATGGTAGACGAAACAAAAGAGTTCTAGTAAAAATTATTGGCGAATAAATCATCCAAAGTCAGTATCTCGTTTCTGTGATTGTTCAACATTCTTTCTTGCAGATTCACGCCATTCATCATCATGATTCTGTCTTCCATGATTGCAATTAACACAACCCATGATCTTTCCATCTGGGTTTTTCTTAAATTCATCACATCCACAAAAACAAGCCATATTCACACCAAATTTTCAGAGTATATCTTCTTTTACTCTTCTGTGCCTCTAGTTGTTTTACAACATTCTCCCATTGGGATGTCACGACCTCTTGGGCTCTTAGCTGGACATTTGAGCATTATACACAATGCATCTGTGAATTGTTTACTCATGTGATGTTCAATACCACATACCATCTCTTCGTCAATTTCAATTTTTAATGAACTTTCCATCAACACTTCTAACAAACGACTATTTCTAATCATAGATGATGCTACATTTTCACCACTCTCTTTCAGTGAGACTCCTGCTTTGTTATATGTGACCAAGTCTCTTACTGATAATTTTTTGAGCATTTGCACAACACTTGGTTGACGAACATTCAATCTTTTAGCAATAGTGCTGATCTTGACATCATCTCCTTTTTCTCTAATATGCCAAATTGCTTTTAGATACATTTCTGTATGTTCAGCTTCTGCAGTTCCTACAAACAGAACTTCGTCATCCATTGCATCCATGAAATATGTATTTTCTTTAATCTAATAAATTTTCAACAGTTCTACGCAATTGAAATTATGCCTTTTTAGCATCTTTTAGTAAAAAATCAAAATACTCTCTTGCAAATCCTGCTAATCCAGCATGATCTGCCCAAATGGCTACTATTTCTGATGAAGTAGAACTACTTATCTCAGGACCAAGTAAAATTACCACATATCTTCTATCTGAAATTATACCTCCTCCAAATAATCCTGCTTTGACTTTAACATCTGCCACTCGAGAAAGTGCCTTTATCGATTCCTTATCAATCTCATCTGATGTCAAAATAGTAATTTTAATTCCTTTGTCATGTAATTGTCGAAGTTTTGGAAGTGCTTGCTTTACAATCATTTCCCCTGCTTGTGGTACTGCAATCATCACTTCTTCCCTACAATGTTCTACCATCTCCATAATCTTTGAGACTATATTCATTGCACCTGAGATGAACCAAATATCTGGTTTTTCACTAGTTCCACTTTTTTCATAAAGAGGAATTAATTCAGATAAAATGACATTCTTATTTTCTGAAAATATAGTATCTGATTTTTGCTTTGAAGTTTCTAGTGCATTTGATGGAGCCTTTGCAAAATATTTTGTTGGTCTAGCATCATCAGAACCGATCCATCCTTTTTCTTCTAGTGTACCTAAAATCTCATAAATTTTTGAATAAGGAACTCCAGAGTTTTGGCTAATTTCTGAAGCATTACTTTCTCCATCTTTGATCAGAGTTGTATAAGCTCGAATTTCGTAGCTTGTAAGACCCACCTTTTCTAATGACTTTTTTGCTTTATCCGAAATGCTCACGAACAGCATTATCAATTTCTCTATTTAAATTGACTATGATCGTTCCCTATTTCATCTGGTGGTTAGTAGGAATGGGATTATATACTAACTTTTCAAAAATTAGTTAATGGCTCTAATTCAGATATCCAATCAGTCATCAAAGACACAGGGTAAGAAATCCACTATTAGATTTACTCAAAGTATCTGTCCTGATTGTAATATGATTTTAGATGCTGAAGTTTTTGAAAGAGAAGACCAAGTCTTCATGTCCAAAGTTTGTCCAACACACGGAGAAACAGAGGAATTGTATTTTGGCTCTTATGATATGTATAAAAAATTCAGTACATACTGGGTTGATGGAAAAGGTGCACATGCTCCAAATGTAATAATGGAAGACAAATGTTCTTGTCCAAACAACTGTGGATTATGTTCAAACCACTTGTCACACAGTGGATTAGCAAACATGATTGTCACAAACAGATGTGATCTTACTTGTTGGTATTGTTTCTTCTATGTCAAGAAAGGACTAGAAGGCGCTTACATGTATGAACCAAATCATGACCAAGTAAGAGGAATGATGAAAACATTAAGATCAGAAAGACCAATCCCAGGAAACTCCATGCAAATTACCGGTGGTGAACCAATGCTTAGAGAAGATATTTCTGATTTAATTAAAATTATGAAAGAAGAAGGTGTCGAACATATTCAAATGAATACAAATGGCATTAGACATGCAATGGATCCTGAAGCAGGACGTGAAGTAAGAGTGGCTGGATGTAACAATCTATACCTAAGCTTTGATGGTGTCACCGCAAGAACAAATCCAAAGAACCATTGGGAAATTCCATATGCACTAGACACTTGTAGAAAAACTGGAACAACTGTTGTCTTTGTTCCAACTGTTATCAAATCAATTAACGATCATGAATTAGGAGGAATTATCAGATATGCACAAAAGAACTTAGATGTTGTACATGCAGTAAACTTCCAACCAGTATCATTAACTGGAAGAATGGGAAAAACTGAACGTGAAAAATATAGAATCACAGTACCTGATTGTATACAAAGAATTGAAGAACAAACAGATGGTCAAGTAACCGTTGATGATTGGTATCCAGTACCAAGTTGTATGCCACTAACAAACGTTATTGAAGCATTCTCAAGTAAACCAAAATACGAATTATCTATTCACTTTGCATGTGGCGCAGGAAGTTATGTATTCCAAGATGCAGATACAAAAAAACTTGTTCCAATGACAAGATTTTGTGATATACAAGGTATGTTGGAATTATTTGAAGACAAAGCAGAACAAATTCGCTCTGGTGCAAACAAGTACTTTACAATGCTTGAAGTCGTAAGAAAACTCAAAGGATTTATCACTAAAGAAAACCAACCAGCTGGACTAGACCTGGCTAAAATGTTTGGAAATATTTTAATGAAGAGATCATTTGAAGCAGTAGGCTCTTGGCACGTCAAAGGTTTATTCTTAGGAATGATGCACTTCCAAGACAAATACAATGAAGATTTAGAGAGATTACAAAGATGTGATATTCACTATGTTACCCCAGATCTTAGAATTATTCCATTCTGTGCATTTAATGTAATTCCAGAATGGTACCGAGACAGAATTCAAAAGAAATACTCAATCACTGTTGAGGAATGGGAGCAACGTGAAGGTGTAAAACTAGAAGATGGTCTTTACAGAGGTCTTATGAGACGAGGTGCAGGTGATGAACTTGCAGCAGGTTGTGCAAAGAGTGAGATGTTCCATCAAGCAGAACAAGCAATGGGCGCTCAATAAATAATCTCTTTTAAAAATTATTAATTAATCCAAGTCCTTAAAAACTCACTAGATAAGAAATTTCAAAATGGATATATTATTTATTTCTCCAACATACACTGGTACTGGAGGAATTGGACCACATGCATTTCGTGTAGCAGAAAAACTTCGTGAATACGGTTATGATGTAGAATTAATGGATGTTCCACACATACCTATCAAAAATATGAAAAATCTTAGCTTCTCTATGTTTGGAACTCTCAAAGCATTATCAAATAAAAAAACATACGATGCAGTACATGCTTGGAATATACCATCTGCATTTATTATGAAAAAAATTAAAGCAAAAAAGAAAATTCTATCAGTTCATGGTGTTTATTCGCATCAAGTTGGAATGTTACATTCAAAATTAACCAGCAATATTGTTAATTCTAAAGAAAGTCAAGTTTTGGATTGGGCTGATGTTTTAACTACTGATTCCAAATTTGTTCAATCTGAATATACAAAGTTAGGTAAAAAATTTGAATACATTCCTGCACCTCTAGACTCAAAAAAGTTCCAAGATATTCCTATGGTTGAAAAGAAAAATCAAATTGTCTTTGTTGGTCGTGATAGCTATGAAAAAGGAATTGATATTTTACGTAATATTGAATCCAAACTTAATGCATCAGTAAAATATTGTACCAATCTAGATTGGAATGATGCAATGAAAATTGTAAAAGAATCTAAAATTTTGATAGTTCCTTCAAGAACCGAAAGTATTCCTCAGGTTATCAAAGAGGCATTCTTCTTACAAATTCCGGTAATTGCAACAAATGTTGGTGGTATTCCGGAATTAATATCCGATGGTAATACTGGATTGTTAGTTTCACCAGAAAACCATCAAGAAATGGCAAACACAATTAATACATTATTAGATGATGATGAAACACAACAAAAACTTTCAAAAAATGCCTTTGACTTTATTAACAAAAATTTTAGTTGGGATGTTCTATTAGAAGAATATATCAAACTATATCAATCATAACTGTGATTTTATAAAACGGGAAAATTTAGAAAAAATATGAAACTATCAATCTTGGAATATTTGGTTTGCCCCTCATGTCGTTCTGAACTAAAATTAAGAATTAAATCAAAAACAAAAAATGAAATTAATGAAGGAACTCTAATCTGTACAAAATGTAATGATAAATTCAAAATCTCTAAAGGAATTCCAAGATTTGTAGTTGATGTCACTAAAGATTTTGTACGTACTGAAATGGCTTTTTCTGAAAAATGGAAGACGCATCATACAAATCATCATGCAAAAGATTGGATTGAATGGCAAAGAAAATGGTTCTTAGATAGATTTGATTGGAAATCCATTAAGACATTTAACGCTTTTCTAAAATCCAAAAAATTTATTCTTGATGCTGGAACTGGAATTGGAAATAGCGCAAAAATGTTATCTGTTAATGATTCTACAACTGTTTTTGCATTAGATGCTAGTGATAGTATTGATTTTGCACACAAAAAATATGGTCGTTCTCCAAATATTCATTTCATACAAGCTGACATTAGACAATTACCTTTCAAAAAATCATTTTTTGATTATATTTTCTCTGATCAAGTCTTACATCATACAAAAAACACATCAACATCTTTCAAATATCTAACAAAATTTCTTCAAAAAAGTGGACATATCTCTATTTATGTTTACAACAAAAAGGCTCCTGTTCGAGAGTATGTTGATGATTATATTCGACAACGAACAATCAAAATGTCTGTAGCAGAATGTACTGAATTCTCAAAAGATATGGCTCATCTAGGTAAGGCACTATCAAAATTAAAAAAGAAAATCACCATACCTAAAGATATTCCACTATTGGGAGTAAAATCTGGTACATATGATGTACAGCGATTCATTTACTGGCATTTTCTAAAATGTTTTTGGGATGAATCTGATAATTTTGAAAGAAGTGTTGGGGTAAATTTTGATTGGTATTATCCAAAATTTGCATATAGACACACTCCAAGTGAAGTGAAAAAATGGTATCGAGATTTAAAAATTAAAATTAATACATTTAAAGAAATTGAAAGTGGAATAAGCGTAACCGGTCAAAAGAAGTAATTAGTTTACTAAATCTTTCACATCATTGATGAATTTTTTTGCAATAATCTCCCATGAAAAATTATCTTCGACAAATTTCCTTCCTGAATTTCCCATAGTTTTTGCTTTTTCATAATCATTAAAAATAATCTGTAAATACTCGATTAATTTTTCTGAATCTCCTTTTTCTATCAAAAAACCATTCTCTTTATCTTTCATTAATTCAGGAATACCACCAACATTTGTTGCAATTACTGGTTTTTTCATTAATTGTGCCTCAAGCAATGTTAATGGTGCCATATCAATTCCACTCAATAATGCATAAACATCAATCTCCGTAAGAAATTCTCTGATCTTATTTGGGTACTCTAGTGCACCTAACCATTCGAAATTATCATATTTTTCTAATATTGGTAAAACATTTTCTTTGTATGGTCCATCCCCAACCCAATAAAATGTAGTTTCTGGCATCTTTTCAAGAACTTTAGTTAATGTAAGTAACTGTTCAGTTTTTTCTAAAATTACTGCACCTTGAACTAATCCTACACATGGATGTTTTAGCTTCATACCTTCACTCTCATACCAATTATCCGAACTAATTCCTTGATACATTACAGATGAAGATTTTTGTGGATAGTGTTCTTTCACCACATCTTCAAGATGTTTACAAATTGGAAGAATTTTGTCTGCAGCTTGAAAACACTTCTCACCAATTTCATCCCATTTATTTATGGCGATTTTTTTTGGGGGTGAACTGTAAAGTGTTTTTTTTGCCATCTCCATTTCTTTCCAATAATTTCCTCTCAAATGAATAACTAATGGAATATCCATCTTTGATGCTTCTAAAGCAAAATGACGTTGTCTATCTACTAAGATTAAATCTGGTCTGAATTCTTCAATTAAATCTTTAAATTTCGTATCTTTTGAAAACCACTTACTCATTTTTCTACTTGGAAATCCATCTGCATAGTCTACATCTAGAACCAATTTTGTCTCAACATTGTTAATTTCTAGCATCTCTGAAAATTCTTTCAGATGAAACATCTTCGAACTAGATCCGCCAATTAATAATTTCATTTTTAATTAATTATTTTATTTACATGCTCTGAAATAATCTCTATTTCTTCATTTGTTAATGATGGATAAGATGGCAATGACATAATTTCTTTTGAAAACTTTTCACTGTTTGGTAAATTCAAACCATAATCTAGATAAATTGGTTGCATATGGATTGGTTTTTCATAGTATATTGCAGAACCTATGTCATTATTTGTTAATTCTTCACGTATCTCATCTCTTTTTTCATGTTTTAAAACAATCTGGTGATAAACTGATTTTCCATCTGGGTTCTCAGGTAAAATACAATTATCAACTAAATTTTTTCTATAAATTGATACAATTTCTCTTCTTCTTGAATTTTTTTCATCGAGATGTTTGAGTTGTATTCTTCCTATTGCAGCGTTTACTGTGTTAAGTCTCATAGTGAAACCTAATCTGTCAAACTCATTTTTTGTTTTTCTTCCATTATCTCTTATTGATTTTATTTTTCTTGCTATCTCCTCATTATTTGTTGTAGTCATTCCTCCATCTCCTCCCACAGTCATATTTTTTGTAGGATAAAATGAAAAGCATCCTACATCGGAAATACTTCCAACTTTTTTATTTTTATAAATTGCACCATGAGCTTGGCATGCATCTTCGATAATCGGTATTTTCTGATCTTCCGCTAAACTTTTTACTGAATCAAAATTACATGGATTTCCATAAATATGAACTGGAATTATTGCGTCTGCCTTTTCTTTAACATTGCTTATGTCAATTCCTCCATCTCTCAAATTGATATCTGTCAAAATTGGCTGTGCATTTGTCATTCTAATACAATTTGCAGAAGCAATGAAAGAATTTGTCGGTGTAATTACTTTTGATTTATCTGAAATCCCTAATGACATTAACGAAATTTGTAATGCACTATTTCCTGAATTAACTGAAACTGCATATTTTGTTCCTGTATATCGTGCAAATTCATCTTCAAATTTTGAAACACTCTCCCCACCAACAAATGATTCATTCCTTAATGCATGGATTACAGCATCTTCCATCTCTTGAGTAAATTCTTGAACAAAAAATGGAATCTTCATTTTACAAAATCTCCTTCAACCATTCGCTTAATCTCTTTTTTGGTTTCCAATTGAAAGATTCTACTGCTAATGTATTATTTGCTTGACTTTCTTTTATATCCCCATCTAGTAAATCTTTGAAAATTGGTTCTAAATCTATTTTTGAAATATCTAGCATCATGTTTGCTAATTCTACAATTGTTATTGCTTTCCCTGTTCCAATATTTACTAATAAATTTGAAACTTCACTCATCATTGCTAACAAATTTGCCATAACTACATCCTCAACAAAAATGAAGTCACGAATTTGTGAACCATCTCCAAAAATTATTGGGGATTTTTTTTGTTTTATTCTATCTAAAAATTTTGTTATTACTCCAGCATATTCAAGAGTTTGACCTTCTCCAAAAATGTTAAAGTAACGTAAGCCAATAATCTTTGTACCCATTTTAGAATATTTCTCATACAGATATTCATCATCTAATTTGGTTTGCCCATATGGATTAATTGGTTCTCTCATTGAATCTTCTGTAATTGGCATAGAATCTTTGTGTCCATAAACACTTGAACTACTTGCATAAACTACTTTGAAATTATTTTCATTTGCCAATTTGAATATATTATCTGTTCCTACAACATTTACTTCATGATATTCTTCTGGTTTATCAAACGAATCTTGTACAACTGTAAGTGCAGCTTGATGGAAAACACCATCAATATTTTTTAATATTTTTTTTAATGATTTATAATCTCTAATATCAATTTCATAAAATTTTATTTTATCTAGAACTGATTCTAAATTTGATTTTTTACCTTTAACAAGATTATCGATCACTATTACAGTATGGCCTTCATTGACTAGTAATTTGACTAGATTACTACCTACAAATCCTGCACCACCTGTAACAACAAATTTCATTATTCGCGCCCTATTCCAATTGCATAATAATCCGCATCAAATTTTTTATCTGCTAATATTCTTCTGCAATCGATAATTTTTACTCTAGAAGATTTTTTAAACGAATTATTATTTAATCCTTGAAATTCTTTCCAATTAACCATTAAAATTATAATTTTAGAATTTTTTATAGATTCTGAAATAGATTTTGCATATCTAATCTTATCCTCAAATAGTTTTTTTGTATTATTCATAGCCTTTGGATCATAAACAATTATCTTAGATTTATTTTTTAGAACCAATAGTTTTTTTATTAATTCTACAGATATGGAATCTCTAATATCATCTGTATCTGGTTTAAATGCAGTTCCTAAAACAGATATTTGTACTCCAGAATCTTTTCCTATTATCTTTTTAATTAATTTAATAATTTGCTCTAATTGATTTTCATTAGTTTTTTCTACCGCATGCAATAATGTTGGTTTAATTCCTGCTTTATCTGAAAAATTAATCAATGCTTTGATATCTTTTGGTAAACATGAACCACCATATCCTGGTCCTGCATTAAGAAATTGTTTTCCAATTCTAGGATCTAATCCTATCGTTGTTGCAATATCATCGATATTGGCTCCTGGAATATTCTGGCATATACTTGATAATTGATTGATGAAACTAATCTTTGTTGCAAGAAATGAGTTATTTGCATATTTTATCATCTCAGATGTTTGGTGATTTGTTATTATGATTGGAATATTTGGATGTAATTTATGAAAAAAACTTTGCATCTTTTTCATAAATTTTGTTTTGTATCCTCCTAGAACTATTACATGTGGATAAATCGTATCTTTAATTGCACTACTTTCCTGTAAAAATTCTGGATTTGAAATAAGCCCAAAATCTTTTCCAGCTTTTTTATTTGATCTTTCTTCTAAAATTGGTAAGATGATATCTTGCATTGTGCCTGGTATGACTGTACTTTTTATCAAAATTATTGGATTATTTTTACTATGTCGAATAATTTCTCCAATACTTGTCACTGCTTTCTTAATCATTGATAGATCTATTGCACCATTTGATCTTTGTGGTGTTCCTACAGTAACAAAAATATAATCACAATCATTAATCAATGAAAAATTATTGCTTATTACCAGATCTTTTTTTAATCCATCTCTTAACATTTTTTCTAATTTTGGTTCAAAAAATGTTGAATTACCTTGTGAAATTTTATTACATTTTAATTTATCAACATCTATACCAATGGTTTTGTAGCCCTTAGATGCTAAAACTGCAGTAAGTGATAATCCTACAAACCCTAATCCTATTATTGCTATCTTCGCCAAATTATCTCTCTTACTCATGCTTTCCTAAATGTAATCTCTTGTGCATTTTTATATGATTCAACCGTTCCTACATCAATTTCATCTTCATTTTCATTTAATGTAATTGCAAGAACCTTTTCTTTTTCTTTAATTAAATTTTGAATTGCATCTGTTAATTGAAATTCCTTTCCTTTTCCGGTTTTAATCTTTTTTAGACTAGAAAAAATATCTGATTTAAAATAATATAGTGGTAGTATTCCAAACTTAGATTTTGGTTTATCTGGTTTTTCAATAACCTCATTTACTGAAAATAAATTACTAGATATTTTATTAACAGTTGGAACCCCATATCTCTTAAAATCTTTAATTTTTTTACATAATAAAATTGCTTTAGCATCTGGATTTTTTTTTGCAATATCTATTAATCGTAAAACTGGGTGTTTGGACTTACTTAGAATTGTAACATCTCCGGCATGAACAATGAAATCCTCATTTCCTACATACCTCTCTGCACGTTTTACTGCGTCACCAAAACCTAGTGGTTTATTTTGATTAATCCAAACTAAATGTGAATCCTCTAATTTTCTATAAAATTTTGTTATTAATTTTTTATAATCCCCGTTTAATTCTCTTAGATACGCATCATGTGGTGTAAAATGATCCTCTATTGATCTCTTTTCACGTCCTACTACAAAACAGTAATCTCGAAAATCCATAGAATAAAGTTGTTCATAGATGTACTGTAATAATGGTAAAACTACTCTATTTTTTGTGAACGCTTTTGAATAAATTGGCATCATCTCCTTTGGCATTTCTTTTGTAAATGGTAATAGTCTTGTACCTTTTCCTGCTGATGTAATTACTATTTTAGTCACAAAAATCCATTCTTAGTCTTATCATTAAGCTTTTAAGATTTTGGAATAAAAGCTATCATTACAAAATTATAATAGAGTAAAAAAGTTCAAAAATAGCAAAAATAGTGAAAAAAAATGTCATATTCTAATATTAACATGCAAAGTCTCGAAGAAGTAAAAAAATCTCTTGATTCAAAAACCCTACGTGTTTGTGTTGTAGGTATAGGAAGAATTGGTTTGCCTACTGCATTATCATTTGCAAAATCTGGCCTAACTACTGTTGGGGTTGATATTAATGAATCACTTGTTGAAATGATAAATAGAGATAATTTTCCTCTTAAAGATGAACCTGGTTATGAAGAAATTTTTCATAATGTAATTTCTAAAAAAAAATTTTCTGCTACAACAAAAATTGAAGACGGTGTATCCAATTCTAATTTGATTTTACTGTCATTACCTACTCCAATGGATGAAAATAATGTACCGGATTATTCTGCACTGAAAAGTGTGGCATCACAACTATCACAATTTCTTAAACCAAATTCTTTAGTAATTGTTGAGAGTACAATTGAACCTGGATTTATTGAAGATGAAATGATTAGTATGATCACTGATAATGAAAGACTAACAGCTGAAAATAACTTCTTCATAGGTGTATGTCCTGAAAATGCTAATCCTGGAGAAATTCTTCATGATTTCACAAATCTTCCAAGACTTGTTGGTGGAATAAATAAAAATATCTCAAAAATCATAAAATCAATTTATAATTTTGTTTTTGGTGTAGAATTAGTTGAAATGCCAAATTGTAAAACCGCAAATGCTGTAAAACTAACAACAAATGTATTTCGTGATATTAACATTGCATACATTAGTGAACTTGCAATAATGTTTGAAAAATTAGGAATAGATACAAACATAGTTTTAGAAGCAGCAAAAAAGAAATATAATTTCCAAGTTCATTATCCTGGTTCTGGCGTAGGTGGACCTTGTCTTCCAATAAACTCGTATCAACTTCTTAATACTGCAAGAAGAACAAATTCTAGTCTAAGTATTATTGAATCAGGTAGAAAAATTAATGAAAAAATGCCTGAACATGTAATTGAGTTAACTTTAGATGCATTTCAAGAATGTAATAAAAATATTCAGGAATCTACAATTCTGATTCTTGGAATATCGTATAAACCAAATGTTAAAGATATTCAATTAACTCCAGCAGAAATTATTATCAAAAAATTACAAGAATTAGGAGCTAATGTATGTATTTATGATCCATATTTCAAAAATGTAGATGTTTTTGGAATTAAATCTGAGAAAAATCTTGATGATATATTTACAAATGTAGATGCAGCAATTATTGTGACAGGTCATGATGAATTTAAACAATTAGAACTTTCAAAATTCAATCAAATGAATAATAAAATATTAATTGATACAAGAGGAATAATTGAACCAATCTCGGCAAAAAATGAAAATTTAATTTTTAGAGGACTTGGACGTGGATAATAATTCACAATCAATTAATTCTTTATCTCTTGTAAACATTCTAACATTACGATACGATCCATCTATAACTCCTAATCTTCCTACAAAAAACTTTCAAGATTTCAAATCTACACAAGACCAACCAAATGTCAATCAAATTGAAAAATCAATTTGTAATAATATTGAACAAAAATTACAGACATTTGATAACAAAAAAATTTGTATTGCGTTAAGTGGTGGAGTTGATTCCACATTGGTATTATCGTTATTAAGAAAAATTAAACCTGATATTGAAATAGAAGCTTTATCTATAAAATTTGCAAATAGTGTTGACGAAACTAAAAATGCATCTAAAATAGCTGATACATTTGATGCGAATCACACAATAATAGATCTTGAAAACTATCTCTCTGAATTACCTAAAGCAATTAGTATGATAAAACTTCCTTTTTGGGACCTACATTGGTATTATGTTGCAAAAGCATCAAAATCTATTTCAAAATTTCTTGTTTCAGGTGATGGTGGTGATGAACTTTTTGGCGGTTATACATTTAGATACAAAAAATTTCTTTCATTAACAAATGAAAATTCTAGTCCAATAGAAAAAACAAAAGCATACTTAGAATGTCATGAAAGGGATCGCGTTTTTGATCAACAGGATATTTTTACAAAAAAATCTAATTTTTCATGGAATTTCATTTATGACCAATTAATTCCTTATTTTGACAACAATCTATCTAATTTAGAACAAGTATTCTTGGCGGATTATAATGGTAAATTATTGTATAATTTCAATCCTGTAAATTCAAGAATAATTAATTCTCTTGAAATGAATTTGCTTACTCCTATTCTTAATGATGATTTGATTTCGTCTGCTCCACACATTCCAAGTAAATACAAATATGATAAAATTACAAATATTGGAAAAATACCATTGCGTTCTATTTTAAAAAAGAATGGCCATGATTCTTTAGTTTCTTCAGAAAAATTAGGATTTAATGTTAATACCATTAACCTTTGGAATTCTCATGGTCATTCATTATGTAAAGAATTTCTCTCTGATTCAAGAGTAGTAAAGGATGGATGGATAAACAATGAATGGATTCAAAAACACATTGATTCTTTAGAGTTAGATGTGAAATATGTTAACAAATTTTTAGGTATTTTAGCTTTTGAAATTTGGTATAGATTATTTATTACCAAAGAAATGAGTAGTAATACTACATTAGATTAATTTAGTATACGAAAATGAAAATAATAATGAAAAAAGACGTTGTTGCAGGATTAGGGGAAATCGGTCTTCCAATTTTAAAAATTTTATCTAAAAAAGAAAATATTGTGGGCTATGATCTTAATGAAAAATTAATGAATAAAAATAAATTTCAGAAACTTAATAATTTACCTACATCTTTCCTTCATATAGCAATCCCAATAACTACAAAATTTGACTCTAATTTTATTCAATTAAATAAAAAATTTAAACCTGACTGTATTGTAATTCACAGTACCATCCCTCCTGGAACAACAGAAAGACTTCAAAGGAAAATTAATTGTCCAATAATTTTTAGTGCAACTAGAGGTGTTCATAAAAGAATGTTAAAAGATCTTAAACATTATACAAAATTCTTTGCAATTTCTAACTCAGCTCCAAAAAAACAATGGGCCATCAAAACATTTTCTAAAAAAATGAAAAATTCTGGAATAAAGACTAAACAAATGACAAAACCTGAAACACTGGAATTGGCTAAAATTCTATGTGACACATCCTATCTTGGATGGTTGATCAATTATTCACAAATAACTAATGTGATAGCCAAAAACTTTGATGTAAATTATGATGAAATGTGGACTTTTTCTGATGAAATTCATAAAAATCTAGGAAATAGACCAAAAATGTATCCTGGATATATTGGAGGCCATTGTGTAATTCCAAATTTGGAATTAATTAATAATGAAACACTGAATCTAATTAAAGAAATGAATACATCTTATAGTAAAAAAATTAAAAACACAAAATTAATTTATAAAAAATATTTGAAGACTTAGTAATCTTTTTTGACATATTTTTCTGCAGCTGCAATAAATTTTTTTGCAACTATATCCCAATTAAATTTCTCAGTAAGCAATTCTCTAGATTGTTTACCTAGTTTAATTGCAACTTCTTCATTCTCAATTAATTGTTTTATAGAATTAATCCATCCTTCAGAATCACCTTCGTTTACAAGTAAACCCGTTTTTTCATGATAAATCATTTCAGGAATACCGCCAACATTAGATGCTACTATTGGTTTTTCCATAGCCATAGCTTCTCTACATGAGAGTGGTGTTGTATCCATCCCAGTGGGTAATGCATAAACATCAATTTCTGTCAAATACTCTCTTATTTTTTCAGGATATGAAAGAAAACCTAGATAATGAAAATTTTTGTATTTTTCTAGTTTATCTAAAATCTCTTTTTTGTATTGTCCATCTCCTACCCAATAGAAATGCACATCTGGTAATTTTTTTACAACCTCGTCTAGTGTTAGCATCTCTTTTGTTTTCCCCCACCAATTTGCATCATGAGACATTCCAACACATGGATGTTCCAAATTCATTCCTTTTGCAGGGTACCATCTTGATGCATCTAATCCTTCAAGAAAATGAAATGTTTTTGCATCAGGTATGTGTTCTTTGATGACATTTTCTAAATAGTCTGCGGTCATAAAAATTCCTTGACATTCACGAAATACTTTCTCGGCATTTTTATGTCGTAAATTTAGAACCATACGCATTAGTGGATCTTTGTAAATTGTTTTTTTTGCCCATTCGTACTCCATCCAAATATGTCCTCTAAGGTAAACAAATAGGGGAATATTTTTTTTAATAGTCTCTAAACCAAAATGAGATTGTCTATCCACAAAAACTACATCCGGATTATAATCGCTAATTAAATTGTTAAATTGTTTTTTTGAAAACCAATCTGTAGGGTTTTTACTTGGAAATCCTTTGACGTAATCTACTTCTCTAACTAATTTGTAATCATGTCCTAATTTTTTTAATGCTTCTCCAAATTCTTTTAAATGGAAATATTTTCCAATACTTTTTTTAGAAGTTCCTCCACCCGCACCTGACGCAATTAGAACTTTCAATATTTTCTTTCACACGAGTACCAATTTAATGATAACCATTTCTTGATCTCAACAGTAGATAATTTCAGTCAATGAATTCCTGAATATCTCTTGCAATCTGTTCTGAAATTATATCATTTCCAAAATCCGAAATATGACCTTTATCAAAAAATACTGATTTAGAAGTTTCATCAAAAATACCTCTGTAATCATACGCCCCAGAACAAGTGTTACTTAATGTTTCTAAATGATCTGCAAATGAATTTAATGTTTCTAAAGTAATTAAATCAAAATCTGATTTTGGGAAAAGTTCGATTTCATTTGGAGAAAGTTGTTTATTACCTGTACCCAAAATTGGCTGCAATATCAAAACACTTTGAATTTTATTTTCTTTTGCCATGAGACATATATCTCTTTGATTACTTTTCCAAATTTGTGAAATTTTATTATCTACAGAAATGTTATTTTCCATAGAATCATACCTCCATGATTTATCCCAAAAAAATTCTTTATAGATTACAAGTGGGGTTCTATAAAAATTCAAATTTTCTTGTAGCGCTTGTATAATTCCTGTTCCAGAGTTTTGTAATTTTTCTTGATTAACCTCATTGTCCTCAATCTCTATTAATCTATCTCTGAGCCATGCATCATTCCATCCATCATAAATGATAATTAAATCTGGTGAATAATCAAATATTGTTTCTTGTACAAACATCTTTTCAGATTTTGAATTTGCTCCTGATATTCCGCCATTAATCACTTCAATTCTTTGATCTAAAAACAATAAATCTAATTTTTTTTCCAATTGAGCTGGAATCGTTTGTGAATTCGATGAGGCTCCTGTTCCAAAAACAGTTGATCCACCAAGCATGAAAATTCTAAAAACACTTTCATCTTTATTTACATCAAATTCTTCTCCTCTAAATCCAAGTGAATTAATTGATATTGTACCAAAATCTTGATTTGGTATATTTTCTGGATTTGTTTCCAAATTTAATGTCCTGATTTGTTGATTTTCTAGACAGATTTGTCTTTGTTTGAAGAAATCAATATCTTTCATTGCATCATTGCCTACAAATGAACAATTTGGATATGTCCATTCATAGGCTCTAATGCCTATTTCAATTGCAGTAAGAAAAATTACTAAGAGTAAAAAATAAACTAAAAATTGCTTTTTATATGAAATTTGTACAGACATTATTTTTCTAAGATATAAGATCCCATTACAATGTAATCCATATCTGTTTTTATTATCATTTGATATGCCTGTTCTGGTGTATTTACTATTGGTTCTCCCATCACGTTCATTGATGTATTAATTATAACAGGGACGCCCGTAATCTTATAGAATTCATTTATCAGATTATAGTACATTGGATTTGCATCTTTGTTTACAGATTGAAGTCTACCTGTCCCATCAACATGTGTAACTGCAGGAATTTCATTCGGTTTTTTTACTGGTACAACCATTAACATGTACGGACTAGGTCTATCAATATCAAAATATTCTGAAACATATTCTTCTAAAATTGATGGAGCAAATGGTCTAAATGATTCTCTATGTTTTATTTTTTCATTTAAGATGTCTTTCATCTCAACTTTTCTAGGATCTGCTAATATACTTCTACATCCAAGTGCACGTGGTCCCCATTCCATTCTCCCCTGATACCATCCAACAATTTTTCCATTCGCAATAAGTTGTGCGGTTTTCTTCAATAAATCATCATTATCTAATTTTTCATAAACTAGATTTTTTGAGTCTAGAAAACTTTGAATTTTTTTATCAGAAAATGATGGACCAACATATACATTCTCTTGAATAAATTTTGCTTGATTTTCATCTTTAACCATTCTATTTTTATGATATATGTGGTAAAGGTATTGTGCACAACCTACAGCACTTCCTGCATCTCCTGGCGAAGGTGGGATATGAATATTATCAAATGGTCCTTCATTGAGAATTCTATAATTCGCAACACCATTTAGTGCAACACCACCTCCTAGACAGAGATTTTTCATTTTGAATTTTTCATAAACATATTTCACCATCTTTAACAATACATCTTCAAGAACTTTTTGTGCACTGGCACCAATATCAAAATGAATTTGTTGTGGTGGTTCATTTTTTTGTCTTGGTTTCAGACCGAATAATTTCGAAAATTTTTCATTTGTCATCACCTTATCGTGTGTGAATGCAAAATAACTCATGTCTAAATGAATACTTCCATCTTTTTTTACATCTATCAATTTATCTAAAATTAAATCATAGAATTTTGGTTTACCATAGGAAGCTAGACCCATCAGTTTGTATTCACCTTCATTAATTTGGAATCCTAAAAAATATGTGAATGCAGAATAGAATAATCCTAAAGAATGTGGCCATCTGATATCATTAGTTATAGTAATGGAATTCTCTCTTCCATAACCAATTGAAGTTGTGCTCCATTCCCCTACTCCATCTACAGTTAAAATTGCCGATTCATCAAATGATGATGTATAAAATGCATGAGCTGCATGTGACATATGATGATCAGGAAATATAATTTCTCCCTGAAATCCTGAGAGGGTTTTTTTGATTGTGTCTTTTATCCAAAGTCTGTTATGTAGCCATTTTGGAATAACATCTAAAAAACTATTCAATCCTCTTGGTGCAACTGCAATATAGTTATCTAACAACCTTTCAAATTTTAAAATAGGTTTGTCATAAAATGCAACTGAGTGTATTTTATCGGGTGTGATACCTGCTTCCTTTAAACACCACTCTATTGCTAATTTTGGAAAATCATCATCAAATTTTTTTCTTGAAAATCTTTCTTCCTCTACTGCAGCAACAACATGACCGTCTTTCAGAAGTGCTGCTGCAGAATCATGGTAATAACATGAAATTCCGAGATTGTACATTAGAATTGTTTCCTCAAATCATCTGACGTAGATTCTGCATCAAGCCAGTATGTCTCATCATCTTTTTTTAATCGTAACAAGTCAATTCTAAGAAGTTTAAACAATATTCCATATACTGAAATAACTAAAATAAAAAGTAGACCGAGAAAGATTTTAGTGTTAATTACGGCAAAAATATCTAATCCTTTAGAAATTTTATGTGTAAAAATTTGAGTAACTACTATCATTGAAACAATAAAAATTCCGAATGTTTCAAGTGTAAAAAAACCAATACTAGATGAAATAATAAAAAACCAAAATGATGTTCCTGCTGTAACAGCTAAAGATTTGAATCTTGGTGATGATGTTTTCATTTTATATAGGATAAATGAAGGCTACTAATCCCGATTGAGCCAAAGCAGTTACTCCAATTAAAGCAATTAACAATGTTAAAATTGGAAACATGTAAAATTTTCTTTTATGTATATATAATTGAAAAATTTCTTTGATTGTACCCAGATATGACATATAATCTTAATTGTACACCATATAATATCTGTTTATAGAATTTGTAAAATTAGGTTTAGAAATACTTAGAACGTTTTAAAAATAAGAAAACAAAGAATTTGCATGAATAATAAAATTATAATTTTTTTATTTATTGGAATATTTTTTCTGGGTATATTTTTTGGAACACAAATTTTTACAAACAATGCCCCACAACATTTAGTTAACCAATTCACTTCGATTTCTGGTTCAAACATAGATGAAAATAGAACTGAAACTGTGATTGATTTAGAAAAATTTGTAAATTTTAAAAATCAGAATGATATTATTGAAAAACAAAAATACATGATTAATTTTATTTGGAATGAAGATGAGTTACCAAAAAACTATCCAGAAAAAATTGAAAAAAACTTTATTGATAATAGATTTGAAGATCTACGAAATTTAGAAAGCATTGAGAAAATTACTGTTTCAATGGAACATAATGTAAAATCAATTGTTTATATTTTCCTTGCTGAGGAAAGTAATCAAAAATTAATTATTTATCATCAGGGTCATTTAGGCGGTTTTATTAATGGAAAGAACACAATACAACGTTTTCTTGATAATGGTTTTTCAGTTGCAGCATTCTCTATGCCACTTTTGGGAATGAATAATCAACCTGTTGTTGATTTGAAAAATATAGGTTCTGTAAAATTACTCAAGCATAATCAGTTTATTTTATTAGATACTGAAAATTTTTCCAGTATGAAATTTTTCTTTTCACCCATTAATCAAACACTAAATCATCTCTTCAAGAATCACTCTTTTGATGAATTTCATATGATTGGAATTTCTGGTGGAGGATGGGCAACATCTGTTTATCCTGCATTAGATTCTAGAATAACAAAATCATTTTCAGTTGCAGGTTCAATTCCTTTATCGTTAAGAGATGAAATAAAAGATACAGGTGATTATGAACACTTTAATTCTGAATTTTATACTAAAGCAAACTATCTTGAATTGTATATTATGAATTCTTTTGGTAATGAAAGAGAACTAATACAAATTTTCAATAAATTTGATCCATGTTGTTTCTCGAACATTGAAGATTATACCTATGCAAAACAAATAAACCAAATTTTATCAGAGATAGGAACAGGTAGTTTCAAAATAATCATTGATGATACTCATCATGAACATAAGATATCTAATTACATAATTGATTTAATAATCCAAAAATCATCCTAAGAATAATCTTGGCAGATAATATACGTGTGGCATTTATATTCAAACCTGATTATCCCTTTCTAACTGGTGACCATTTTGATAATACAACATTCTATTTTTTCATGAAAGCATTAAAAAGAAATTCTAAACTTAATGTAACTTATTTTCCATCAAAAACAAATTTCGATGTCTCACAATTAAAAAATAATTTTGATGTAATACTACTTTCTGATAATCTAAACGAAGGATCTCCTGATGAATTAATAGGAATTCGTGAAAAAAAGATTCCCGTAATCTCTCGCGTAGGTGACTTTCATGATGCAAAACGTAAAGGAAAGATCCCGTTTCATAAAAAATACAAAATTGATTATTATTTTAATTTCATGCATGAAAATTATTTCTATAAATTTTATCCTCGTGATTTCAATTATAGAACAATAGTTTTTGGAGTTGAACCTGAACTCTACCGTGAAGATATTCCTTTCAACAATAGAAAAAAAGATAAAATATTAAATTCTGGCGCTATGGGTAATCCAAAATTAAAATCTCGTATAATTAATCAAATAATAAATCCTAAAAAATCTGGTTGGTATTTTTATAGATTAAGGACCAAATGTAATTCATTAAATTACGTTGATTATTATGGTATGAAAGGAAAAAATTACATTAATACTAATTATTCTGAATTATTATCCAAATACCAAGCATCAATAGCGGCCACGACTTATTATCCTACAATAAAATACTGGGAAAGTACTGCTTCAGGGTGTCTAACTTTCATGGAAATAACTGAAAAAAATAATGGATCCTATCTTGGTTTTAAAGATAATGAAACCGCCATATTCATAAATGAAGAAAATTACCAATCACGCTTCCAAGAATTTTTAAATGATTCTGATAATCCAAAATGGAAAAAAATTGCGGAGGCTGGAAAGAATTATAGTTTTAAAAAATTTAGTAATGATGTTGCTATTGATTCCCTCGTTAAACTTATGGAAGAAATAATATGAAGATACTTAGTTTTGATGAATTTATTCTAAACAGTGGAATTAGTGTTCCATCTTTTGATGAATTTAAAAAATTAGGTGATATGACTGCATTATTTGAACGCGAAAAAAATGATTTTATTCAACTCAATTATGAAAGAGGACCTTTACTATATGCAATTATCTCCATGTTAAAACCAAAAAATATTCTTGAAATTGGAAGAGCAAGAGGATATTCTACTTTATCTATGGCTTGGGCATTATCTGATAATAATCCCTCAGGACGTATTTTTACAATTGATCCAATTTCAATAGAAAAATCATCAAAACTTCTTCTGGATGATCACACAACTCAAGGTTCTAGATATGAAAATAGTTCAATTCAAAAAATTTGGTCAAAAATTGCAAAAAAAGATTGGATTGAGAAAATAATTCCTTTAACTGGATTCTCTGGAGAAATAATGCAGAAAACCCCCTTCCCAGAAATTAATTTTGCGTATATTGATGGAGCCCATTTTTACTCAGCAGTAAAACACGATTTTTACTCTGTACTAAATAATGTAGGAGAAGATTTTGGTATTTTACTGGATGATTATGTAGATCGTCCTCAATATGGAATTAAGCAATTAGTTGATGAACAAATTGATAAGCATTTTGATACGAGTTTAATTCAAACTGATAGACAAAATCATCTAAAGAATATGCTTTCTTTAAAGGATCAAAATTATGGAATGGTGTATTTTCATAGTAATTCATTAAAAATGCCATTAAAAGAAATCTATACTCACAATGAACGGACAAAAGCTATTATGGATTATTTGAAATTTGAAGATAGACAAAGACGAAGAACTTTGATAAATGATAAGGTTCCTTTTCTCAAAAACATCAAATTTCGATTCTGGGAATAATTCCTTCTTTAACTAAAAATTGAATCCAGATGCAAATGTGTTATTTTCTATTTTTAAAATTAGATAATATCAATTGAGCATTGTGATCATTATCTATCACTAGTGAAATTGATATACTAAACTCATTTTATTCATTTTAATGAGAAACAATCCTGGATTTCGTGCTTGGTTCTACTTTAGACAAGGATGGAGTACATACTTTGCATTTATTTTTGCGGCAACCAATACCTTAACTGTTACATATTACCTAGCAATTGAAAATTATCCTTCTTTGAAAAGTATTTTCCCTTCTTTTGAGCAGTACATTATCATTGTTGTCCTTGTAGGGATACCACTACTAATTGGAATAGGTTATGCTCATTACAAAAAAACTCCATCCTATAGAGCAGAAGCAGATGTATGGATGGAGAGCAACCCATACTGGGCCAGAGTACTAGTTAACACACAGTTATCATTAACATTAAACATGAAATTAACTGACATTTTATTAAAATCATCATCAAAACAAGAAATCACACAAAATGAAATTAACGAAATAAAAGAATTACAAACAAATTTCATAGATCATATGGAAAATCGAACTCTATCTAACAAAAAAGATCAGGCTTACTTCAAAGAAAATTATAAACTATAAATAATTCATCTATGGAAAAAAACTAAAAATGTTAATTGCATCTCAAAATATTACCAATTATGATGTTAATTTACCTGATGATGTTATTTTTAGAATAAATCTAGCATGGATTGATGATCTTAAAACTTTAAAAAAAATTCTTGATGAACATAAAAATCATAATATCTTTATTGATTTACCGAAAAACAGGACTAAACCTCCTAACAATAAATATTCCATGGATGAAATAAAACCTATTCTGGAATCTTATTCAAATATTAAATATTTTGCAATTTCTAATGTTGATTCAGCAAATTATCTTACAGAATATTTGAATTATTTACCAAAAAATGTCATAGCTGTACCAAAAATTGAAAGTTCTCTTGGAGTAAAGAATATTGAAGAAATTTCAAATTTATTAGGTAATGAAAAAATTGTGATGCTTGATCATGATGATCTATATTCTTCAATGTCAAGGAATAATGATGATCCTAAGAATTTTCAAGTCTACATACAATCACTAATTGATTTTTGTAATCAAAATAATGTCACATTATTAAGAACTGTTGGAGTAATATTTGCTGATTCTGAAAAACGTGTTTCTGAATATGTAAAATAAATCTATCCAAAATATCTCTTATTTGTCCCATTCAAATTTTTGATTTATAATTTTAAAAAATTCTTCATTATATGACTTATAATATTTTATTAATTGTTCTCTTGTATTTTCATTCATTTGTTTATAATTTGCTAATTTACGTTCCTGCAGATTTTTAATGTCATAACTTGGAATAGACAAAAATTTAAAAACTAAATCCAATGTTTCACATGGTTCATTTTTCATCTGTTCTGTTGATAAAAAATGTAATTGTTCTCGAGAGAAAATATCAAGCCATGGTTTGATCTGGTTTACATACATGCCCTTTGTTAAATATGATCTAAAACGGTCAACTGTTTCACGAAATGAATTTTTTGATAAAAACTCTATTTCTTCTCCAATTGCTTCTTCAAATGTTAATTTTTCATTATTTTCTCTTACGGCTAAATTATAATTTGAATACGCTCTGTCAACTGGGTTTCGAAGAATGACAATTAACTTTGTTTCTGGCATATCTGATAAAATTCTCTCTGCAACTTCTTTTTTCCAAAAATAAAATGGAGTATCTTCTCCTGTAATTGAATATCCTGTGTCTTCTCTTATCTTATTCATCATTTTTTGTGTTGGAAACATTGATCTATACCAATTCTCACCTAAGTGATAATTACTATCAAAATATCCTATCTCATCATATGCTGCCTCTAATACAGATGGATGTTCACAAATATTGTAATATAATGAAGTGGAACCACTTCTCACAGTACCAATTATAATGAAATCTGGAAGTACTCTTGATGATGCAGTGATTCCTGAAACTCCTCGTTTGAAATACCTATGATAATATCCTCTTATCTTATTTTTATTCATAATATCTAAAATTATAATTCATTTAAATTATTTTCAACATCTGCGTAATTAAGTTCTTAAATCAAACAATTTATGATTTATTTTGAATATACTAAATTCATTATTTCTTTCAGTTTCATCATAACTAAAAATTTTTTCTAGATAAACATACTCTTTTGAACTCTCTCTTAAATCTCTGAACAATTCTGTATTTTCATCAACTACAATAAACTCTAATCCTTTGTCTCTGGATTTAATTATTAATTCTTCAATACTCTTAAATTCTTTAATTGGGATTTTCTCAAATTCGTGTTTTACCTTCCCATCTATACCTGAATCTGGTAACTGTGGCCAATTATTGAAAATCATTGCTATTTTGATATATCCTCCCTGATCAAACGAATTAGTAATACCTGTGACTTTGACTATCTCTTTTGACACAACAAATGATTTCATATCATGTACATAATCTCGTTTATTCATTTCAATAAAAAATATTGAAGAAAATATAATCAATATTAATAAAATAAACATTATATGATTCTTTGAAATTTTTTCATGAATTCTCTTACTCCATAATATAGAAAAAATACAAAATAATGGTAATAATACTAGAACATATCTAATCTCGTCAATTCCTCTAGTGTATGCATAAAGTGCAGGTAATAACATTATTCCTGAAGAAACTAAAATTACTTTCATATCAAAATTTATTTTTCTATCAAAATTTTTGATTCGGGTTAAAAAATTTAATAAAATAAAGAATCCAAAAAATGGAATCATAGAAATTCCTATAAATTTCAATAATCTACTAAAACTTTCCTCTAGAGCATTACCAAGATTTAATCCACCCTCACCATATTTTTCTCTGTGAAATTCACCTTCTGAATCACCCATTTTGGAAGTAACTGTTTCGGAAAGTTGCTCATTCATTATGATATGTGTATATACAAATTTTGGACCTGCAAGAAAATTATTAATTACTCCATCCTGACCACAAACCGTACCAAAAATATAATCAATACAATATTCTTGTGTTGCTTCGCCACGAAGAATTCCAACAGGTACTAAAATTAAAATTAAAATTCCAAGCATACCAAAAAATTTGTATAAAGATCTTCTATCTCTATATTCTATAAAATATAATATTGAGAAAGGAATTATTAGTAAAATTCCTTCATAGCGTACTAATGCTAAAAGTGCGATACATATGAAACTAAGAAAAAATCCTAGATTGGTTTTCTTTAAGAATAAAACTATTGATGAAATAAATATAAAAAAGAAAAGCGTATAGTTTAATCCCTCTAGTGAAATTAATAATAATCTTGGCTCTACAATTATCATAAAACTTCCAAATAACGCCCACTTTGTATCTACAAATTTTTTCAATAGATAAAATGTTGGTATAACAGTTAATGATGAAATAATAATTGTTGACACTCTCTGAATATTCATTAAATGTAATGGTTCTGTCCTATCTGAAAACATGAATAGAAAACTTAGAAAGTTTGACCAACCTGAATTTGTGACTATATATCCTACAGGTAAACTTCCGTCAACTAATGTTTTCATAGCATAAACAAAATTAAAATATCCATCTGTTACAATCGGTATCTCGTTAGGAAAATAAAAAATTCTTATACTTAATCCGACTGTTATGATAGAAATTAATCCAAGAATTGTTCGTCTATTTGTTACACTAACTGTTTTTTCTAATTTACTCAATAATTTATTAATTTTTAATTTTGCGTATTAATATATCACTATGAACTCTCAGCACTATTCAATTTTTCCCAGTCATAATCATCAAATGTCACGTTCTCCATTTCATTATCATCTGGTCGCCAAGCTATATCTGCTAAAGCAAGAACTCTTGAACTACTATTTGAAATATTTACATGAGCTGAAGGAATATTTTTCGGAACAAAAACCATTACTGGTTTGTCATGGCTAGACTGAATTTCAATATATTTTCCATTTTTATCTTTTAAAATAAAAACTACTTTCCCTTCAATACACACAAAGTAACTATTTCTTTTTGTATGAACGTGTGGACCTTTTCTTTCTCCTGAATTCACAGAGCTAACATAGATCATTTTTGGTTCATTCTTGATAATTTTATCCCAGTCTCTCCATACCACAGTTAATTCTCCATTAACATGTTTATCTTGAATATCTCTTGTTTGATGTAACTCAAGATCTATAGCATATTCATCTCTTTTCAATATGTTTAGAACATATTATTTTGCAATAAAAGTTTGTACTAATAACTACTAATGTTATAATTACATCTAATGTTTTATTAAGATTGAATAATTCATCCAACTATGAAATTACTTGTTACAGGTGGTCTAGGATTTATTGGTAGTAATTTTATTCTTAAATTATTAAAAAATTCTAAAGATTTTGAAATAGTAAATATTGATGCTGAATTATATGGTGCAGATCATAGAAATTTATCTGAAATTGAAAATTCAAAAAAATATGAGTTCATTAAAGGTAATATAACAAATAAAAAATTCATGGAAGAACAAATTAAAAAATGTGATGCTGTGATTAATTTTGCTGCTGAATCATTTGTGGATAGAAGCATAAGTGATGCAAATCCATTTCTTGTTTCAAATATACGTGGAGCATTTACTTTACTGGATATAATTACTAAACAAAATAAAAGAATGATTCAAATATCAACCGATGAGGTATTTGGAAGCTTATCTACAGGAACTGCAATTGAAAATTCAAAATTTAATCCGTCTAGTCCATATGCTGCAACAAAGGCTGCCGCTGAACTTTTAATTAATTCATATTCAATTACATATGGTTCTGATGTTGTTATTACCAGATGTACAAATAACTATGGCCCACGACAATTTCTTGAAAAATTAATTCCAAAAACTATTGTTTTAGCTCATAATAATAAAAAAATTCCAGTTTATGGACTTGGCTCAAATATACGAGATTGGATTTTTGTTGATGATCATTGTGATGCAGTATATCTTGCACTTGAAAAAGGTAAATCTGGAGAATCTTATAATATATCCGGTAATAATGAAATTGATAATTTGACTGTCATAAAAAAAATTCTTGAATTAATGGGTAAATCTGATGATTTA
Source organism: Candidatus Nitrosopelagicus sp. (assembly GCA_028242535.1). Classification (GTDB taxonomy): domain Archaea; phylum Thermoproteota; class Nitrososphaeria; order Nitrososphaerales; family Nitrosopumilaceae; genus Nitrosopelagicus. Next base: position 11,812 of record JAOJYB010000007.1, on the reverse strand, counting down.
ATAGAGTTCGTTGAAGATAGACCTGGACATGATCTTAGATATAGTATGGACTCTAGTAAAACTATAAACAATCTTGGCTGGAAAGTTAAATCTGATTTTGAAAATGGTTTGAAAAATACAATTGAATGGTATCTGCAAAACCCTGCAATCTTGAATAATATTACAAAAGCTTTAGAATCAACACCATGGAAAAATTCTAATTAATTCAAAAAATTATGGTATTATAGAAAATGAAAGGAATAATTCTTCACGGTGGTCACGGTACAAGATTAAGACCTTTAACTCATACTGGACCAAAACAGCTTCTACCAATAGCTAACAAACCTATGTCCGAATATTGTATAGAGTCCATACGAGAAACTGGAATTACTGATATAGCTATAATTATTGGTGGTTTAGGTTCTAACAAAGTTAAGGAATATTATGGAAATGGAGAAAAATTTGGAATAAATATTACGTATATTGAACAAGATGAACCAAAAGGAATTGCACATGCTATAAATTTGTGTAAGAATTTTATCAATAATGAAAAATTTTTGGTCTTTCTTGGTGATAATATTATTCAACGTTCAATTTCAGACTTTGTAGAAAATTTTCAAAAATCAAATTTTGATGCAACATTGTTACTTTGTGAGGTTGATAATCCTTCAAGTTTTGGCATTGCAGATGTAGAAAATAAAAAAATTACGAAAATTACTGAAAAACCAAAAAAACCAAAATCAAACCTTGCAGTTACTGGAATCTATTTGCTAACACCAAAAATATTCTCAATAATAGAAAATCTTAAACCATCATGGCGAAATGAATTAGAAATTACTGATGCATTGGATATATTGTTGAATCAAAATGATAATCTAAGTTTTGAAATAATAACTGATTATTGGAAGGATACTGGCACTCCACATGATATTATACACGCTAATGGAGAAATAATTAAAAATATACCTGAATATTTCTATGGTAAAAAACACGAAAATAGTAAAATTTCTGGTAAAGTGTTATCTGGAAAAAATTCTGTTATAGATCAAAATGTAACTATTCAAGGACCTGTAATAATTGGCGAAAATTGTAAAATTAATTCAGGAGTTATTATTGGACCTAACACTAGCATAGGTAACAACTCTATAATTAATCAAGGAAATATTGAAAATTCAATTATTATGGAAAATTGTGAAATAGATTCTATATCAAAAATTCGTGATAGTATAATCTCAAACAATTCAAAAATTATCCAATCTGATAAGTCAACTGATGAAAAGATCTTTTTGCTTGGTGAAGGAACAAAAATATACCTTTAATCTAATTTTTTATTATCATAGCTTGTGATCCAGTTAATTCTATTAGTTGTATTTGGTTTTCATTTTTAAATTCTTCAAATGCTTTTTGAATTCCATCTGAATGAAAATCATGTATTAAAATTATTCCACCTTGAACCATTTTTGGAAAGAAAAATTTTAGTGCATCAATTGTACTCTTGTACAAATCAACATCTAGATGTACAAAACAAAAACTTTTCTCAATTATTTCTTTTCCTGATTCAGGAAACTCTCCTTTTATGACATGAACATTTTCATATTTGCTTAAAAGTTTCTTAACAGATTCTACACTTGTATTATTAAATTCATTATCATGCCAATGTTTTTCACCAAAATGTGTGTCATCATTTGTTACTTCTGGAAGTCCTATGAATGTATCAAACAGATACAAATTTTTCTCCTTTTTTGCTTCACAAATTAATTTTGCTGAGCCCCCTTGGTAAACACCTACTTCTGCCAAATTACCTTCCATGGTTGTTTGCGTATTAACAATTGAATAAATCATGAAAGCTTCATACGGATAAAATGCAAAATCTACTTCTTTTTTTATTTGTTTGATCAAGTCTACAATTTTTTTATCTTTGTAAAAATACAAAAGTTTGAATTGAAAATTAGTTGCAAATTTACTCAAAATTCCACCTATGCTCCTTGAATTATAAACAATTTTTCTTGTTTTATTTGCCATACATTATATCAACTATAATACGACATAATATGTTATAATTAATAATTTAACATTATTGCTAGTATGTTTTATGCGTCTTCAATATATTATACCTCATTAAGGATTTATCAAATTGGAACAAAATGTTGAACATCCTTTAGTAAGTATAATTATCTTAAATTACAATGCAGGTAAATTACTTGAAGAATGTATAAATTCTATATGTCAAAGTAATTATAAAAATTATGAAATTATTGTTGTTGATAATAACTCAAAGGTTCAAAGTCATGTTGAATGTAAAGAAAAATTTCCATCAATCAATCTTATAGAAAATGAAAAAAATCTAGGTTATTGCGAAGGAAATAATGTTGGAATTAGAAGTTCTAAAGGTAAATTTGTAATAATTCTAAATCCCGATACAATTGTTGATCCAAATTGGATAGATGAATTACTTCTTGGATATCAAAAATTTGGTGATGGAATTTATCAGCCAAAGTTTCTAACTATTGATAATGAATCAATTATACAAAGCACCGGAAATATGATTCAATTATTTGGTTTTGGGTATTCCAGAAATAAAGGTGATAAGGATGAAAATCAATTTAATAAAATAGAAATAATTGATTATGCGTCTGGAACCTGTTTGTTTACATCAAAAAAAATTCTTACAGAATTAGATCTTTTTGATTCATTTCTTTTTGCTTATCATGATGATTTAGATATTTGTTGGAGAGCTAGAATGCAAGGTATTCGTTCATACTATGTTCCAACCTCAATAGTATTCCATCCTTCTGAAGGATTTAGTTTCAAGTGGAGTAATTTTAAATTCTTTTTATTAGAACGAAATAGATTGTACTGTTTGTTTACACATTATTCACGAAGTACTATTTTAAAATTTTTACCTTCATTAATACTGGTAGATATTGCTGTTAGTTTTTTTTATTTGAAGAATGGCATATTCACTGAAAAAATTAAGGCTTCCTTAAACATATTAAAAAATTTTAGAAAAATTCATTCTCGATATATAGAAATTCAACAAAAAAGAACTGTTAATGATAAAATAATAATTTTAAATTTTAAAAATGAAGTAATTTTACCTACTGGGACAAATCTAAAAAACAAAATCCCTTTTAATTTTATACTTAAATCTCTATCAAAGTTATGCAGATTGATAATTCATTAATCTAATTTTTATAACACAATAAAATTAATACAGTATATTGGAAAAAACAGAAGTCACTACTGTGAAAACTAGGGTCAATTCTAGTGAATTAATACGAAATTCTGTAGATGCTCAAAAATATGATGAATATAGAGATCAATGGGCAAAAGCTACCGCGCTAGAAGAAGTAACAAATTTTCCAATACAAATTGATTTCGAATTAAATTATTCATGTAATTTTACTTGTCCTATGTGTACATGGAATGCAGAATCTACTGAGAATAAAGGACAGAAAACATGGTTTGATTTTGAAGTCTTTAAAGAAGTAATTGATGAAGGTATATCAAAAGGTCTCAAATCAATAAGATTGAATTATATCAATGAACCATTGATACGAAAAGATATTATTAAATTTATTAAATATGCAAGAGATGCAGGAATTCTTGATATCTATTTTAGCACAAATGGTTCGTTGTTAACAGATGATGTTGCTAGAGATTTAATAAATTCTGGATTATTTAGACTACAAGTTTCTCTTGATGCATTTACAAAAGAAACATATGAAAAAATTAGAACTGGTGGAAATTTTGATGATGTAATTAAAAAAGTTTTGAGATTTATTGAAATTCGAAATGAATTAGGAGATGCATTGCCAACATTAAGAGTTAATTTTGTTAAAAATGAAACTAATCAACATGAGTTAGATGATTTTGTAAAATTTTGGGAAGATAAAGCAGACTCTATAGGAATACAAGATCTTGTTGGAATGATGAATGGATATGGTAAATTATCAGATGAAGAATTAAAGAAAAAAGGATTAGACTCAAATTTTCGATGTGCTCAGCCTTTCCAACATCTAACTTTAAGATATGATGGGAGTGTTTTACCATGTTGTACATTCTTTGGAGCAGAGATACCTGTTTCACAATTAAAAACTAAGACTGGAGTAGAATTTTCTAATGTCGATAATATAGGGTTACTAGATAAGTCATTAAAGTCAAAATTAATAATAAAAACAATAGAAGAAACTTGGAAAAGTAAAGAAATGGAATTTTTTAGAGATATTCATAAAAAAGGAGAATTTTGGAAGCATCCTGTATGTAAAAAATGTGTATTATCTACTTCTCATGTTGAGATATAATCTATTTTTTATATTTTAAGTCAAATTATATAATTTTTCTAGATAAAACTATGGCTATCGCAAAATCTGTTTCATGAGATAATGATGCACGAAAATTATATTCTCCATAATTTCTTTCGATTTTTATTTCTGGTTTCAAGTCCAAATGTGATGTTAAAATATCCGAAAATCCAATTCTTTTCTTGATAGATTTTATCAATGCTTCTTTAAGTGCAAACTTCCCTGCAAAATGTCTGTAAGAATCACTAAATTTTAAACAGTAATCTATCTCCTCTTCTGAAAAAATTTTTTTGTAAAATGATTTATTTGTAGAATAAGGCAGCTCTTTGAACCTATTAATTTCCACCAGATCTATTCCTATTCCCACACCATCCAATTCATTCATTTTCTTTCTTCAGCAAATTCAATTAAATTAATTTTTGTACTTTTCATATTAAGTAAAACGAATGCAGTTATTCTTCCTTCAAAACCTTTTACTGGTTCAACAATGATTCTTGCTCCTTGTTTCCTCATCTTTTCTATTTCTTTATGTATGTCTTTTACTTCAAAACATAAATGGTGAAAACCTCCACCTGAATCTGAAAATTTTTCTACAGGTGAATCCTTTCCTACAGGCTCAATTAATTCTAGATAAATATCGTTTGTTTTTAAAAAACATACATTGACCTTTTGTGATTCAACTAATGTTGGAATTGTAGTTTCTTCAAATTTAATATATTTTGATATTTCTCCAAGTGATTCCTGGATATTTTTAACAACAATCCCTATATGATGAAGTCTCATCTATTTCCACTCTATCCCTCTTTTTTGTAGTAGTACTTTGAAATCTCCAATTTTTTTAATTTCCAATGTTTCATCTATATCAAATTTAATGTTGAATTCTTTTTCAATTTCATTTAATAGAACATAAAAATTAAAAGAATCCCACTGCTCTAAACTCTCAGGACTAGTAGTTTCATCTATTTTGCCAATCTCAATATTAAAAACCTCTGAAATTATTTGATATAACTTTTCACTCATTCTCTATCACTTTGATATGTTCTACCTTTTTTGTTTCTTGTTCTGTATTGAAAACCCAAAAATCTCCTTCCTTTCTAAAATTAAACTCTTTATAGAAATTCTCAGCAGGTTTATTTTTTGCTGTTGGAATAAACTTGCCTTTTATTTTTTTAACATTCTCCTGCTTAGCTCTTTCAATTATCTGTCCTAACATGATATCTTCTACTCCACGTCCCATCACTCTACAGCTTAAAAGGAATGTATCGATAATCCACTCAGAATCTGTTTTTTCAATTATGTATACACCTGTAATTCCATTATTTCCAAACTTATCACTAACTTCAATACCCTCAACTATCTTGTTTTTATCATTTGAAAAAGATGATATTTCTTCGTGTTGATAACGTTTTGTAGTTAGATTGAACTGATTTGTTTTTAATGTCAATTGAGAAATTCTTGGAATTACAAAATTATCTGCCTTTTTAATTTTAATTTTAATATCCATTTGTTTAAGAAATTCATCAAGATTACTTACCTCATTCTTGAACTCAATTCTCTTTCGCTGCTCTAAATACATCTCTTTTCGTTTAATATCCTCATCTGTAATTTTTAATAATTCAAAATTTTTCATGTTGGTCAATATATTGCAATATTGTGATGAATCTGTTGGTAAATCAACCACTAAAACTTGTTTTAATTCATGTTTTACAAATTCTCTATTTACTGGATCATCATCAAAAAATACTAAACTATCTAAACCTATATTCAATTCCTTTGAAATCTCATACAAATTTGAAACTTTATCTTGCCAATTAATTCTGACGCAACTAAAATTATCTTCTCTTAAAACCATATTGGGATGTTTTCTAATAACTTCCATTGCATCATCAAAATTATTTTTGCTATTAATTGCTAAAATAATTCCTCTTTGGTTTAACGCAAGTAATCTTTTTTGAAATTCTACAAATGAACGACCTACAGGGTTTTCACCCAATTGTATATTGTCAAAACCATCTTCTCCAATAACTCCTCCCCATAATGTATTGTCAAGATCTAAAACAATACATTTCTTAGTAATTCCTGTATATGCAATTACAAATCTCATCAACTCATTACAAAATTTTGGAATATACTCAATTGAAATTTTCATATCTCCAGAAAAATATTCTTTATAATTAAAAATATTCTGTTCACCATATTTTTGTACAAATTCATTAAACTCTAAAATTGATATAAAATTATCATTTTTTATTTCGTGTTTGATTTTTTTATTAATTTCTATAACCATCTGCTTAATTCCAAACTCTTCCTTTTGTTCGTTAATTCCATAAGGTGAGTATGTTGGAACTTGTAATTCTGTAAGAATTACTTGTGATTTTGAATTTTTTCTTATAGTTTTGAGTAAATTCATAATCTCTTGAATCTTATTCTCAGAAAATTCTTTCTTTTCTAAATCATTTAATGAATATGGATAAAAAAATAATTCTCCTAGAATATGTCTTACGTCTAGAATTAAAAATGTTAATTCTGGATTAAATTTGTATAATTCAGAATTTTCTCTTAAAATTTCTTGATTATATTGATTGTATTCTCCGACAAAGCTTCTGCAGTCTATGTTGTTTTGGCTACATTTTACTCGAAGAGTCTCTTCTACTCCATTTATTGTAAAACTACCTAAAATTGCTATTCGAATTTTCTTCCCTAATTCATCTATTTTTATGGTCTTAGATTCGTTTAGAAAATAGGCTAAACTCTCTTCATTTTTCAAGTTATTACTACAAAAACCTTCTTGAATTTAGAATTTATCACACAAAGTTACTCATGTATTTTGTTAGAAATCTTTAGATAGATTAAGAAATTCACTCCGGTGTGAGTAATTTCGAAGAATTATCTAAAGACACCTTTAAAATTAATGAAAAAGAGTTGCTGGAATATTATGGATATTCTGGAATAACTGGAAAATTAAAACTGAGAATTAATTATATGAGATCCTGGTTACATCATACTTTGGCATTTCATTCAACACATTCAGGATTTGCTGTGAAGATGCAAAGATTAAGAGGAGTAAAAATTGGGGAAAATTGTCATCTAAATCCTTATGCATTAATAGATTTAATGTATCCTGAATTGGTAACTATTGAAAATAATGTGACGTTGGGTTCGTTTTCTATGTTATTTGCACACAATAATCCTACTGCAAATTTATTTTTAAAACAAGGTGATTATCCAAGAAAAACTGGCAAAATTCACATCAAATCTGGTGCAGTAATTAACCCTGGAGCTATTATCACATTAGGTGTTACTATTGGTACAAATTCAATAATTTCATCTGGTAGTGTTGTCACTCAGGATATTCCTGATTATTGTGTTGTCGTTGGTAATCCTGCTAGAGTTATAAAAAAAATTGATCATTAGTTATTGATATGAATATCTTAGGAATTGATTTTGAAGATTGGTTTCATCCTGAATTAATTCAAAAATACATAACAAATGAAAAAAAACATCCACAAGTAATAGATGGAATTCATGAAATTCTAGATTTGTTACGAAAAAAAGAAACTAATGCAACTTTCTTTGTTGTAGGTGAACTTTTAGAATTTAAACCAGACTTACTTGATTTAATTCTTGACGGTAACCATGAAATTGCTTTTCATACCATGAATCATACTAGATTAGATGCTCCAAATTTTAAAAATTGCTTTGAAAATGAATTAAAAAAATTTGATTTATTGACAGAAGGAAAATCAAAAGGATTCCGTGCTCCAAGTTTCTCACTTAACAAAACTAGTTCTTGGGCAATAGATCTACTTGAAAAAAATAATTATGTATATGATAGTAGTGTTATGCCTGCAAAAACAAATCTTTATGGACTCCCTCATGCACAAAAAACACCATATAAAATTACTAGCACATCTTTAGAAAATAATTCTGACAATGGAAAAATAATTGAATTCCCAATTATGGTTAGTAAAATACTCGGAAAAACCATTCCAGTTGGAGGTGGATTCTATTTGAGAACTCTACCGTTTAAGCTAATAAAAAATGGTTTCAAACAATATGAAAAGAATGGAATCCCTGGTGTATTCTACATACATTCATGGGAACTAACTCCAAAATATATGCCAAAAATAAAACTCTCTACTAAAGACAATTTCATAACTTATCATAATATTGATACTGCATATGATAAAATGGAAAAATTACTTTCATTACATGAATTCACATCTTTTGAAAATTATCTCAAAAACTAATCTTTTTGATTTTTAAAATAGTCCAGTGTTTTTGAGACACCTTCTTCAATTGAATTATTGACTTTCCACCCTAATTTTCTAAGTTTTTTATTATCAACAACAAAATTACCGACATCAACTTTTTTTGTATAACTTGGGGTAGGTGGAAATGATATTTTACAATTCGTCATATTCTCTAAAATTTTTCCAAACCTCTTAAACCATATTTTTTTACCTGATGAAATCCAGTAAAGCTCTCCCGGTTTACCTTTCTTTAAAATTGTGATTATTCCACTAATTACATCATCAACAAATATTAAATCTCTAAAAAATTCTCCTTTATTAAAAATAGTCACCTGATTATTTTTTGACGCTTGATGAATTAGAAAATTTACGGCATTTTTATTTGGTTTAGTTTGTTCTCGTGGACCATATGAATTTGTAATTCGAAAAATGTTTGTATCTATATCATAAACTTGGTGATAAATTTTACAAAGATGTTCACTTGCTAATCTGTTTGTTCCATATATTGTAGTTGGATTACATGGGGTATTTTCATTAACAGGAAGTTTTTTTGGTTTTCCAATCACAATAAATGTACTACCCAGAATAAACTTACAGGATAATTTTAATTTTCGAATTTTTTCTAGCATAAACAATGTACTCTTTGTATTTGAATCCACATCTTCCATAGGTTTTTCAAATGATATGGAATGCGATGTATTACCAGCTAAATGAATAATTATATTCGGTTTATAGCTCTCTATAATTTTTCCAACTCTTGGAAAATCAGTCATATTGATTTTCTTTATTTTTACATTTTTTCTTTGATTCTGAAGATTGGATTTTTTTGAAAGTGTCTTTGTAAGAATTAAAATTTCATTATTTTTCTTTGATAAATTATCCACAAGATGACTGCCTATGAAGCCAAGTCCACCTGTTATTAATAATCTCAACAAACTTTTCAAAATTTAGTAAGTTAAAAGTTCATTCACACATTCCTACGAAAATATATTTCAGTGGATATATCATTTTGATATAATGTGTACACTTTTCTCAAAATTACAGATATTTCTTAATTCACGTAAAATCTTCAAAAATTGGTATATATATCCAAAAATCTATTATGGACTAACAAATATCAAATTTCCTATTTTTGAAACTAATTCTGGGTTAAAGATAAAGCTTAGAAAAAATTCTACTGATCTGATGGCATTAACACATGTTTGGTTGATTGGTGAATACAAAAGAAAAAATTTTGAAATCAATGAAGGTGATGTAATAATAGATGTCGGTGGTCACATCGGACTATTTTCTCTCTATGCATCTCAATTTTGTAAAAATGGTCAAATTTTTACATTTGAACCAATGCTTGAAAACTTTGATTTGTTATCTCAAAATATCAACTTAAACAATCTTGACAATATCAAAATCTTCAATTTGGCAGTATCTAATTCAAATTCATCTGTAAAACTATACCTAAATCAAGATGATGCTGGGCATAGCATGTTCTCAAAATCATCTAAAAGTGTAACTGTAAATTCAATTTCTTTGCAACAAATTTTTGATAATAATAATATCGAATATTGTGATTTTCTTAAATTAGATTGTGAAGGTTCAGAGTATGAAATTATAAAAAATCTTCCAGCACATTATTTCAAAAAAATCAAAAAAATGATAATTGAATATCACATGGCTGATACTAATCCTGAACTATTAGATGAACTAATTTCTATACTAAAATCTCAAAATTATACTCTTGAGACAAAAACATTATTCAAAGATATTGGATTTTTATATGCAATTAGATCTAATTCTTAATTATTAATCCTAATCCTAAATCATCATTCACTTTAATCAAATAACTATCTAAATTGTCTCTATTTGAAAAATTAAAAAATGCATCATTATCTAAAACATCATCTGAAATTATTATTCCATTTTCATTAAGATTTTTTTCTGCGCATTCAAATTCAAATATCATATTTTTGTATGTATGCAAACTATCGTGAATAAAAATATCAACACCATTTAATTCCTCAAAAACCTGTTGTAATTTTTCAGTAGACTTACCCAGATTAAAATTCCATCTATGTCTTAAATTTTCTGGTATTGCAGCACCAATCATATTCTCACTTTGCCATGGCCTGAAAATTGAATCTATAGAATGTAAAGTTCCAGATTGATTTTTATCTAGTGCTTTGAGAATATAGCTGCTACTTAATCCATAGGCTACTCCCGTCTCTATCACATTTTTTGGCTTTAATATTCGACATAAAATATACAAAAATTTTCTAGAATCTGAATTTATTGAATAATCTATAGGATATGGTTTATCTTTTGATGGATATTTTTTTGTCTGTAAACTCTTAAAAAAATTATCCACATGTTCATTTAATTCATCTAATTCTTGTTCAAACTCATTTATTTCTACATCCGGGAATTTTTTCTTAAAAAAATCACTTATCGAATTAAAATTGTAAGAGTATTCATGAGTTCTAAATTTTTCATCATCCTTTATTTCAGCTCTTTCCTTAGATAATTCTTGTAAAAGTTGTGGTTTAAACATGGCATTTTTTAGAATTTGGAGAATTATGGAAAATCTACTCATATTGTCTTTTCTAGAATTTTCATATATTAGTTCATAACTACTAATAACTTGTTTGTCAATTATGAATTGATATTAATGATTTTAACTAGAGAAATCTCATAAAAATAATTAAGCATGAAAATAGCTCTGGTTTGTCCTGCATCTTTACCTGCAACCCAATTTGGAGGAATTCTATTCCTTAGTATTCATATTGCAAAATATCTCTCAAACATTGGACATGAAATAACAATCTATACTACTAATCTTGATTTTGCCAACAATGCTTCAACATTTAATAAAAAATTACCTACACAAGAAAAAATTGAAAATTATTTAATTAAACGAACTAATGTATGGTTTTCAACATTTCTTTTCTTTGTTAATCCAGGTATGTATAAACAAATGATGAATGATGATTTTGATATTATCCATGCAATTGGTGTACGAAGCTTTCAAGCATTTATTGCAACATTAGTATCTAAAAGAAAAAAAATACCTTTAGTAATCTCTGATCAAGGAGGTTTAACTACTCACCCTGATCTCAAAAAATCCTCTTTAATAAAACGAATTTTGATTCAAATACAGAGCCCACTGATCAAATTTGTTATTAATAATTCAACAAAGATCATAGTTGCAAATGAATATGAAAAAAAAATTTTTCTAAATTTTTGTGATGAATCAAAAATAGTCATTGTAAAGAATGGAATTGA
>JAOJYB010000006.1 GCA_028242535.1 Candidatus Nitrosopelagicus sp. | reverse complement strand
AATTTGAACTCATTAATACAGTAAGACAAGTTTATTGTTTTTTAAGCTTCTCTTTTTCTATATAAGATTCAAGTATGGAATTAACGTCCACGTCATTTGACGATTTAATTTTTTCTACTATTTCCTTTTCTTCAATTTCAAAACAGTTTAAAAATTCCTGGTGATCCTTAAAAACCAAAATTACTTTATCGTTGAAAATACAGTGATAGAATTTTTCATTTTCCATAATTTCAGGATTTATCTTCACACCTTCATCATTTACTTCAATTGCTGAATCCATTACTAGATGAATGATTCCGAATCAGATATAAAATTACGTAATTGTAATAAGAATTGAGTTTTAAAATACAATATGGAAAAAAGAATTGTATTTCATGTTGATTTTGACTATTTTTATGCACAGTGTGAAGAGATTAGAGATTCAAAAATAAAAGGAAAATGTGTTGCAGTTTGTATATTTTCGGATAGGGGAGGAGACAGCGGAGCCATAGCTACTGCAAATTATAATGCAAGAAATTTTGGTGTGAGATCAGGAATACCAATTATGCTTGCAAAAAATAAATTAAAAGAACAAGATTCAGTGTTTTTGCCAGCTGATTTTGATTATTATTCAGAAGTATCATCAAAGGCAATGGGAATAATTGAAAAATATGCTGATGTATTTGAATATGTTGGTAAAGATGAAGCATATCTTGATGTTACAAAAAAAACTGAGAGTGACTTTCATAATGCAGAACATTTAGCACAGCAATTAAAAAATGAGATAAGAAACAATCTGAAACTCACATGTTCTATAGGAATCACACCGAACAAACTACTTTCAAAGATTGCCTCAGATTATAAAAAACCAGATGGAATAACAATTGTAAAACCAGAACAAGTTTATGAGTTTTTGTCACCATTAAAAATAAGAGAAATTCCAGGTATAGGTAAAAAAACAGAAGATGTTTTTGCTCAAATTGGTGTGAATACGATAGATGATCTAAGAGAAATTGATGTTTTTGATTTAAACAAAATGTTTGGAAGAAAAACTGGAGGATATATTTTCAATTCCGCAAGAGGTACTGATGTAGAAGTAGTTAAACCAAGAGCACCTACAATTCAGTTTAGTAAGATTACTACATTAAAGAAAAATTCTAAAGAACTTGAATTTCTACGTGAGAATATAGAAGAATTATGTGTGCAAGTGAATAGAATTGCAATTGAAAATAACAAAATGTATCGCTCAATTGGAATTCAGTTTGTAAATGAAGATTTATCCACAAAGACTAAATCAAGAATGTTAAGAAATCCAGGAAATAATATTATGGAATTAAAAAAAGTTGTTAATCAACTACTAGAAGAAGCATTGGTAGAGCAAGAAATGTTGATTAGAAGAATTGGAGTTAGAATTTCAGAGTTTTCAGATGTAGAGGGTCAAAGTAACATTACAAATTATTTTTAGATGTTTTTTCTGATTCTATTCTCTTGAGTCGTTTTGTTTCAATTACTGTTACAATCAGTAAAAAGACGAATAGCCACGGAAGAAACATTATTTCACCTGCTACAGAATGAAATTCTTCCCATGCTTCAGGATCTGTAGTCACTTTTAATGCGTAAACAGATAACGAAAAGATTCTAATCAAATTTACAAATATGGTTCCAAGAATTCCTAAAATAAAATATATGATTTTTCGGTTTCGTGGAATTCTCATTTTTATGAGAAATGCCATCATGACAAGTGAATAGATGATTATGCTATGAACTCCAGCAGAGGGCCAAAAGACTTGTAATGCAAATGGACCAAAATCACCATTAAGGAACATTAGATTATCACGTGCAGTTGCAACACCAAGATCAAGTGCAGTTATGACCCAAACATTTGCTTGAACAAAGTAAGGCACTATGTATTGTAATGGTCCAAGTGTATCATAAGGAAAGAAAGAGTCTAATGCCAAGATTATTGCATTTCCAGCTAAGAAGATGGGACCAGCAGGTCCAATCCTGATCCATTTTCGTCCAAACAAAATTGCAAGGGATGCAGTAACAAATATTGCCATTACTGTGAAATCAAATAGCCATTCCCATGAATATTCTAAAACTCCAAAAACATCAACTAAACTCATAATGTAATCTCTAACACCAAATTGAAGAGATACAAAGTATGTCACAGTGAGTCCTATTAACGGGAGACAATAGAAAAAACGCTTTTTTGGAATTACAAATTTTAATCCAATTAATTCAGCTGCAATGAATGCTGCTGCAAAAAGGAATCCGCCTCGACCCTGATTCCAGCTTAGACTGAAGCTATCTGGATATATAGCCATTGTAAAGAGGATTGGAGATAAAACAAGAAGAATTGCTATAATCACACTTTTGTTTTCCATTGAGTATCTTTTTGAGACTCTCAATAAATATGCAAATATTAGAAAAAATCAGACATGCTAGTTTGCTCTACAAGTTTTAGCATATTACCATGAACAAGCCATTCATTTTTACTAATACTCATTCGTTTTGTTGCAAGATCAATTGCCTCATTTAGTGAATTGGCTTCTTGAGGATGTTTTTTCATTGCTTCTCGAATTCCCTCACGTACCTGCCAAACCCCAACAGGAACTGCATATTCGGGTTGAATTTCTCTAAATATCATAACACCAGATTGTTTTTTGATTTTTTGTAAGTATTCTGTCACTGCCAATTTTCCTGCAAAGTATGCACCTGCAATTGATGGTGAATAATTGATACATTTAGCAGTTTCATGATCACTTCCAAATCCAATAGAATTTTTATCATGCCATGCTTCTTGCATTTCAAAAAGCCATCTATGAGGAAATAATACAATTGAAAATAAATTTCCAAGATGATCAAAGTGGAAAATATTGTATCGGTCAATAATATCAAATTCAAGTATATCATGCATTAAATTATTAGAGATTATTTGATCTGTTGCAGTGATACTCCATTTTGTTGGTACCAATTTTCTATTTTTGCCAAACATTCCAATGCTGAAACATTTTTGGATTTTTGATATTTCAATTCCAGAATTGTAAAGTTTCATTACTGCATCTTCAGATTTTAGATCAGTGTCATAGTATGCATTTTCTATTGGTTTGATTGATGAATTTGGAGAAAATTTTGCACTTTTGATTTCACCAATTGGACCAAAAGGAGGATTTTGACCATCTATAGAAGGAAGTGGTGCAGGATTTTTTAGAAATTTTATTTCAGAATCAATAGTGCCAGATGACATCGCCAATTCATGAAGACTCTCAATAAAACGTCCACTAGTTTCTTCGATTCCTGTTTTTTGTATTCCGCGTACAAGATTTAGTCGGTAATTTACAATTTCTTCAAGACTTTTTCCAAGCCATCTTTCAGGTGCATCCAAAAGTGAAGTATCACCATGAATAGGAGGCAACATAGGACCAATACCGACTTTCGGATATCCATATGAGCCCACAAAAACAGAAGGAGGACTAGAACCATGTATTTCATTTGAGGAAAAGAGATTAGCGTATTTCGATAAATATTCATGCCAGTTTTGTTCAATTCCCTTTCGAATATCTGAGCCCGAACTAGACATGAAATTCTATGAAATGTATGAATAATAAATAATTCACCTAGTAAAAAATTGACACAAAGTTAAAGAGAACTAGAAATTAAATAATTTCAGATGAAGGTAAAAAGAATTGTTTCATTTTTACCAAGTGCAACAGAATTGATTTATGAATTAGGTGCACAAGAGAGGTTATTTGGTGTAACTCACGAGTGTAATTATCCAAGTGATGCATCAAATAAACCAAGAGTCATAGAAAGTATTTTTGAGCCAGAGAAAATGTCAAGTAAAGAAATTGATGATAAAATTTGTGAACTTTCAGAAAGAGGAGAAGATATTTACAAACTAATAACAGAAAATGTTTCTAATGCAAAACCAGATCTAATAATTTCGCAAGAAATTTGTGAGGTATGTTCAGCATATACTAACCAAGTAAAAAATGCAATGGATATTCTTGAAGAAAAACCAGAAATTTATTCTATGAGTCCTCATAACATACAAGAAATTTTAAAATGCGTTAAGGATATTGCAGAGAAAATTGATGAGGTGGAAAGAGGAAAAGAGATTGTTAATTCACTAAATATACGAATTAATAAAATAAAAAAAGTACCGATTTCAAATAGGCCAAAAGTTTTAGGAATAGAATGGATAAAACCATTTTTTACGGCAGGTCATTGGGTTCCAGAAATGATTGAATACTCAGGAGGAATTAACATGATAACAAAAATTGGCGAACATTCAAGAAAAATGGATATTACAGAGATTGAAAATGCAGATCCTGACGTACTGATTTTAATGCCATGTGGTTTTAATGTTCAAAGAACAGTTTCAGAGTATGAGAAATATCTTAAAGATAATTCAAGATGGAACAAATTAAGAGCAGTTAGAGAAAAAAGAGTTTTTGCAGTAGATGCAAATTCATTTTTCAGTAAACCAAGTATTAGAGTAGTGACAGGTATTGAGGTTTTGGCAAAAATTTTGCACTCAGAAATATTTACAGGTTTTGAGGTACCAACTAATTCATTTTTGAAAATATAGAGAGAGGTTTCTATTATTGATTGTCTGTCTCATCTAATTCATCAGCATCATATGCTCGTTTGGATGGTCGAGTTGGAATGAAGAATCGTGACATGTTAATCAATTACAATTTTTAAAGTAAATTTAGTGGGTTGTAAAAAATTGTCTTTTTACATTAACAAAATTGAACTAGATTAGGGATTTATTTTACACTCACGTGAAAGAGACTTTGTAGTAACAAAGATCACTATTCCAAGAATTCCAATTGATGTCAATCTTATGGGGATTTCATAGACGCTTAGAAATGAGCTTGCAATACTTCCAGCAGTTCCAAATGTAGTAATAATTGAAAATGCTATCGGACCACATGAACAAGCGCCAGCTGATGCTCCGATAATAGTTCCAATAATGCTAGAACCGATTTTTTTAGTTTTTTTGATTAGTTTTACACGGTAGATATTCATAGATACTGCCAATGCTGAAAAAAATGACAGAATTACAATGAGTAAGAAACTAAGAATTGTTTCAGGATAGATTGAGAATGCTATAAATGGTTCAAAAAAAAGAAATTCTGAAATTGTAATTAGTGGAAAAAATAATAGGAAAAATATTCCAATTGCAATTAGAATGTAAGAAGGATTTGAGTAGACAGTTCCAAAAGTATTGTTCAATTTAGAGTAATGAATCTAAAGCTTTTTCAAATGTAGAATATGGATGTGGACCAACAATACGTTCAGCAGTTCCAGATGTATTAACAATAATAAATGTAGGAGTGCTATTTGCCTCAAAATCAGTACTAGCTTTTTGTTTGGTAAAACTAATTTGAGAAAAATATTTTTTTGAGTTCATACATTCACTAAATTGTTCAGTTTCTAGTCCAAGATTAAATGCAATTGCAGTTAGTCGATCAATATTTGCCCATCCATCATTCTCATGTTGTTGAAGTTGATATAATGAAGCATGATATTCCCAATACATTCCCTGATCATTTGCACAATAAGTTGCCTCTGCAGCAGAAATAGAATCAGCCCCTATAAACGGCATATCTATGAAAACCAAATTTGCTTTTCCAGTCTCAATGTAATTTTCAATTATATCTTGACGTGTATTATCAAACCAAAGTTTACATGCAGGACATTGATAATCACCAATCTCTATAATTGTAACAGTTGCAGTTTGAGAACCTAATACAGGTATATCGCTTAACGTTATTGTTTTACCCTCATCCTGTGATGAACGTTGAACATTATCAAAATCAGACATGTAAGATGAGAATGAAATTGTTACTGCAGCAACTAAAATTACAGCAACTACACCAACTGCAATTTTCTTTGGGTTTGCCATAAAGTTTAGCACAAAAATTTAATTAAAAAACCTTGCATTGTATCTAAAGAGGCATTATTTACGCCTAAAAAGACTCATAATTTTTTGGGCAACAGAATCAATAGGACATGAACTGCATGAAACATCAGAATTTTCAGCCTCAACTTGTTTGTCCAGTTCATTTTGCTTTTTCTCATCCATGAATCTGTTAAGCAAAAATGGGTTATAAACAATTTTACAAAATTTTACAAATACACTATTCACCATAGGAATCAATTAATTCTAAGCATGGGTTTATTAGACGATCGAATCGAGTAAAAATAGAAATAATGATGGATTAGGTTCGCTTTCTCTGTCATTGCTTTAGACAGAAAAAAAATGAACACATTTGACGAATTAAAAATAAATGAAGACATAATGAGATCCATCAGGGAGCTCGGTTTTACTACACCTTTTCCAATTCAAACACAATCAATACCAGAACTTTTACAAGGAAATGATGTAATTGGTCAAGCACATACAGGAACAGGAAAAACTGCTGCATTTGGAATTCCAATGCTACAAAACATCATCCATGGAGGAGGAATTCAGGGATTAGTCATAGCTCCAACAAGAGAATTGGCCATGCAAATTACCGAAGAGATAAAGAAAGTTGGGAAATATACTAAAATTAAAGTAGTAACTGTTTATGGAGGACAAGGAATTGGAATTCAATTAGATGCACTACGTAGAAAACCAGAGATTGTAGTTGCAACACCTGGAAGATTGATTGATCATTTGGATAATGGTTCGATAAGAACTGATAATATCAAACATGTCGTATTAGATGAAGCAGATGTAATGCTGGACATGGGATTCATAGAAGATATAGAATATGTTTTACAAAAGGTTCCAGGAAATAGAATTACATCATTATGGTCAGCAACAATGCCACCTGAAATTCTTAGACTTTCAGAGAAGTATCTAAACAATGCAAAAAATATTCTAATTGATTCAGATGATTTAAGTGGAGAAGGTATTGATCAGGCATTTTTAGTAATCAAAGATAGAGAAAAACACAAGTATCTAACAGATTTCATTAATCAAAACAAAGGTCAGGTCATAGTATTTTGTTCAACAAAAATTCGAACCAGAAATGTTGCAAGAGATTTAACAAAATCCAGATACAAAGTAGTTGCAATAGAAGGAGACATGTCACAAAATAAACGTGAATATTCAATGATGAAATTTAGAAAAAATCAAGCAGACATATTGGTCGCAACAGATGTTGCAGCAAGAGGAATAGATGTTCCAAGAGTAGGATTAGTGGTAAACTATGATGTTCCAAATCAAGATATGGTTTATTTCCATAGAATTGGACGTACAGCAAGAGCAGGAGCAAAAGGAAAAGCAATCACACTCGTATCATATTCATCAATTGGAGATTGGAAATTTATTAAAAAACAAATTAAATCAGATTTGACTGACTTGAATAAAAAGTTGGGAATCGAAGTTCACATTCCAGATCCACTAAAGCGAAACGTTGGACGACGTATTGCACAACCAATGCGTTCAGGATACGGACGTAGACCAAGTTATGGTGGCGGTGGAAGATCAAGTTATGGTGGCGGTGGAAGATCAAGTTATGGTGGCGGGCATAGTAGAGATGGACCTGCAAGAGATCAATACAAGAGAAGAGGTAGTGCACGTCCAGCATACAGAAGACAAAACCGCGATACCAACAAGAAATGGTAATTTAACACTTAAAGACAAGGATTGATTAGAAGAGTGTAAGAAAAAATGCATATCGGATTTGTTTTATTAAATTGTGATTTGGGTGCTGAAGAGTATATTTTAGAAGAATTAAAACAGGTAAATGAAATAAAAAATGCATATGTTACGTTTGGTGCATACGACATCATAGCTGAAATTCATGCAGAGACACAAGAAGATTTTGAAAAAACAGTTTCATTGAAAATTAGACAGCTGTCTAGAGTAGTAAGCACAATGACACTAAATGTAATTAAAGGCGAATGACACTTATACAAAAAAGAAAGTGAAATTATGTTGCCACAAATTGAATATTCTGGAATAGTATGGGCACTAAGTCATAATGATCCAGAGCCTCTAGTTGAACATAGCATAAAGAAATTACAAGATTATGGAGTAAAAAAAGAAGATATTCAGATAGTGGATGCTCCAGATAATCCTGAAGTGGGACAAATTGTTGTAGAGATTTGGCCACATGAATTAGTTATTGCAAGAATTAGAACTGTTCGAGGGGAATCTTTTATCAGTGGAACAGAACTCAATATAGAACTAAAAACAGATGAAACAGGAAAATATATCGATTAATTTTGAGAAAAAAACAAAAAAAGAAGAAAAACACAAGTAAATTTTTAACAATTTCAATTGCACTAGTATTAGTTGGAATTACCGTCTTCTACTTTTATGCAGATGATCAGGCAAAAATCCGAGGATATGCATTTGGAAATGAAATTCAGTCACTACAAGAAGAAGTTCAAAATGAACAAGGGAGATTTATTTCCAATATAGCAAGATGGAATGAGGGAGCCATTTCTGATGATGAGATGATCAGAATAGGAAATTCACATCTTAACGAATTTAACAAGTTATTAGACAAATATGATGAGTTACAGCCACCAGATGCATTTTCAAGGTCTGTGAAGCTCTTAAAACTCTCATTAGAATATCAGATCGAGTCACATGAACATAGACTAAACTGGATTAAGAATGGAGATGATTTAGAGCAAGTAAGATCTCAGGAATATACACAGTTGTCATTTGAGGCAGAACAGGCAGGATTAAAGTCATTTAATGATGCAAAGGCAGGAATAGAACAGTAAATCTTTAAGAGTTTAAAAACAGAAAGTGTTAATATGAAAAAATTATTGTTTCTAATTCCATTATTATTTATGATACAACCAGCATTTGGTGAAATACTGGTTCAAAATGATCAGACGTACATTGGAAATGATGGTTTGCTACACATTGTAGGAGAAATTCAAAACAATTCAAAGTCCCCATTAAATCAAATAAAGATTTTAGCTGTACTAACTGATGGAAATGGAAAGGAGATAAACAAATTTGATGGTAAAATGATGTCAAATGTTCTAATGCCTGGAATGAAAGGAGGTTTTGATATCATAACTAGTGAAAAGATTTTAGATAGAAATTTAGTTTATGACTTGAAGTTTGAGTACAATCTTGCAGCCCCAAAAAGTCAAGTAATTGAGATAGTATCATCAGAATTAACAAGAGACCAATTGAATAATGTGGTAATTTCAGGAACCATGGAAAATAATGGAGACATTACTGCAAACATGATTAATGTGATTGCGACATTATATGACAGAGATGGAAATGTGTTAACAATTTCAAAAATTCAAACACAGCCAGATTTTTTGAGATCTGGTGAAGAAAGCCACTTTGTCATCCCAATTTATGAGAAGAGTCAGTCAATGGAAGTAGTAAATTATACAATTGTGGCAGAATCAGATGAATATGCAGCTGTTCCAGAATTTCCATTAGGGTCAGGGGCTTTACTAATTATTTCGGTTTCATCATATGTGATTTTTTCCAGAAACCCTGAAAGGATAACAAATGCCATATCCAGATGTTCAAAGATTCTTGTTCGACAATAATTCTTATACAGACATAATTGGAAGAATGTAAAATGGTAATTTCAGATGAGAATAAAAAATTTTTAGAAGATTTACTCCAATACTATATTGACCAAGCTGATTCGTACAATCAGTTTGCAAGCGAATATGGAGAATTTTCTAAATCCAAAAGGGAAATAGCATTTGGAGTGATTGTCGGAACCATTTATTCAACATTCTTACAGACATATTCAAATCAACAATTAGAAGTAAAATTAGATGATATCCAGGAATTTCATGATTTCATAAGAGACAATATTGAGAAGATTACTAGTGCACTTGATGAAAAGAATAACCTATAGGTAGGAATAAATCTAAACGTAAATCTAGTCAAGCATGTCAGATGAAATTGGATATAAAATTCAACAGATTGTTGATAATGGGCATGCAGTTCAAATAACATTAGCAGAAGATGTGCAGACAGAACCTGTGTCACAAAAACAATTGATAATGGAGAATGTTTCAAAGAAACTCGATCAAGATACAAAAGAACAGGTCATGCCATTACTAGAAGCAATGCTTCAAGCACAACCAACTATCAAAATGAAGAGTTATGCACAAACGAATATCTCAATTACGATGCCAAAAAACAGATATGAGAGATTTGGACGACCACAAGTTGGAGAAATATTAAAAATAGATATAAGAAAGATTTAGAGATTTTCTTCTATTTCAGATAATTTAGATAGTGGCATAGAGCATGTGAAATTTTTACAAATTGTAACTTTGGTATTATTTGAAAAATCTTTTCCCTCAAAGAATGGATATTTTGATAATAATTTCAGATTTTTTTCATCATTAATTGAGATGATGAATCCTTCGGGAATAAATTTTTTAAACAAGAAATCAACAATGTTGGAATTTTCAGAATTAATTATCGTAATTTCTGTTGGAGAGTTTAGATACAGATTCATTACATTTAACAAGTATCCAAAAGCAAATGGATTTTCTGCCGCAGAGGTTCCATTTGATTCTAGTATTTGCTTCGATATTTTGAGGAATGTTTCATTGTGTGTTAGATGATGTAATTTTAATAGTGCATTTGACGCAACAGAATTTCCTGAGGGTACAGATAAATCATAATAATTTTTTGGGCGAATTATTAGTGATTCATGAGTATCAGATGTAAAATAAAATGATTTTCCAGTAACATTCCAGAAATGCTCGATCATGTAATTCGCAATTTTTTGAGCCATCTCTAAGAAATATGGGTCAGAAGTTATCTCAAAAACATCAACTAGAGAATTTACAAGATATGCATAGTCATCTAGATATCCATTGAGTTTTGGAGTGTCATTTTTGAAAGTTCTATGAATAAATCCATGCTTTGAGAATTGTTCTGAAAAATATTTGGCCGCGTTGGTTGCAACTTGAAGATATTTCTCATTTCCAGAAATTCTATAACCTTTGACAAATGCAGATATCATCATAGAATTCCATGATGTGATTATCTTATCATCAATTCCAGGCTGATCACGTTCATTTCGCACATCAAGTAATTTTTTTGATGAGCGCTTCAAAAGTTCTGTAATTTTATCTTCAGTTTTGTTAAATTTGAATGCAAGAGATGAGATGTTAATATTATTTGCCAAAATTGTATTTCCCTCAAAATTTCCTCCATCTGTAACATCATAATAGATACAAAAGAGTTCAGAATCATCGCCTATGATATTTTCAATTTCACGTTTTTTCCAAACATATGTTTGACCTTCATCTCCATTAGTATCTGCATCTTGTGCGGAATAGAATAACCCAGATGAAGAGGTCATTTCACGCATAACATAATCAAGTGTTTTTGTAACGACATCAAGATAAAAAGGATCTTTGGTAATTTGATACGCTTCAGCGTATACAGGAGGTAGAAGAGCATTATCATACAGCATTTTTTCAAAATGTGGTACAAGCCATCGTGCATCAGTGGAATATCTATGAAATCCACCTCCAATTTGATCGAAGATTCCACCTTTGGCCATTTTCTTTAATGTCATCAGTGCAAAGTCTTGAAATTTACTAATTCCTGAAAGTTTTGAGTATCTAAACATAAAAGAAATATTCGCTGCATTTGGAAATTTTGGTGCTTGTCCAAAACCGCCAAAATTTGTATCGGCAACTTGCAGTAGATTAACTGCTGCTTCATCTAGAATAGATTTTTCAATTATTCCACCTTCGGAAACTTTTTCCAGATTAGTGAGATTTGTCATGAATTGTTCTGCAGAATTACCAACATCTTTTGGTTTTTCTTTCCAAGCTTGTGCAAGCTGCCTACATAAACTACCAAAACCAGGCCGGCCATACGAATCAAGTACGGGAAAGTACGTTCCAACATAGAAAGGCTTTTGATCCGGTGTCAAAAATACGCTTAATGGCCAACCACCTTGACCGGTTGACATTTGACAAATTTTTTGGTAAATATCATCAAGATCAGGTCTTTCTTCTCTATCTACTTTGATGTTAACAAAATTTTCATTCATAATTTTTGCCACATCATCATTTTCAAATGACTCATGAGCCATAACATGACACCAATGACAGGAACTGTACCCAATGGATAAGAAAATAGGCTTGTTTTCGTCTTTTGCCTTTTTTAATGATTCGTCGTTCCAGGAAGACCATTCAACAGGATTATCTTTATGTTGTAAAAGATATGGACTTGTTTCTTTGGATAGATTATTTGACACAATAATAATTCAAGGTATGATTATTTGTATGTAATCTAGATTTTCCAGATTGCCGTATCATGACGCTTGTAAATTTCTATATTAATTTGCTTAAGGAGCTTTTGCTTTGATTTATCTGCTTTTTTTTCATGACTGTAATCTTTCTTTTTTAGTAACTTTTCTAAAAGTATAAGCTGATCAAGACTAAGATTTTTCAAATATCCCTTTTTTGTAATTAAATTCAATAGTTCTACACGTCTAAAATCATCTTTTTTTAAGATTTCAGTCATAATCATTCTCATAACATCTTACTAAAAAATAATAGTACGCTAAATTAGATGAAAATATGGTGGAAATAATGCGTGCGATGGTTCTTTCTGAATGTAAAAAGATTGAAGAAAAACCATTACAATTAACAAATATTGAAAGACATTCGATTAGTAATTCAGATGAAGTGTTAATCAAGATTGAAGCATGTGGAGTATGCCATTCCCAATTACATGGAATAGAAGGAGACTGGCAAGAAATTGGAATTCCTCCAACACTTCCAACAGTACCAGGGCACGAAGTAGTTGGAAAAATTGTTGAGGTTGGAGATGATGTTACAAAGTTCAAGGTGGGGGATAGAGTTGGAATTACACCATTATTGAAATCCTGTATGGATTGCACATATTGTAACGATGGTAAAGAATACCTTTGTGAAACAAATGAGATAACAGGTGAGACGTTACGTGGAGGGTATACAGAATACATTAATGCATCTGAGAATTTTATTACCAGAGTTCCAGATAGTATGTCAGCAGAATATGCAGCACCATTATTTTGTCCAGGAATTACGGCATACAAAGCAGTGAAAGCAGCCGAACCCCAAAAAAATAAAAAGATTGCAATTTTTGGAATTGGAGGAGTGGGACATATGGCAATACAGTTTGCTAAAGTTGAAGGATGTGAAGTTACAGGAGTATCAAGAAAGAAGAAACATCTCGATGTTGCAGAAAAACTTGGTGCACAAAAAGTATTTCAGTTTACAGAATCTCAAGATGAATTTCTGAATAATGTTAAAAATGAATATGGCATGTTTGATGCAGCAATTGTTTTTGCACCGTCAGATTTAGTCACAGACACAGCCATAAAATCAGTAAAAAAAGGAGGAACCATAGTTATTGCCACAGTAGGAAAGATTCCAAATTTCTTGGCATTTGAAGAAAAGACAGTAAGAGGAACATTGATTGGCTCCATGAAAGACATGGAAAAAGTAATTGAAATTGCACAGAAAAACGATTTCAGTGTTGTTACAGAGACATTCCCACTAGAAGAGGCAAATGAAGTATTAGAGAAATTAAAGAATTCAGATATCGAGGCACGTGCAGTTCTAATTCCTTAAATTACCAATAATTTTTTTACAATCATGATTTGTAGACGTTGTCATCATACCGATGAGATTCATAAGACCACTAATTCAACAGAGTCAATGTTAAGAAGAGGTTCATGTCAGATCCCAGATTGTACATGCAATCAATTTTTAGACGCATTTGAAGAGATTGATGATGAACAACTCTAGCCATATATAGTAAAAAAAGGTCTTAGATTCATGGATAAACATGCACCAAAAGAAGAAATGATTAAAGATTTGGAGAATATTTTAGCAAAGATCAATGCTTTGGAAATTAATGCAAAGGGTGAAGAAGCAAAAGCTAATGTTAAGATTCTAAGAAAATTAACTGAAGGACAAATTCATTCAATTAATGAATTTGATCACTTGAAAAAAGCAATTGATCTTCTTACAATACAATTATTTGATGTTAAAGATAAGATTAATTCCAAATAATTATTCAATTTGGCATAATGGATGATACTTTAAGATGATTTTGTCTACAATTCTTTTTCTTTCTCGTTCTTCAGATTCCCATAGAGGTAGAATTGAGAGATAAAGTAGGTCTTCATTACCTGCATGTTGAACCCAGCACTTGAAATTATCATTTTGTGTAAAAAAATCATTCTGATCAGTTTTGTCAGATTCATCTACGTAAAGCGGAATAAAACCTGATTTATTACGACCAAATATTATGTAGACGACTTTATCCATAGGAGGACCCCATTCAGAGATCTTAATTGGTCCAAGAAATTCATAATGGAGAATTTGAATTGTCACTTACAAAATTAAGAAGTCTCAAGTTTTAAATTTGCCTAATTTTGCCTCAAAGTAAATGTCAGAAATGCAGAATCCACATCATTATAGAAAAGTTGGATATTCGATGATACTAGTTGCTGCATCTCTAGCAGCAATTGGACTAGTTCAGCTTGCAATTGGACCAGATGTTCTTTTTGCCGATTCAATGCAAAGAGACAAGACTGCATTCTTCGAAATGTGTAAAGCAGGAAATTACATGCAGGATGGATGTGAGATGTTTGATAAACCTGGAAATACATTATATGAGATTCCTAGAATGACATTAGAAGGAACAGAAGAAGAAGAATCTATGATTATGGAAGAATCAGTGATGGAAACACCACAAGTATCTGCAGAAATTGTTTCAATTCCAAGTGGATCAGGTGCACCAGGATGTGAAGAAACAAATGAATGTTATATTCCTGCAGCACTAACAGTTTCAACTGGCACTACAGTGATTTGGGAGAATACTGATAATGCGGCACATCTTGCAACAAGTGGAACACCAGATGGAGGACCAGATGGAGCTTTTGATTCAGGAATGATTATGGCTGGAGCCACATTTGAATATGAATTTTCAGACAAAGGTGAATTCGCATATTATTGTCTTGTTCATCCTTGGATGGTTGGAACTGTAACAGTAGAATGATTACTGTTCATTCATGTAGTTTTCCCAAGTGTTAAGATTAGATGTTAACCGATTCATTTGATACATTGCACCACCGATAATTCCAGCATGATAACAAGTGTATAGATAGATTTGAGAGTTAGAAGGATCAGTTTGTGTTAAACTCATACTGATCATTGAAAAGAAAACAAATGTTCCACAGAATGTAATAATTTTTCCTATCACCCCACCATTTAATCCAACAATTCGTCTCGTAGCTGCAGCCATAATTATAATACTTGATACAATCAAAAATGTTGCACCACCGTTTGCAGTAACCATATCAGTAACCCAAGGAATTATTCCATCATCCATCATAGTCAAATCAGGCATCATTGCACCACCGTGTAATGCAAAATTTACAGAGCTAAATAGACCACCAATCACTAAAAAGAAAAGAAATAATTTCATAATTTTCCGTTTTAGTGCACTTCTAGTTTCAGATGGCTGTAATGCCCTTTCAGAGATTCTTAAACCATATAAAAATCCAATTCCAAATGCAGGAATAAATAAGATATTGATAATGTATGGATGTTCAAGAATTAATTCAGCATAATATGTATTTAGTAAAAATGCCATCAACAATGCAATTCCTGCAGCACTTCCGAAAACAATCAAATTTGAATATTTGAATAATTTTGGTACATTTTCATCAGAGCTATTCCAACTATACATAAAAAATTCTTTTGGAATTTGGATAAAAAACAGAGTAAAAATTGATTTACCTAACGAATCAATTCTTTTCAATTTCTTCCTAACAAATGAGAATGTGTATGAAACATCGCATTTTTATTTTAATTGAAAAGGCATTAGATAGTGAAGTCATTATCAATTGTAATTCCAGGAATAATTCTTATAATATTTGGAATAATATTCAGTTTTCAAGGACAAGGCATGGTAGGACCTGAAACATCATTCATGTATGAAAATGAAGAATGGAGTGATTATGGGATATTTATCAGTATGATAGGAGTGGTCTTAATCTTAATTGGATATATTATTGAAAAGAAGAAAATAACTTAAGAATTTTTTTGAAAATATTTTTGATGATATTCTTCAGCACGATAAAATTTTGAAGATGATTTTATCTCAGTTACAATGTCACTGCCAAATGTCTTTTGTGCAAAAGGGTTTAATTTTTCTTTAACTTCTTTTGCAGTATTTTCTTGTTCAGCATCATGACAAAATATTGCAGAACGGTATTGAATGCCAATATCAGGACCTTGTCTATTGGGAGTAGTTGGATTATGGTTTTCAAAAAATACCTTTACTAAATCAGAATATGAAATCTCAGCAGGATCAAACTCAACTTGTATAGCTTCAGCATGACCTGTTTTATCGGTACAGACATCTTCGTATGTAGGATTATCAGTATGACCACCAGTGTAACCTACAGCCGTTGATTTTACGCCATTTGTTTTAGAAAATACTTCTTCAACGTGCCAAAAGCATCCTGCAGCAAAAGTTGCTTTCTCCATATACTAATTCATGATAAACAATAAAAAAAGCTTTCAGAATTTTAAAAGCCACAATCTAAAGGATTCTCAGGTTTTAGAATTTCTCTTAGAACAATTGTAGCATATGAACCACGCGATAGTTGAAATTTTATTAAATTTTCATTAATGTTGAGATTAAGATAATTAATCGATGCATTACGAAATCCTCCATCAACAGAGATTTCTTGAAAATCTTTTATGAAGAAATCTTTTGGGGTGAGTAATTCATCATCAAGGATTTTTTTGATGTAATAATCAAATCTAGATTTTTTGTAATAGGAGTGACCAATTAAGGGGATAGCAAGTCTTTGGTTTGGATCATTTTCAAACTTACCAAGTATGGAATTTTTATCAAAACAAACATCATCCACTGTTGAAAGAAATAGTTCTTCTTCAAATTCATATGCAAGACTCAATGTTTTATTGAACAAAAATGACTGATACGCTTGAATGTAAAATCGACGTAATGATAAAGGAATTGAACGAATCGCATTTTTAGGATCTAAATTTTTTGAGAGTTGTTTTAGTAGATTTCTTTCAATGTCCATTGAATATGGAAGTAATTCAATTATTTCAGATTCAGATTTACGTTCAGAGATTAATTTTCTGAATTGATTATTTTTTTCTGAATCATATTTTGATGAAAAATTTAGTAGATAATCAAGAGCCTCTTCATAATTGCCTTTGATGATTGATTTACCAACTAGATGTGTTATTGGTCGTTTTGAGCCAAATCTTTGATAGCCAAAAAAATTGAGAATTTTTTCATCATCAGTAAATGACGGCAATGGTTCATTCAAATCTGATACTTTAATTTCAAAAATATTTCCTAGCATATCTTTTTTTGATATTGGTTTTTTCACAAACCCAATTCTTTTAGCAGAATATTTTTTTCCTTCAATTTCTGCTAGTGAATCTAATTTTTTGTATGTGTATACGTATTGTTCTGTTTGTGCATGAGCATCTTTCAAGCCAAGAGCCTTTAAAACAAGTCCATATCTTTCCTCAATGTCAATTAGTGCATGATTGGTATCGATCCCAGATTTTTTTAATAAGTAAACAGCATGTCCATCTAAATTATCAAATGAATCAATGGCTTTTTCAGATAGAACTTCCTTTACCAAGAAATCATTTTCATTTTGTTTGATTTTTCCGTGTACAGAGGAAGATTCAGTAGTGTAAACAGAGATTCCAATCTCTTTATCAATTTGTGGAATCACGGTTCAATGGTGACATTAATGTATTTTGAAACATTTACTTCTGAATTGAAAACTCCTAAGAGTAATTTGTAATCTCCAGATAATGCAATTTCACTTGCCGATACAGATACAATGATTTCAGTTGGGTCATTTAGAGTATGTGAGACTATAAGATCAGATGATTTAGTAGCGGTGGATGCAGTGTGAGCAGAATTGAAATTAATGTCTGTTACATTTGATAAATAAGTTACACTCAGAAAGACAGTTTTAGTTTCACCTTTTTTAAGAGTGATTGAATTAGTATCAGTTTTTACTGAAAATGGAAGAGGTTTTTTGGTGTCAATAACGCCAATTTTATTTTCTGCCCATTCAGTAAACCAAATGCTATCATCAGTGACATCAAAACCAAAAATTTGTGCAACACCACAATTGGAATTAGACTTATCTTGACAGTCAGCCCAATTAGGATTCTTAGATGGAACCATGTATTCTACAAGTTGTTCATTAACAATATCAAAAACTGCAAGTTGATTTGAGGTTTGTTCATTAAAGAAGAGGTTTCCATTCATGTCTGTTTGAGACCAGTAAGGTCTAGAAATTGGAGATTTTATTATTCCAGTTGCATTTCCGAAGGTGGATTTTTGAGGAACCGAAGTGACAAATTTTGTAAATTCTTGATCAGTAGGATCAAATTTGAAAAAGAAACTACTAGAAGTATCTAAAATCCAGACATTATCATTTTCATCTATAGACAATCCATTCGCAGTATTAAGATCCTGTGGGAAATCATAGACCTCAAAATAATTTTCGAGAGAGATGTCCATTCCAGTACTTGCCAGATATGAGTCTTGTTTGTATTTTTCAATGTTAAATTTTAATAGCAGTCCAGTAAGTTCTGGAACCCAGTTAGTATACCATAAATTATTTTCTGAGTCAACTGCAAAATCACCTGTAAATGAATTTGGAATTGGTGCTACAATACTAGAGTATGTGATTTCATCAGTGTTTTGTGATAAATCGAAGAAGGTAATTTTATGTCCAGTAAAATCATTTACTATAATATTTGAACCACTAATAGCAAGTTTTTGGGGTAACGAGCCTTCCTCAGAAACAGGATATTGTATTGGAGTATATTCTTCATTGATTGTGTCAAAACGCCAAATAGTATCAAAACTTCCATCAGTATACCACATAGCACCATCTGATGAATAATCCATGCCCCAAGACATTGTTCTTGAACCTTCAGGCCATATGGCATTTTCAAATTCAGTGAATTGTTCAGATATAGGATCAAATTTTGCGATTTGTCCAACATTTGATTCAACGAACCAAACATTTCCATCAGGAGCAACTTTGATTGCAAGTGGCTGAGTACATACGGTTGGAATCTCAAATTCTGTTACATATGATGTAGACTTTGGATCACCGATTCCACAAAAAGTATCACGTTGATCATCAGGAAAATTATCCATAGGAGTTTTTGTAATTGTAAATCCCTGTTCCTCCATAGCGAGTTCTTCTGGAGTCATTGTTGCTGGTGGTGGTGGAAGTGCAAACAATATTGTAGATGTTAATAGAATACCACCCAAAAATGCGAATGCAAGTATTCCTTTTGTTTTTTGCTTCATAATTTTTTAAACTTAGAGCTTGTTATATCTCATTCTTAGAGTAATGATAAATCTCCAGTAACTTTGTCTATCAAGTTTTCAGGAGCAGGTCCAACAGATATACAAGTTGTTGTTCCAGGTGCAATTTGCGTATGGCCTGCATCTGTAACTTCGGACCATGGAAGACCTAGTTCTATTGCACCCATTTTGACTTCGTCTAATTCTTTTATACCTGCAACTTTGACAACAACTTTTTCTTGTCCTACCCACCAAATCTGGAACCACTCAGGATGAGATTTTCGAACATGTTCTGCGCCTAGAACACATGCATGACCTACTTGTGCTGCAATTTTACCTTTTCCCATTCCAAGATCAGTTCGAACTGCAATAACTTGTTTGATATCACCCATACAAAATAATTATTCAAGTTGATGATAAACGTTACAATTCAAATACCAAAAAAGTTTCTAGATATGCATGTATGATGCAGTTGTTGCAGGAGGAAGTATTTCAGGACTTCTAGCGGCTAGAGAGATTGCAAAAAATGGTCATTCAGTTTTGGTTTTAGAAGAAGGGTTTGAGGTTGGAAGTCCAGAACATTGTGGAGGATTAGTTAGTAAAAATGCATTAAAAGAATTAGGTATAGAGCCATCACCAAAAACATTTGATAGTGAAATAGAATGTGCAAAGATCTTCTCTCCAGAAGGAAAAGAAATTAGTATAAATTCAAAAAAACAACAAATAGTTGTTATAAACAGAAGGGAATTAGATAAACAGGCATCAAGACAAGCAAGAGATAACGGTGCTAAAATTTCTGTAAAGACTAGTTTTCTAAAGAAGAATAGTAATGGAGTAAAAACATCAAATGGAGACATAGAATGTAAATTCTTTATAGATTGTAGAGGAGTTTCAAGATTAGTCAATAAAGACAGAGATGGAATTTTACTAACAGCACAATATGAAGTGTATGCAGACTGGATTAAGAAAGGTCAGGTAGAACTATATTTTGATCAAGAGAAGTATCCAGAATTTTTTGCATGGGTTATTCCATCTGGAGAAGGAGTAGGAAAAATTGGGGTATCAGGTAAAGGGATTAATACTGAAGCCAGAATAGACGAATTTCTAAAATCTAAAGGTGATTTTTCAACAATTAGAAAAATATTTGCACCCATCTGGATAAAAGGACCAATAAAGAATTTTGTGGAAGATGATACACTAATTGTAGGTGATGCAGCAGGACAAGCAAAACCTACAACAGCCGGAGGTATTTTTTCATGTGGAATGGCAGGAATTATGGCTGGCAAAGCAATTTCAGAAGCATTGAAAACGGGTAATTCATCATTATTGATAAATTATGAGAAACAATGGAGAAAGAAATTTGGAAAAGAATTTGAGAAACAAAATCTTGCAAGAAAAATACTCGCCAGATTGGATAACAATACAGTAAACAAATTATTTAATTCCATTACACCGGAGATTGAAGAAGATATTTCAAACAAAGAAGATTTTGATTTTCATACAAGTTCAATTCTTAGATTACTAGGTATGAAGGGTTCTTTCAATACAATGCAAGCATTGATTGGAGGAGAAATTAAGAGACTTGTTCAAAATAAAGCCTAAGATTCCAAGGAAGATATAAATTCCTAACAGAGTGGATTTCAATATGTCTTCAAGTATTTCACTACCGATATGTAATGGATGTAATAGACATATCATGCCAGGGGACAAGAATGTTAAATTTAACTGTCCAGAGTGTAATGCTGAATTAATCTGGAGATGTGGAAGTTGTAGAGAAGCCGCAGCTGCATATTCATGCAATTCATGTGGCTTTTCAGGACCTTAGAAATTGGCAAAACTACTTTTAATCGTAAAGATACTTCCTACAGGAACAGAAATTGATTTGGACAAATTAGTTGAAGAAATAAAATCGAATCTAAAAAACGATATAGAGATGCGTAGATATACAAAAGAGCCATTAGCCTTTGGATTAGAATTTATCAAAGCAGAATTCACATTAGATGACGCCGAAGGACAGATGGATTCTTTAGAAAATTCCGTTAAATCTGTCGAAGGTGTCAGTGAATTTGAAGTGCTTAATATGAGCCGCATGTCAGTGGATATGAAATAGGAGATTAGTTGACACGAAATGTCGACCCACTACAAATGAGAGTGGGAGAAGCAAAACAAAGAGATATTGGGAAAAAGAGAGCACGAATTGGTCCAGATGCAATGGATTATCTTCAAGTTACACCAGGAGATGTAATTCAGATTGATTCAAAAAAATCAACATGTGCAATTGTATGGCCAACTGATGAGGATGAAAAATATCCAGATACTATAAGAATTGATGGTCAGACAAGAAAAAATTTAGGAGTTGCACTAAGTGATGTCGTTGAGATTAAGAAAATTATGATAAAACCTGCCAAAGCAGTTACTCTAATGCCAGTAGTAGATCGAGTTACGGTTGATAAAGAATTTACTGATTTTGTAAAAAACAGATTGAAAGGTTTGCCATTAAGTCATAGTGATGAGATTTCTGTTATGATTCTTGGAAATGCAATGGACTTTAAGATTGATAAAATTTCTCCTAAAGGTGTAGTGCGTATTGAACGTACTACAAACCTTACAATTTTATCAGAAGTATCTGAAGATAAGAAATCAAGAATCACATATGAAGAAGTTGGAGGGCTGCAAGAAGAAATTAAGGTAATGCGAGAAATAGTAGAATTGCCATTACGACATCCTGAGCTATTTGTAAGACTAGGAATTGAACCCCATAGTGGAATCCTATTGTATGGACCACCAGGATGTGGTAAAACATTACTTGCCAAAGTTTTAGCAAGTGAATCTGAAGCAACAATGTATTCAATCAATGGTCCAGAAATCATGAACAAATATTATGGTGAAACAGAAGCAAAACTTCGAGATATTTTCAAGGAAGCAAAAGAAAATTCACCAAGCATGATTTTCATAGATGAAATTGATGCAATTGCTCCAAAGAGAGAAGAGGCATACGGGGATGTTGAAAAAAGAGTTGTAGCTCAATTACTTGCATTAATGGATGGGTTAACAGATAGAGGAAATGTTGTGGTATTGGGTGCAACGAACAGACCAGATAGTGTTGATCCTGCATTAAGAAGACCAGGAAGATTTGACAGAGAAATGGAAATTTCAGTTCCTAATGCAGATGGACGATTAGAGGTTATGCAAATCCACACAAGAGGAATGCCAATTGGAGATGATGTGGATTTGAAAAGTCTTGCATCAGAATTACATGGTTATACAGGTGCAGATATGAAATCATTGTGTAGAGAAGCAGCAATAAGATCAATTAGAAGATATTTACCAGAAATTGATTTGGAAACAGAAAAAATTCCTGCAAAAATTCTCCAATCAATGGAAGTGAAGATAATAGATTTTTACGATGCAATGCACGAAGTGATTCCTACAGCAATGAGAGAGTTCTATGTTGAACGCTCAAAGGTGTTCTGGGAAGACGTTGGCGGATTGGAAGAATCAAAACGTACTCTTCAAGATAATTTAATAGTTGCAATGAATAATCCTGATAAATTTAGTAAAATGGGAATAAAACCACCAAGAGGTGCATTGCTATATGGTCCACCCGGATGCGGAAAGACCATTTTGGCAAGAGCGTTAGCTACTGAAAGTGGAGGAAACATGATTCTTGTACGAGGACCAGAAATATTATCAAAATGGGTAGGTGAGTCAGAAAAAGCTCTTAGAGAGATTTTTAGAAAAGCAAAAGCAGCATCACCATGTGTAATAATTTTTGATGAGTTAGATTCATTGGCAAAAATGAAAAATGAAGAAGGAGGAGGAGGAATTGGAGAAAATATACTTAGCCAAATGTTAACAGAAATGGAAGAAGGAACAACATCAAGAGTTGTAATCATTGGAATAACCAATAGACCAGATTTAATTGACAATTCAATGCTACGAACAGGAAGATTAGACTTGAATGTGTTTGTTAATCCACCAGACGAGAAAGGTCGTTTAGAAATTATCAAAATATTAACAGACAATATGCCATTATCCAAAGATGTGGATTTGGATGAAATTTCAGTTGCGACACAAAATTACTCAGGTGCAGATTTAGCATCATTGTGTAGAGAGGCTGCAGTCGAAGCAATGCAAAATAACGCTAAAGAAATTTCAAGTAAGGATTTTGCTGCAGGATTGAAAAACGTAAGACCATCAATTACAAAAGAAGTAGAAACATGGTATGAGAAGATTAAAGAAGGTGCATCAAGCATAATTCCACGAGAGGCTGACAAAACGTTTTACGGTTAGATTTGATATGGTAATTCCAATAAGAAATCATGTATTAGAGATAATCAAGCAAAAGGAAAACTTTACTGATAAAGAACTTCAAAAATTACTTGTAAAAGATGGTACAGTAATTACTGAAAGTAAATTCAACAAAGTCTTGTTAGATTTAGAGATAATGGGATTAATTTCTGTATCATGGGTAACAAAAGATAGTAAACGAATTGAAGCCGTAACTAAAAAAATTGAAGAAGATAAGTATGAAGAACAGATAAAAGAAGCAGAAGAAAAAGACTATGAAGCTAGTTTTCCTAGTTCATAAAAAAAATTAAAATCTAAAGTGAAAAGCTGCATCTAATGCAACAGCCAAGAAAATTATTGTCAGATAAGGAGCAGTAACTTTGTATGCTTTCCATGCAAATTCGGAAGTAGGTAATTTTGTTAGTTTGTAATGATAAACAAGCATAAGTGCACCAGATGCAGCTGCAATTACAGTATAAACAAGACCCAATCCAAACGCATAAAGCATTAATGAATAAGGAAGTAAGATTAGAGTATTAATTAGAATATATTTTGATGTTTTTTCCATTCCAATTAAAACTGGAAGCATTGGAACTTTGGCTGCAGAATATTCATCTTTCATTTTCATTGCAAGACACCAGAAATGGGAAGGTGTCCATACAAAAACAAGAAATCCAATCAAAAATCCCAAAACATCCATAGAACCTGTTGCAGCAGACCAACCAGCCATCGATGCTGCACTTCCAGCAAAGCCACCAATTACAATATTTGATGAATTTAATCGCTTAAGCCATGCGGTATAAATTATTACATAGAAAAATATTCCAAGCGCGATAAAAAATGCTGAAACAAAATTTAATGCCAATGCACCATACACTACAGAAATTACACTTACTGTCAAACCATAAATCAAAACAGAATTTGGTTTAATTCTTCCAGAAGGAATTGGTCTAGTACTTGTTCGTGTCATCAATGGATCAATATCACGGTCATAGTAGTGATTCAATGCGCTCGAACCAGCTGATGCCAAACCACCAGCAATAATGATATGAATTAATCCCCAAGTATCCAATTCAGGTCCAATCAATTTGCTTGCAGCATACATGGAGGTTACCGCAGTAATTACGAGAAGAATGACAATTCTTGGTTTTGAGATTTCAATTATTTCTTTTATTCCCAATATACACACATTTTTGATTTATCGAATTTATTCCCTTCTAATAGACGATCTACTTTGTTACATAAGGATAAAATAATACTCTGAAAGCATCAAAGCAGAATTGAGTAATTGGGATCTAATTATGCCAGGCGGAGGACTTACTGCAATCGGACTTGCAGGCTTAGTTACATCATATTCTGGAATTGCCCACACATTCGTTGATGGAATGCATGCATTAACTGGATTACTTTTCATGTTTGGATTAATAATTATCACCGCAGGTCTTTTGGAAGGAGGAATTTCAACATCGAATCGAGCCAAAGCAACAGCATTAACAATCATTTCAATTTCTCTAGGATTTGGTACATTTGCAACAACCATGACAGAAAATTCAACGTTACCAACATTTGTAGGGTTATTAATTATGATTGCAATTCCAGCAATTGTAATTTCATACTTGGCAATGAAAGTACCAACATATGCAAAACCAGTTGGAGTGATTTTTATTCTTGCGTTTGGTGCAGGAATTGGACTTTACATAACATTTGGTTTTCAAGAACCAAATCCATATCTAATATCTAGTGAAGTAGAAGAAATAGAAGAGATGGTAAAGGCCATTCCAGAAGGACCAATGTTTACAATTTCAATTTTAGCAAACTCAGCAGAACAAGGTGCTCCAGACTATGAACCAGATGAAGCAAAAGTTTCAAAAGGTCACATTATTGAATGGATGAATGATGATGCAGTATCACATACTGCAACAAGTTCAGTTGATTTTGGTGAAACATTTGATACAGGATTATTAAATGCAGGAGACTCTTACAAATTGGATACTAACAAATTGGATCTTGGAACATATGAATACATGTGTATTGTGCACCCATGGATGGTCTCAACAATAATTATAGAAGAGTCTGTAGAATAACAATAGTGAAGAAATCCATAATTTTATCAGAAATAGATAAGCAAAAATTGGCAAAGTATGCAGAAGCAGAAAAGCCATACGAATCTTGTGCAATTCTAGTTGGAGATGAAAGTGATGAAAACTGGACTGTAAACAAAGTATTCTTAACTGAAAATATTTCAAAGTCTAAAGTTACATTTACAATTTCACCAGATAAGGAATTTGAAGTAGATCAAATATCAAAGGAAATAAACATGGAGATAGTTTGTATTTTTCATTCACACCCAGAATCAGAAGCACGACCTTCAGAAACAGACAAGAAATTCATGAGAGTTAATCCATTCCCATGGATAATTTATTCAGGCATAACAGGAGAGATGAATTGCTTCGTTTTAGAAAATGAGAACGTGAAACAAATCCCAATAACAGAGTCATAAATTAAATAGAACTAATTTTGCATCATGAACATGGACATACACGTCTACGACACTTATGTTAAAGCCAAAGATGGTCATACCATGCATTTCGATGTTATCACCGATAAGCAAGATCATGATCAAGCAATTGCATTTGCAAAAGAATGGCTAGCAACTGTTGGTGAAGACGGCGCAACTGTAACAGGAGAGGAATGCCAATTCTGTCACACACAAGGTGCCCCAGAACCAGTAGAAACTGAGATTAAAGAAAAAGGCTATTTCATCCAAAAGATGGAAGGCTGTTAATTCTATAATCTTTTTTTATTTTATTTTTCTAAATTATCTATAATACAATAATTGCAAAGAAGACAGGTACGAATACGATTGCAATTGTGTTTAAGAGTTTGATCACAGTGTTTAGTGCAGGACCGGCTGTATCTTTGTAAGGATCACCAATAATATCACCTACAACTGCGACTTTGTGTTCTTCAGTACCTTTCTCACCTCTCATTTCAATGAGTTTCTTTGCGTTATCCCATGCACCACCAGTGTTTGCCAAGTGGTATGCAAGATAAATTCCAGTTACAACAGCTCCCATCAAGAGACCTGCAACTGCAGAAGGACCTAATAAGATTCCTACAATAATTGGTGCGGCTACTGCAATTGATGCAGATTTCCATAGTTCGCCTAATGATGCGACGGTAGCAACATCAACACATTTTGCATAATCTGGCTTTGATGTTCCCTCTAAAATTCCAGAATCATTCTTGAATTGTCTTCTTACTTCATCCACCATTTTCTTTGCAGCTCTTTCTACCCCACTGATTAGTTGACCAGTGATGATGAATGGAATTAATCCACCAACTAAAAGACCTACTATTACTGAAGGATTCGATAAACTATAATCAATTACCATGTCGCTAAAATAGTGTGTTGCTTCAAATTGGAATGCTTGAATCATTGCCAATGCAGCTAATGCAGCACTTGCAATCGCAAATCCTTTAGTTACAGCCTTTGTAGTATTTCCAACTGCATCAATTTCATCAGTAATTTTACGATTTTCTGCACCCATCTCAGTCATTTCTACAATACCACCTGCATTATCTGCAATTGGTCCAAATGCGTCAATAGCAAGAACGATTCCTGCTAGACTTAGCATTGCCATTGCAGTTAATGAAGTACCAAATATTCCATAAAGTAATGGGTCAGAGCCTTCAGGTGCGGCTGCAGAACAGATAGCAAATGATATGATTATTGCTGTAACTAATGCAATCATAAATGGTCCAGTTGATTGTAGTCCTTTGATAATTCCCATGAGTGTAAGTGAAGCATATCCCCACTTTGCAGATTCAGAAATTTCTATAACAGGTTTTGATTTTGAGCTTGTGTAGTAATCTGTAATTTTTTGTATAACTGGAACTAGAAGTACACCAATAACAGTAGAGCCAAACAAGGCGTATGCGATAGGAGTAGTACCTAGAATTATGTATGTGAATGCAAAGTTTAGTGCAATTGCAATTGCAGCTGTTACGTAAAATGAAATATTCAGCGGTTTCATGACATCCGTGATTTGTTTTGTACCAATTGTAGCAGTACCGATGATTGATGCGATTAATCCAGATGCACCAATTAAGATAGGATATGCAAAGTTTTCAGGTGATCCAATTAATGCTGCGATTAATAATGATGCCAAAATTGTTACAATGTAAGATTCGTAAACATCAGAACCCATACCTGCTGCATCGCCTACATTATCACCTACATTATCAGCAATTGTAGCAGGATTTCGTGGATCATCCTCAGGAATGTTCGCCTCTACTTTTCCTACTAAGTCTGCACCCATATCAGCAGCCTTTGTAAATATTCCACCGCCAATTCTAATGAATAATGCTATCAAACTTGCACCGATACCAACACCAGCAATAGTAATTGGGTTTGGGAATACCATGTACAGGAGTGCTGTTGCAACTAGTGCCATGGCAGGAACTGCTAGACCAACAGTTGCACCACCTCTAAAGGCAATTGCAAATGTTTTACCCAAACCCGAACCTGTTGCGTTAGCTGCTCTAACAGCAGCTTTTACAGTAACTTTTAGTGAAATAAATCCTGCAACTGCAGAAAGTGTTGCACCAACTGCAAATGCAATTCCGTTTGATGCACCAATAAAAAATCCAATAATAACAGATAATCCAATAGCTATTGGAATAATAATTCTCATTTCACGTCTCAAAAATGCTGCGGCTCCTTGTCTTACAGCTTCTGAGATTTCAAGCATTTCTTTTGTACCAGGTTTTTGTTTTGCAACCCAAGCAGTGTATATTCCAGCAACTGTAAATGAAGCAATTGCTGCGATAACAGGTAAAATGACCTCTAAAGGTAAAGGAAATGTATCTTGAATGGCCATCTTATATTTGAAAAACGAATGTTTTGAGAATATAAATCAACAAGAGAATTTAGAAGATTTTCTTTTCTGATATGGATCAAATGCCTTTCCACGCAACCCCTGACGGACTAATTTGTTGAATCGTTTACCATGACTCAGATATGGAAAACGCTGGTGGATCAGTTCATGAACAATTGTATTTTCCAAAGTCTTGTCGTCAGGGATTCTTTTTACATTTATGAAAATTGAATTTTGTTCCAAGTATGACACTCCATAATACTTGTAAGCAGTAGTTCTGCGACCTTCAGTTATTTCCTTTGGAGCTGCCAACACCTCCTTATTTGTAAGAAATACCTGTGGCTCATCAATTGAGAATCTTTTTGAGTATATTCCTATTTTCTCCAATATTACTAATCGAAGTTCATCATCTAACTTCATAGTTATTTTTGAAATTTTGTCCTTTATTGGCAAATGTCAAATGTTACTTGGTAAATTGTAAAAGATGGTCAGAGTTTAGTGTTGTAATCATAAATCATACAGCCACCGTCTCATCATCCCTTATTTCATTTGATTTACTATTTTTTGAATCTTCGCTCTTACTTCATCAGTAATTTCAGCTATTACCAGCCCTTCATTGGGTTGACCGTACATTACTACAGAATTTTCAGGGGCAAATAGACATACAGGTAATACTAACAAGTCCTCTTCACCATCAACTACTAGTCTAATAGGAGGGGTTTCCTCAAAGATAGTTTTTAAAAGATTGAAACTCTCAAGGCTAATTTCTCCAGGATTATTTTTCACAGTTAATTCAGTATTAATTGAATCTGCTAATGGAGGAGAGCGCTTCATACGTTTTTCTTGCCCATCAATTATGTGTAGTAATGGAGTTAATCCCATTCCTATTAGCAATTCAGATGTTGCATCTCCAACAGTGATTACAACTTTTTCAGAATATACACTTCTAATGTAATTTTCTTTTTCAGGTGATGAATCAAGAATGAGTTTTCCTAGAGGCGTTTTTAATTCATTGCGAAGATTTTCGGGTAAGAACAAGAGATTAATTTGTAGTTGGTTCAGGTTGAGTTTCAGCTTGCATCTCTTCTTGTAGTTTTGCTGCAACAATACTACATTGTGCTGCAACATTTTTTGCAGCACTTCTAAATGCATTAGCACTAGGAGATTTAGCATCAGTCATCATAACAGGTTTTCCTAAATCAGAACCTTCCATTATTCCAGAATTTAGAGGAACTTCTCCAAGGAATGGAATGTTATGTTTTTCACTAATTTTTTTTGCACCACCATTACCAAAGATGTAATGTTTGTTTGAACAATCAGGACATGAGAAATAACTCATGTTCTCTACAACACCAAGTATTGGAACATTAAGTTTGTCAAACATTCCAATTGCTTTTACTGCAACATTACTTGCAACATCTTGAGGGGTTGTTACAACTAAAATTCCAGTAATGGGGATTGTTTGTGCTAATGTCAGAGGAATATCACCTGTACCTGGAGGAAGATCTACTATCAAGTAATCAAGATCTGACCAGTTTGTATCAACTAAGAATTGTTTTAAAATTCCAGAGATTATAGGTCCACGATAAATTGCAGCCTGATGTTCTTGTTCTGCAAAGAATCCAAAGGATACAACTTTAAGATCATTAAAAGTTGCAGGTTGTAATTTGTTATCTTCAACTTCCATCGCACCATCTTTCATTCCCAACATTAGTGGAATGCTCGGTCCATAGATATCAGCATCAAGTAAACCAACTTTTGCACCAGTTTGAGATAATGCAATTGCAAGATTTAATGAGACAGTAGATTTTCCAACACCACCTTTTCCACTAGCAACACCAATTACATTTTTGACGGTCGCCATCGCTTCATCTGCATCAAGTGAACGACCTTCCATTACCTTTGCAGTAACTTTCATATCAAAATTTTCAATACCACTAATGTCATCAATAGCTTTTCTTACATCAGCCTCAATTTCATCATTAAATGGACAAGCAGGAGTAGTTAATTCCAAAGTGAATTTAAGATCACCAGAGTTTAGTTCCAAATCCTTGATCATTCCCATTGAAACTATATCCTTTTTCAAATCAGGATCAATTACTGTTGCAAGTTTTTCTAAGACTTGATCTACACCAACCATTGTGCAGAGTACTCTTTGAGATTATTTAAAATGTGATTTACTTAGTCTGAACTAATTACATGCAAGTACTAATTTGAGGTACAAGATGACTAGAAAAAATGAAATTTTTTGGAAAAAATGCTAAAAAAACCCAAAGGTTCATAAATAAAAATTCCATCAAAAAATTGCAATTGTTTTCGGTTTCAACTCTAGTAGATATTGTAAGAATTCCACCTAGCCTATTTGGTAGCACATTAAAAAAAGCCGCAGAGAGTATTCTAAAGTCAAAATATGAGAGTATGATAAATCAAGAATTAGGATACATCATAATGGTGATGGATGCAAAAGTTGAGCCAATGGGAAAGATGATTCCAGGAGACGGCGGCACATTCCATAGAGTTGAATTTCAAGCATTAACATTTTATCCAAAATTACAGGAAATTGTTCAAGGAGAGATTGTGGACATTACAGACTTTGGTGCATTTGTAAGAATTGGACCAACTGATGCATTGTTACACTTGTCGCAAGTAATGGATGATTATTTGAAAAGTGATGTAGCATCTGGAATGATAATTGCAAATCAAAGTGGAAGAACATTAAAAGTTGGTTCTATGATAAGAACTAGAATTACTGCAGTATCGTTAGGTAAAGCAGCCACAATGGGAAAAATCGGAATTACATGCAGACAACCATTCTTAGGAACAGAAGAATGGATTCAAGAAGAAATTAAGAAAGCTAATGGTGAAGAAACTGATGTTAAAGAGATTGCAGTTGAGGAAAAGTAGTTGGTAAAAGAATTAGCATGTAGGGAATGTAGATGTGTGACAGTTGCAAAGGTATGTCCAGTTTGTAAATCAACTGACCTTTCACCAGATTGGAATGGCATAGTGTTAGTTGTAAAGCCATCAGGTTCAAAGATTGCTAGTACACTTGGAATTAATAAACCAGGCAAATACGCATTAAAGGTAACTTAATTTGATATATTCTCCAAAAAGAGAATTAAAACGATTTTTAGAGGAAGATATCGGAAATGAGGACATTACAAGTAAATTATTACAAAAGAAAAGAATTCGTGCAAAAATAATTACAAGAGAAGAAACAGTTGTTGCAGGTACAAAATTTGCAAAATATATTTTTTCATTAAAGAAATGTAGAACGCAAATTTTAAAAAAAGATGGAAAAGTGGCAAAAGCAAATCAAACAATTTTGGAAATAAATGGTAACGCAGCAGATATTTTGACATGTGAAAGAACCGTACTTAATCTTCTTTCAAGAATGTGTGGGATTGCAACACAGACAAACAATCTTAAAAAACAGATTAAATCAGCAGGTTCAAAATCGAAAGTTTTTGCCACAAGAAAAACAGCCCCGGGTTTAAGATTCTTTGATAAAGAAGCAGTTAAAATTGGCGGCGGTGAAAAACACAGAATGACTCTCAATGAGATGATTATGATAAAAGACAATCATTTGGCAGTAGGAAATTCCATTGAAGGCATTTTGGAGAAAGCAAAAAAGACAGGAGGTAAAATCGAAATTGAGGTTGAAACACAAAAAGATGCAATCTTGTGTGCAAAATTAGGTGCAGACATAATAATGCTCGATAATTTTTCTCCAGACAGAATTAAAAAAACAATTAAGAAATTAACTGAACTAAGATTAAGAAACAAAATCATTCTAGAAGCATCAGGGAGAATAAATTCAAAAAATATAGCAAAATATGCAAAGACAAACGTAGATATGATTTCTGTTGGAAGTGTCACAAATTCAGTAGAGGGTATAGATTTAAGCTTGGAAATTTCTTAACTTATTTCAAGCATTCTTTCAATTGCAAGTCTTGCTTTATCAGCAATTTCTTTTGGTACATCAATAACAGTTGTCTCGTTTAATAGAGAATTGTAAACTTTGTCTAGTGTGATCATTTTCATATATTCACATTCTGCATTTTCTGATGCAGGAATGAATTTTTTGGTAGGATTTTGTTGTTTCATTCGATACAAAATGCCAGTTTCTGTTGCGATGACAAATTCATTAGACTTTGAGTTTTTGACATGATTCATCATTCCTTCAGTCGATAGTATTTGAACTTGGTTTGAGTTGTAACTACCATTTGCAACGTCATACATCATAGGAGTAGTGCAACTACACTCAGGATGGATTAGAAATTCTGCGTGAGTGAGTGAATTTAGTTTTTCTTTTACATCTTCAGGAGTAATTCCAGCATGTACATGACATTCTCCTGCCCAGATTAACATGTTTTTTCTACCAGTCATCTTTGCCACATAAGAGCCCAAA
This sequence comes from Candidatus Nitrosopelagicus sp., assembly GCA_028242535.1. Classification (GTDB taxonomy): domain Archaea; phylum Thermoproteota; class Nitrososphaeria; order Nitrososphaerales; family Nitrosopumilaceae; genus Nitrosopelagicus. Next base: position 30,488 of record JAOJYB010000006.1, on the reverse strand, counting down.
AACATATCTGGTAAGAATAAAATTTCTTTATCGTCAGGAATAGCTTTCACAACGTTTACAGCATTTGATGAGGTACAACAATAATCTAATTCGGATTTTATTTCAGCAGTAGTATTTACATAACCAATTGTAATTGCATTTGGATGTTCTTTTTTCCATTGCTTTAGTTGCTCAAGATTTATAGAATCAGATAGAGAGCAACCTGCAGCAATATCTGGAATGAGAACTTTTTTCTCAGGACTGATTATGGCAGCAGTTTCAGCCATAAAATGAACACCACAAAATAAGATTATCTTGTGAGGAGTTTTTGCAGCTTGACGTGCAAGACCCAAGGAATCACCTACAAAATCAGCCACATCTTGGACTTCAGGTATTTGATAATTATGTGCAAGTATAACTACATCCTTTTCTTTTTTCAAGTCTTCAATCTTATCTTTTAACATCCGAAAACCTCATCACATTAATCATTTAAAGTCTTATTTTTTTACTAGAAAATACTTAGAAATTCATTTTTGCGGTAATTTTTGCCATATCAAGTACCAATTTTTATTTCATCGGTGCATATTGACCGAATTGTTTCTATTGCAGATAAGATTGCAAGTCTACTAGTCCTAGGATTGTTTTCGTCAGGTACATTTTCGATGGTTGTTGTTAGTTTACCAAATTTTCCACTAGAGGTAATTACATGTGTATTTTTTGTAGTATTAGGATCAACAACAATTTTTACAATTGTTTCATGGCTACCTAGTCCAACTAAACTCAAAAGAGCAGATACGTTAACATTTTTTGGAAATAATCTTACAGCCTCACTTGCAGTGCCTTCAAATATTGTGGATGGCTCTTTGATTTCATCAAGATTTTGTTTGAATTGTTCGAAAAATGGTGCACCTCTTAAGGAGTCAGGGTGCTTTGTAGTGATTAAAACCACAGAATCTAATTCATTTTTCACAGATTTTAGTGCATCAATTCCAGAAATTGCACCAGATGGAAGATAAACTGTTTTCTTGAATTCCTTACAAGCATCAGAAATTATCTCAAAAACGGATTCATCTAAAAGAGCACCGCTGCTCATAATGAGCAAGTCTTTTCTGTTCTGTAAAATGCTCAAGGCATTATCATTTACTGCGTCTTGTGATGCAGCCTCAACTACAAGATCTAATGGATTTGAAGATAGTAAGTGTGCATTTTCAACAATTTCAGGTTTTTGTTGTAATTTACTAACAAGTAATTCTGATTTTTTCTTATCCACATCATAAATGTGAGTTAATTGTGCAGGGATTTTTCCAGTATCTATCGCTATTGCAATTTGACTACCAATCGAGCCACAGCCAAGTAATCCTATTCGTTTCATGCCAATTTTTTCTAATAAGAGCATAAATAAGTAATGTGTAACCACTTCCAAAAACTTGAAATAACTGAGAGTAATTTTCCAAAGTTACAAGTGCGAGCTGGTGCACAGTGCTGTTACGACAGAGGAAACTCCTCTCTCCTTGCAGAAATTGTGGTCCGGAGATGGGCAATCAGAGATGGTTGGCAACAGAGCAGAAAAAAATCTCTCTTGGAGTGTACGATGAGGATAAAATCTGAGATTTCCGAGATAAGAGAATGAGAAATCTGACCCACAAGGAGCAAAGCCAAACAGAACTATAGAATTCTGCATCTGGTTCAGGTAGGCTGCAAAGCGAAATAATGTGTAAAACAGAAAGAGGGTTACGGCCAGCACGCACTATTATTCTGGTTTCCAACCTTTTGGCATGGAACCTTTACTAGATGCACTTGTTGTGTCATCATCTTTCTTTTCTTCAATTTGTGTATTGTCATATACACTTCTAGTCTGTGCATAATCATCAGATTTTAGATGTGCTTCACCGCGGTTAGTTTTGTAACCACCAGAACCAGTACTTGTATCAGCACCAACTAATTGTGAAGGATCAATACCTGTTTGGATATTTCCTGCGGCTATATCCTTTTTACGTTTCTTTTCACTGACTAAGAAGATTGCAATTCCAGCCATACCTGCAAATCCAGCCATACCGTAAATAATCATTACAGGAAATTCTCCAGTAGATGTTGTCGCATAACCTTCAGGAGCTTCTGGAAAAACGCCGACAACTTCTTGGTTATCCAAAACATCAATGTTTGCAAAGCCTGCAAAGAAAATGTTTGCTGAATCTGCAGATTCGATAGTTCTTAAATCATAAGTTTTGTCAGTGGTAAATGTTGCTTCATGTTCTTTTTCTGTTTGAATACCTTCTCTAAAGCTACTCTCACCCATAGTAAATGATGACCAAACAACTCCTGCCAATTCTTCAGATAATCCAAATTGTGCAGCATCTACATTGATTCCTGTTGGATCGAATAAGAAATGCCAATTACCTAATGGTTGGTTTTTAATTCCACTGGCATCAATAATTGGACTATTCAATAATGTTTCAGCTTCACTACCTCGAATTGCATTATACAGTCCAGGTGCTACATCAGAAATGAATGAGATTGGTAAGTTAATTTCGTGAGGAATACCTTTAGCGTTTACAGTTACTTCACCCGGAACCATTAGACCTCTCCAACTCATATCAACTATTCCAGAGCTTCCAGAGGACGACTCACGAAGCACGTGATTTGTAATTTGCATTGTAAGGATTATTTTGTAGTCAACCGATGTGTTTAGTCCACGACCGGTTAGTTTAGTATCATAGTCAATTTGGACATCAGTAATAGTAGCAGAGCTGTCAAATTGGGATAATTGATAATTGATTCTGTCACGTAATTCGATTACCCCTGGATCATCAGAAGTAAGAGAGAAGGTTTTAGCAATTTTCTGACCTCTAAGTTCATCAGCAAGCATTCCACCTTCATCATAATTGATAATTATCGTTCTTTGAAATTTTATCTCTAATTCATCAACGGAATTAGGTTCAACCCAAGTTCTAAATTCCATTTGTGCTGCAAAGGCAGGAGCAACTGTTGATGCAATCATAATTACAGTTAGAGAGGCTATTAGAATTCCTGCACGAGACACGTAGCGATTTTTTTGCTCTTAATAATAAATCTAACTTTGAAGATTGATTTTTGCGATCATTTGGAAGAAGTAATATGTAGTCAGCGTTTGGAGACTTCGGTATAATAATTTATGATAACAATATTGGCAGGAGGTACGGGTTCGATAAAGATGGTCAGAGGCTTTGCATCTCATGATCAAGAAGTAACTGTAATCAGCAATGTAGGAGATAATTACTGGTTATATGGAATGTACGTCTGTCCTGACATTGATACAATAATTTATGGTTTATCAGGAATTTTAGATGAAGACAAAGGATGGGGAGTAAAAAAAGATACTAATAATTTTCTAAGACAAATGGAAGTTTTTGGAGAAGATACATGGTTTAGAGTAGGAGATAGAGATGCTGCAACACATTTGATTAGAACTAACATGTTAAAAAATGGAAAAAATCTTTCAGACATTACACAGTGGATGTGTGAAAAATTTGCAGTAGAATCAAAAGTTATTCCAATCACAGATAACACACTTGAAACTAGGATTAAATCAAATGGAGAGGATTTGCATTTACAAGAATTTTGGGTGAAGCATAGAGGTAGAGGAACAATAGAGGGAATTGAATATGTTGGTGCAGATAAAGCAAGACCAAATCCAGATGCCATTAGTGCAATTCAAGATGCAGAATTAGTGGTAATTGCTCCAGGAAATCCATTGACAAGTATTGGACCAATGATGGGAATTAAAGGAGTGAGAAAAGAATTGACTAAAAATAAAAAGAAAGTGGTAGCTGTTTCACCATTAATTGGAAATAAATCATTTAGTGGACCAGCAGACAAGTATATGGAAGCTGCTGGAATTGAAGTTTCAGTGTTCGGACTAGCACAATTTTATGCAGATGTATGTTCAAAAATGATTATAGATACAAAAGATAAAGCACTGGCACCAAAAATTCAAGGCTTAGACATACAAGTGTTAGATACAAAAATAAAAATGCAAAATAAAGCTGCCGAAGGAGCACTTGCAGGATTCATTTTAAAACAATTAAAATTATAGTTGAAAACATCAGTAATAATCCCGGTTAAGACATTTCATAGATCTAAAACCAGATTGCATCTATCAAAAGAAAAAACAAAAGAACTGTGTAGATTGTTACTTGAAGAAGTCATAAAGACAATTTCAGAAACAAAAATAATTGATAAGACAATTGTTGTAACAGATGAAGATGGAGTATCAGACATTATCAAAAAATATGATTGTGAAAAAATTTCAGATAAAGATGAAACTAGTGTAAATAATGCAGTAGGACTTGTAGAAGAGTATCTTTTAGAAAATGAATTCACTCATTCTATAGTTCTGCCATTAGACGTTCCATTTTTTTATCCAGAAGATCTTGAAAATTTGTTACAATTTTCCTCAGAGAAATCAGTATTGATAGTACCTTCAAGACACTTTGATGGAACAAATGCACTACTTAGAACACCAATAAACTCTATGACACCTAGATATGACGAAGGAAGTTTTAGTTTTCAGATTGAATCTGCAAAAAATGACGATATCAAGATTTCAATTGGTTTAATTTACAGATTGATGCTTGACATAGACAGTATGGAAGACTTGGATTTTGTACTAAAACAAAACATTAAGCCAGAATTTTGTAAGAAAATTCAGAGGATTATCGAGTAGTTATTCCTGAACTATAGGTTTATGAGAGTTTTTATAATTCAAGAGTATCATTGTAGCCGAGATTATGCCCGAAATAATTAAGATTGTTTCAAATGTTCCAATCATAGAATGTGATGATGCGTTTTGTACAGAGATTCCATTAATTTCAGATATTAAGAACAGATATGAATAAATGAAATAGTTCGTAGCCCAATGAAGTATTATTGCAGCAGCTAGACCATATCTAAAATAGACCCAACCAAGAATAATTCCTCCAACTGAGGCTTGTAGAATTTTTCCTGTAGTCCAAGGTTCACCGGATATCACATGTGCCACACCAAAGAAGATGCCAACAATAACAATTATTCCAATGACTTTTTTATTTTCATATATGTGAAGAGTTGAATGTGGCGTCCATAGTGATTTAAAGAAAAATTTTATTGATGATTTGTGTGAATAAATTAGGAATAAAGGAATTCCAATTAGGACTAAACGAAACCCAATTTCTTCAGTAATCGGAGCAGTAGAAATTTGTAGGAATAATATCAAATCATTTGCAGTGTCAGGCGGTTCAGTTATAATTCCAAAATTTTCTTGGATGATAGTGATTACTGCAGAGATTAAAACAAGTATTGAGAACCATTTGATAATGTTAAGCATGTAATTATCAGTGAGGGAGTTTTTTTCATTAGATAAAACATCTCCAATTGTTTTTATGAAATTTTTTTTAGGACCTAGAAATGTGATGACAAACAATATGATAAAAATTGCCCAAAAAATTACAAAGACATCACCTATTTCATATTCCATAGGAAGTTGAATATTTACACCGGCAATGAAAATATTAAATTTTTCTAGTGGAAAACTATAATCAATATCATCTCCAACATCTGAATTAAAAATTGCATATGCACCTAATGGAAATGATACAATCATCAGACCAAAGATCACAGAGGTTAGAGCTGAGAATGGAATTCCCACTGCATGTAAAATATTTTCTAAACGAGCCACGATGATTCTAATGAAGTTCTATTTTTTCTTCAGAAAATCCTAATTTAACAAGTGCCTCTTTAATTGTGTCTCGATGGTCACCTTGTAAGAAAATATATCCTTCTTTTGCAGTTCCCCCACAAGCATATTTTCCTTTGAGTTCTTTTGCGACACTTTCCAAGTTGTTAATTTTAGGATCTAGTCCTTCAATCATTGTTCCTTTTTTCTTGAATCTTCTAGTCTCTAAACGAATAATTATTTGAGAACTATCTTTATCTAAATCACCACAAGCGCATAAATCATCAGGAAGACCACAAGTATTACAAATTACCGCCATTAGTTCGAAAAGCTTTGGATTATCATATTATTAAGCCTTAGTAGATAAAATAACAATTTTTTAGGTTGTATTGTAAGTAAAAACATGTCAGAGAATATTAGAAAAAAGGCGATAGAAATGTTGTTAAGCGGTGCCACATTACTTAGTGAACCATGCCCCTATTGTAAAGGGGTTAGAGTGATGAAAGATGGCGATGCATTATGTGTTAGTTGTGGAAAATCTCCGGATAAAGAAATTGAAAAACAGAGTCAAGAAGTTGAAAGTGATACTCCTGTGAAAAAATTAGAGGAGAAATTACAGAGTATGACTAATGAATTATCAAAGGAAAAAGATCCTGAAAAACAACAAATCATACTAAAATCGATCAATTTACTGATTGATACTATTTCCAAGTTGAAAAAGTAGTCAAAAACTTTTTATTCGTAATTTCTTGGTTTGAGTTATGGCAGATAAGAAAACAAATGCAGCACTACCAGCATCCAGTGCAGGTCTTTTAAGATTTTTTGAGGATGAGACAAAAGGCGTTAAAGTAGACCCAAGAATTGTCCTCGCAGTTCCAATTAGTCTAATCGTAGCTTCATGGTTACTTGACATACTATTGATTCCTTGATCACAAATGCCTGAAAAAGATGATGTTAGTAAAATACATGATAAATATTCACTATCACTGATAAATCCATCATCACATTATATTTCACTAGCAATATCAATTGTGATTGCAGGGTTGATTGGAGCATTTGTTTCTGCGACATACTTAGGATCAACTGATTTACTACTTCCAACAATAGCAGTAATAGCAGCATTAATTGGAACACAGTTTTTAGATATTTTGTTTTCTAAACATAAAGAATATTCTAAATCACTACATGTTTCATTATTTGGAAATGGATTATTCTTTGTCAGTACATTAATAGGATTTGGTGCAATGGGACTATTTGAAAAAGATGGGTTAGATTTGTTTTATGTGACTATGGGAATGATCGTATTTGCAAGTTTTAGAATTGGAATATTTACAACTATTTTAGGAGCAAGTGTAAAAAAAGCATGGGCAGTTGCGTTTATTCAACCAGTAGCAATGTATCTGGTTTTAATTCCACCAGAGATGTGGATTAGTTCACTTACAAATCCAATGGCATTATTTTTTGGGGCAATATTTTTAGGATTAGCAACAACATGGGCTTATCTTACGGACAAGGCAGGAAGACCTGGATTGAAGAGTACTCATGAATTAATTCAAGCTTATGTTACATCAATGTCTAGAAAAGATCCAGAGCCATTAGAGAGAATTATTGAACAAAGTGCAACAGAATCAACAGTATCAACATCTCAATTGAGATTTCAATCATCAGATAAAAAAGATGATTTCAGAATGGTACTCCCAGACATACATCCAGGTCCATTTCATCCTATAGGTGGAAGTAACATTACAGACTTGATTTACAAGAAAATGGATTCCACAGCTATGGTTATGCATAGTATTTCAAATCATGATCTTAATTTACCTACACAAAAAGAGGTCCAAAATTATCTAAACAGCCTACAAGAAAGTAAAGTTCAACAAGGCGGAGCAGTATGTACAGAACCGGTAGCAGTTACAATAAACAAGGCTAGAGCTGGAGGATTATTATTTGATAGAACTGCGTTGTTATTTTTATCGTTATCACCTCACGGAATGGAAGATTTACCACCAAATGTTAGAAGTGAGATTGAACAATTTGCAGAGAATAGGAATTTTGAGCAAGTTTTGATAGTAGACACACATAACGCCATGGGAAAAGAGATTTCAAAAGAAGATTCTGATGATTTGCTTTTGGCCGCAAAATCCACACTTGATACATTAAAGACTAAACAGAGTCACCCATTCAAGTTTGGTTTTGCAAATTCAGAGGATATGGAATTGATCGAGAATGATATTGCAGGAGGAGGAATTGCAGTCTTATGTTTAGAAATAAATAATAAAAAATACTTCTTAGGATGGGCAGATGCCAACAACATGGAAAATGGAGTAAGAGAAACAATTGTCAAACATTTTGAAAATAATGGATATGAATTAATTGAAGTTTGTACATCAGATACACATTATACAGCAAGTGGTGCAAGGAATAGAAATGGATATCATCAATTAGGAGTATTGTCAAAACCACCAGAATTGTCAAATTGGTATTTTGATTTAGCACAAAAAGCTGAATCAAAAATTAAAGAAGGAGAATTCGAAGTATTAGAACACCAAACAAATGTCAAAGTCATGGGACCAACAATATTTTCAGATTATTCAAAAATTATGGATAAGACAATGAATATTACAAAATATTGTCTAATAGCAGATGCAGGATTGTTTTTGGCCGCTATTTTTCTATAGACATAAGAGAATCAAGATTTCCTACAAATTCATCTAGAAATGATGGTAATTTCATAATAGGTACAATCGGCACATTGTCAACAAATTGAATCTCTTCTTGATGAAGTGTAACTATGACAGGAAGTGCAGACATACTTTCATCAGCTACATACCTCTTTACACGTTCAATTTGTTTTTTTACAATTTCATCTAATGCTGATTTGCTCACGTTTTTCCAATGTTTACAATCTATCAATAATGCAATGTCCATTTTTTTTCCAACTACGTCAATCTCCATTCTAGGCTTTGTCATGATAAGATTTTTGGTTACATCAAAATCCTTTTCTTCAAGAATTAATCCAGTGAGTGATTCAAAGTCTCTCCAAGTAAGGTATTCAGATACGTCTTCAATAGTTGCACCAAGATTGATAGCAAATAATGCAGTTTGAAGTCTATCATTAGGAATATCAAAATCTACCAAATCATCATTCCACGTACCAATGCCATTTTGGACTAGGGTATACAATAGTTCTTTTGCGCTAATTTCATCTAATTCGCTAACTATAGAAAAATCAGTAAGACTTACTCCACCTTCAAGTATACCATTAATTCCCTTTACAACCAATTTTGGATTCATGTCTGATTCAGATCAATTACAATTGTATTAAAATGCTAAAATTTATCCAAGGTGAAGCATTAGTTGAAACAGTTGAAAATTTTTATAATAATTCTTATTTTTGTTTTTATAACTATAATTCCTCCAGCATTTGCTCAAAAAGGAACGTATGTTGATGAGATAAAATTCATACAATATCTTGATGAAAATACTGCCTTAGAAGAGGTAAGAAATGGAAATTTGGATATGTATTATTACAGAATTTCTTCAGATAGGCTAGAAGATTCAGATTCTAAAGATGGACTAAAAGTGTACGAGTCAACAGGAGGATATTATAGCATATTGTTGAATCCGACTGATGAAGGACCGTTCAACCCATTCTCAATTCAAAAGGTGCGATATGCTGTAAATTTCCTTGTAGATAGAGATTTGATTGTAAATGAGTTACTAGGAGGATATGGAACTCCTATGTTTTCAAATTATGGAAGTTTTTCTGCAGAATATTTGAGAATTTTAGATGTCATTGAAACTTTTCAATTTAGATATAATCCATCATTTGCAGAGAAAGTAATTTTTGAAGAATTAAGTGTAAAAGGAGCAGAAAAAATTGATGGAATATGGTATTATGAAAATGAGCCAATAGAAATTACATTTTTTATAAGAAGTGATGATCCAGTTAGAAAAGCAATTGGAGAAGTACTATCATCAGAATTAGAAGAAATTGGATTTACTGTGAAAAAAGAATTTGGAGATTTGAATAAAGCATATGTTGTTGTTTATGGATCAGACCCAGTTGAACAAAAATGGAGTTTGTATACAGAAGGATGGGGAAGCTCAGGATTTACCAGATATGACTCGGTGGCTCTTGCCCAGATGTATTCTCCATGGTTTTCAAGTATGCCAGGAAACAATAATCCATCTAACTGGAATTATGAAAATGACAAATTAGATGAATTAACTCAGAAGATTTACTCTGGGGAATTTAATGATCAAAATGAGAGAACAGAATTAATCAAAGACGCAACAAGAGAAGGAGTAAATGAATCAGTTAGAATATTTCTTGCAAGTAAAATTGATCAATATGTTGTAAATGATGGTGTTGAAGGAATAATTAATGCACTAGGTGCAGGAGTTCCAAGTAGATTCACACCAATTAATGTCAGGACAGATTCGGGAACATTAGATGTAGGAGTAAAGCAGATTTATCAAGCAGCATGGAACCCAATAGGCGGATTAGGAGACACATACAGTAATCAAATTTGGCTCTCAATTTCAGACCCAATTTTAACAGGACACCCATTTTCTGGGAAGATAATTCCAATTAGAGCAACGTGGGAGGTAGAAACTAACGGGATTAACTCATCAGTTCAAGTTCCAGATGATGCAATCAAATGGAATTCAGATTTAAAGAAGTGGGAAGAAATTGGAACAGGAATTTCTGCAAAAAGTAAGATCATTTATGATTTGAAATTCAACCAGTGGCATCATGGTCCTGAGATGAATATGAATGACATAATTTATTCAATGTATTTCATATCAGAATGGGGTTCAGAAAGAACAGAAAATGACAAGACATATGATTCTGATTTTTCTCCACAAGCATCTCAGGTTTTGAATACGTTAAAGGGCATTCGCATAATTGACGAGAATACAATTGAGGTTTATACTGATTTTTGGCATTTTGATTCTGGAGAAATTGCGTCTTGGGGAAGTGTGTGGAGCAGTATGCCATGGGAAATAATTGCAGCAATGGAACAGATTGTAGTTGATGGGAAGAGTTCATTTTCACGTACAGAGTCTATTACAAAAAATATCAATTGGATATCATTGATCATTCCAAATGATGCAAACCAAGTTAAAATGCAATTGAATAATTTTAAAGAAAATGAGGTGGTCCCAGATTCTCTAGTACAATTTAATCTACAGAAAAATTTTCAGAATATCAGATATGATTCAAGTCAAAAATGGATTAATGAGAATAATCATGCAGTGATTAGTAATGGTCCATTTTATCTAGATAGATATTCGCCTGAATCAAGAATGATTGTCATTAAATCATTTGATTATGGAAATTATCTCTTTGAACAAGGCAAATGGAAAGAGTTTGAGGATGTAAAATTTCCATCAATTAACTCAGTTGAGTTTGCACAACCATATGTTTTAGGTTCTGATGAAGAGATTCATGTTTCAACAGAGAATTCTTCAGAGATTCATTATTTCGTAGTAAATTCAGAAGGCAAGATAATTCTGGATGGAATTGAACCAACAGAAAACAATAATGCAAGTATCAATTTAGATGGAAAGTCAAAAATTATTGAAGGAGTTAATACTATCAAAATTTTTGCAGCGTCAAATGATGTTTTAAAACCATATGAATATTCAAAAAGTTTCATAGTGATTTCAGAGAATAAGAATATTCCAGATTCAGACATAATTGAGATTGTGAATGAATCACAAACAGATTATTGGTATGCATTACTTATCATTCCAGTTTTAATTGGAATTTTGATTATAATTATTAAAAAATTAAGCCTTTTTGCCAATAACAAATAACGTTCCAAATTCACGTTTCCATTTGGATTTATTTTTCTGGTCGATAACATGTTTTGAGCGGGTAACAAATCCAACATTTCTAAACATTTGTTTCCATTCTTTTTCTGAACGTAAATCCATTGGGACATTCATATCTTTAACCCATCTAGTAGTTAGATGATTATCACTGTAAAAATCAGTTCCACAATAAAATACACCATTTTTTTTAAGTAATTTGAAGACCTTTGCCAGTGCAAATTCCATTGGTACAGAATAGTATAATGATTCCATAGAAAAGATTACATCGAATTTTTCTTTTGTATGCCAAGTTTCAAGATCAGTTACAAAATAGTTTTCTTTTTCTGAGAGAGTTTTTGATTTTGCATTTTTGATCATCATTTTACTTTTATCAATTCCAACAGCTTTAATGCAGGATGATTTTTGAGATATTTTCCTAACTACCCAGCCATTTCCACATCCAATGTCAAGAAATGTGAAATTTTCTTTAAGAGATAATTTATCTAGGAATTGATTTACAGTTGTTCCATGACCTTTTTCCATGTCTTCAGAACGACCAGTGTTAGCCCATACATCAAATAATTTTGCAGTTTTATCCATTTCAAGAGATGAATTTTACTTAATTATATTCATAGCCATATTCATGTATAATCTCAATCACTTGTTCATCAGAGGTTGCTTTTTGATAATCATGTAAGAGATTTTCATTTAATTCGAAGAATGTGTGACCCCAATTGAATTTTTCAAGAAGGTTTTTGGATAATGACTCATCACCCAAGATGAATGCAGCTCCTGCGATTGCCTCAACAGTGGTTAATTTGTTAATTTTTGAATAATTTACTGGATTTCCAGCTAAAAGTGGCGGTAGTTTTCTAGAGACACCAACAAAATCTTTTTGAAAAACTTGTTCAGCCAAAGCCCACGAACAATCAACCCCAGTAATTGAAGTAAAAAGAGATTTTTCATGATTTAGTAATGTTTTTTTTGAGTATGGGTGTAGAAGAACAGTTTTTGATTGGGGTTTTGTGATTTTCTTTGCCAGGCCGAATTTTATTAGTTTGGCGGCAGTGCATTTTTTTGGATCATCCTGATAAAACATTAAGAGATTAATTTTCATATTATGAGTTTTTGTGAGAAGGTTTTGTGTTTTACTCTAATGCCACGTATGACACTTTGTAATAGAATCTAGTTGGTTGCTCATCTTTTATGATTTCTACATTCCAGTCATCAATGTCAATTTTTGAATTAGAATTTTCAGGAAGTATTGAGAATTTCTCTAATCGCACATCATCTCCACTGTATCGAATTTTATAATTTACATCATCAATTGAGACTATGGAGTAAATTGCGCCAGGTTTTCGGGTAGATTCAGATACAAGACAGTCTGAACCTTGTCCAATAATACATTGACCAGCAGTTGTTGTTATTCGTAGATTTACATCAGATTCTTCACCTCTAGCAGAAGTAAATAATGAACCTTGTATTACACGTGGAACAAGAATTGAATCTTCAGATGATTTTTCACTTAAAATTATTGGAATCTCAGTGTCTGCAATTCTATTGAATTTTTCAATTATTTTGGATGTTTTTGGGGTGATCTCAGATGATGGAGGTGAAATTTGACCAACTACATCAGATTCAGATAGTACAAAGAATGATTTTTTGATTTCTCCAAAGTGAGTATCTGCAATCACGTTATATTTTCCAACAGAACTATCTCCTGATGGAATTTTATAATTCATATAAAATGTTGCACCCTCAGTACCTTCATTTACGCGAATCTTTTTCTCAGAATTTCCAAATCCACATTGCTGCCCAACTAAACAATTAATTTGTGATACATCAGGAGTTTCTATTATCACAGATACAGGATCATAGTAATACACATTACTGATTTTTCCAGAGATTGAGACAGTTTCACCTGGAATATATTCATCTTTATCAAAATCAATAGTTATTTCAGGTGCCAGTCCACCTTTTAGAGAATTATCAATAACTGAAAAGTTCTGTTCATGTTTGTAACCAAAATAATCTGCCTTTATTTTATAGATTCCATCAACAAAGATACCAGCTCTAAGATCAAACACTCCATGGAAATTTCCTTCACTATCAGGATAAACTTTCATGTCCATTTCTATGAGATTCTTTTTAATTTCTTTGTAAACAATTTGGCCGTTATAGCCTGTGTTTCGATTACTAGGTTCATTAGCTTCACTTTTTGAGCCTGTTCCAACATACGTTCCCGTCGTCTGATCTTGTGTTGATGCCGAACCAGAGCCTCCACCGCCATGATAATCCTCATCAGCGTCAGGGACGGTTTGCATTGCGGATTGTATAATTAATGTTTGAGGATAAGGGATTGCAAGTTGTACATAATTGAATTGAGCTTGAGCATAATTGGTAGAATATGAAGAGCCTTCTTGTGTCTGTCCACTTGTTTTTACAGAGGATTGGTCAAGAGATGTTATTTGTTTTGGTATGACTTGTCCTCTAATGACTAATTTTTCACCAGTTTTGAAATTAGTAGTACCATCACAATTAACAGATTCCATGGAAGGAGGTATTTCGCCCTTACCAATTTGTTTTAGATCTTTTAGAATTTCACTGATATCGCCTCTTGTACTAGAACATATTTCAAAAATTAATGGTTCTTGTGTTTCAGTAGGTGGTAAGATTTCTGATTGGGCAGAAACAACTTCAAACTCAACAGACTCACTTATTTTTAAAACTGGGTGAGTTGCAGTTATTGTGTATTTACCAAGATCAAATTGTAATGGAGTCAAGACGGCGCTAATTTGGTAATTACCTATAACATCAGGAATTGCAGTGAAGGTTAATTTACTGGTTTGCCCTGGTGTGTTGCCATCAAGATAACGGCTCTCCATTTGGTTAGTCAATTGGTTTCCAGTAGGATCAAAGATTGTAAAAATTACATTGTTCAGACGAGGATCCTTGTGGTCATAATCTAAAACTTTTCCAGATACAGTGAAAGCAGTTCCAAGTACATATTGAGGTTTATCCATTTGTAATCCCAATGGAGTACGAATATCAACAAAAGATTCTGGATTATCAACTATTTTAAAAGAAACATGTGCATTTCCAAAGTATTCTGATACGGTTAATCTATAATCACCAAGAAAGCGAGAAAGATCTTCAGTGACATTTCCACTGTTTGCTACTTTGAATTGAAACTCAAATGTACCATCGCCATTAAGGTACACACTTTCGTTTAGAGTAAATGGATCTGGGTGAACATAGTGACCTTTATGTGGATCAGTCGAACGAGTTAAAACTCCAGTTTGTTGTACTTCTAAAGCGATGTTTTCTGTCCAGATCTGATTACTTCTTCCAGTTACAAAAATTGTATCACTTATAGAATAAATTTCCTTGTCAGTTGATAATGAAAATATAGATTCATCCCTTACATCTTGAACTACTTGAAAAGTTGTATTTGCATCAATTTCAGCACTGTCTGAGTATGGGTCTAGTGATTTGTATGTTCCTTGAATTTCGTATGTACCATAAACAGGATTAACTGTTTGCATGAACATTTGTGTTGAAAATGGATAAATTTGTCCTCCACCAGCTTGATGAACAATAGAGAAATTAGGATTTTGAAAGATCGTACCTTCAAAGATTTGCTTACCATTAGGATCAGTTACAGTATACACCAACCCAGCATATTCTATTAACGAATTAGTATTTCCAAAAAGTGTAACAGTTTCACCTGGTATGTAGGATTCCTTATCAGTGGAGAGTTCCAAGTCTTCGGAAACAGTTTCAGTTGAAGAAGTTAGTTCATCAGTAATTGTAAATGATGTTTGAATGGAATTTTCTCCGTAAGATATTTCAACATCATAGTCACCCAGGGTAAATCCATAAACATTTTGGATACTTGATGTTGTTGAAAAGCTTAGATTACGATCAGGGTATAGCTCAATGTTATTGAAATAATTTTGACCTTCTACGTCGATGTTGATTATTTCAGGGGATGAGAAACCATCATTTTTGAATAAATTTTCACTTACATTTCCAGATATCGTTAAAGTATCACCAAAAACATATTCAGTTTTATCAGTTTGACCTGAAAAAGAAAATATTGTCTCTTCAATTTCAATTATTTTTCCATTAGAAGTTCTGGGAGTCATGCGTTTTAGTTCCCAGTCAGTTGCAGAGTCAGTATCTAAACCATCAGTATTTCTTTGCCAAGTGTTACCATCATCATCAAGATCAGCTAGTAAAGGAGTTTCATCAATTAACTCACCAGAAGTGTTTGTTAATGAAATAGTATCTCCAAAGTCTTTAAACCAAGAACTATGATGTGTAAAAGCTAAAAATGATTGAGGTTCTATGATAGTGTTTGATTGAATTTCAAGTGTTTTCCAAGTTGTAGAGGGAGCTAATAACCATCCACTAATGTCAATTGGTTGAGAAGTGGTATTATATAGTTCAACAAATTCTGCACCATTTATAGGATTAATTTCAACTTCGTTAATGACTATTGAATTAGAAGCTGGAGAACTTTGTGAAAGTGCGGGAGCTACAGTCCCACCTAACAACAAAATAGCCATTAGGCCAAATAGGAGAGGATTTTTCAAATGCATATGCTATTCATATTCCTATTTTTAGCAATAATAGAATCAAATTGAGAAAAAGTTGATCCCTTTGTCAAAGTCTTATATCTTTTTGAGTTCAATACTGTAAATTAGGCATAAATCAGTATAAACTGCTCGTAGAAATTGTACATTTCAAGATTTTTTTCTGTCACAAATTGGACATTTTTGATTCTCAATTTTTGAACCACATTTAACACAAATACCCTCCCCTACTTCTTTCTCAATCATTTTCTTACGTCTGCCAATAAAGATTTTGATTCCAGCATAGATGGTAATTGAGATTATTACAGAATAGATAGGTGCAAGACCAACTCCCATCAGACCAATCAAAAGAAATAATATTCCTGCGATTAATAAAAAATCTTTTCTTTGAAATGCCAAGTAATTTTGTATTCTTTGGTGTTGATAAAAAGATAATGCCAAACTCAGAGCCAATAGATTATTTCATTCAAGTGTCCATACTCTAACTCTTCTTCATCGTTCAGCGAATAACATGACAATCCTTTCTATAAATATCTAAAATGGGAGCGGCGTGATTCGAACACGCGATCTCTGCGTCCCAAACGCAGAATCATACCAAGCTAGACCACGCTCCCAGCGAACAAAATCAAAAGCCCAATTTAAGACAATAGATTTTAAATGAGCTAATCAGAGATGGTGCATGGGATTTGATGATTATATCAAAGCAGGGAAAATTGCAGGAGAAGTTAGAGAAAATATTCGAAAGACAGACTGGGTAGGAAAAACAGTATATGAAATTTGTGAATATGTAGAGAGTGAGATAAAAAAAAGAGGTGCCAAATGTGCATTTCCAGTGAATACTAGTATTAATGAAGTGGCAGCACATTATACGGCAGAACCAAACGATGAGATTACAATTACAGATAACGATCTTGTAAAAATTGATCTAGGTGCACAGATTGATGGATACATAGCAGATACTGCGGTGACAGTTTGTTACAATCCAGAATTTGACATACTAGTTCAAGGTGCAGAATCTGCATTAAACAATGCAATGTCAATGATGAAAACGGGTGTAAAGTCAAGTGATGTTGGAAGAAGAATTGAAAAAACAATCAAAGACTTGGGATTAATGCCTATAGCAAATCTTAGTGGACATTCTTTAGAACAATATACAATTCATGCAGGAAGATCAGTGCCAAATATTTGGTCAATTGGTTCATTTACATTTCAAGAAGAGCAGGCATTTGCATGTGAGCCTTTCGTGACAACGGGAGAAGGTTTGGGATTTGTCCATGAGGGAAAAGTGAAGAATATCTTTGCTTTAGCATCAAGGAAAAAAACTAAAGATAAGGAAGCCGATGATATGTTAGATTACATATGGAGTAATTTCAATTTGTTGCCATTTGCATTAAGATGGTTACTTGAGAAATGGGAGGAGAAAGATGCCAGACGTATACTAGAAATTTTGATCAAGAAAAAGGCAGTTCATGCATATCCAGTACTAGTAGAAGGAAATGGTCAAAGAGTTGCCCAGGCAGAGCATACATTCATTCCAAATGAAAATGGTGTAACAATTACTACTAATCCATAGTTACGCCGAAAATTTTTGTGATCATCATTTTTCCATCACAGTCAGAACAATTTTCAGAAGAAGAAAATACAAAATCCCCATCAGTGAATTTTCGTTTCTGTAATATTTTACAGGAATTACATTCCAGAGACGTATAACATGTAGTAATTTTGTTGTCTGATTTTCTCATTGTGATACTCCAATTGTGTTTCCCACACCAATTACCAAGATTGTTTGTCCAGAAGTAGTATTTTCTCTAATCATTTGGTGAAGCTCATCTCTTACAGTATTTGCTTTATCTGCAATTGTTTGAGTCATCAAAGTAATTGCCTCATGAATTGATTGTTTTATGACAAGGGCTAAAATTGGAATTTGATTTTTTGTTGCAATTTCTTCTATCTTGAATCTCTCAGTACCGATACCACCAATTGCAGCACCAAAGCCTTTTGCTATCGATGCAGAATCCTCACCCTCTAGTTTTAGTGATGCATCAATCATTATGACAAGATCAGGTTTTTTATTTGAAATGATCTTTTCAAATCCATCTCCAGGACGACCAACGGTTGCATTTGGACCTTCAGCCTTTAACAAAAATAATTCTCTATCTTCAAAAGTAGTTTTTGACCATACGGTCTCAAATGCAGCTGATTCTTTTGTAGTGTCTAGCATCATTTGGCCAACAATCATAGGTCCAATACTGTCACCAATTGGCTGACCTTTCTTAATTGCAGGCATTGCATCTTTTAGTGCAACCGCCTCTTCCATAATGAAAGGAATCATCATTTGTAAAGGCAAAATTAATGGGAAATTCTTTTGTTTTTTTGCAGTAAGATAGAGATGACGTGTATGTTTATAGAACAATTGCAAAGTAGTAACTATTTCTAATAGATTTTGAAGTTTAGATAATTCCACAGATGATAGATTAGAAAACATTCCATTGATTTGTAAACGAATGAAATCTTCTCTGGAACGAACTAAATGGTTAATTTTAGAGATTATTCCATTAGGATCCATATCGACCGGCATGATTGTAAAATAATCAAAGAAACTATCCAATCTTTTTGAAGGATCTGTTTTTGATGTAAGATTATTTTTTACATAATTTAGAAAATCTTTTTTGGTTGATGCAGTATATTCTTCTAATTTATCAATATCTTTTTTGATTTCATTTGATGAAATTAGTAATTGGATTCGTTGCCCATAAAAAACAAAAACAATGACAGGAATTATCCAAATAAGCATCATTAAGGTATCCATATCTTCACCAACCCATGCCAAAAATTCATCAAAGTTAAAATCCAAAATTCCCAACAATCAATTGTTTTGATTTTGTAATTTAACCATATCCATCAAATCAGGATAGGGTATACGTAGTTTTACGAGTAATTTTATTAATGATATTTCTAATAATTTGGTATGCCACAAACAAAACCAATAGTTAGTATTGAAAATGTGGTGGCATCAGCTACAGTAGATCAAAAGATGGATCTTAATGACATAACAAAAAAATTTCCAGATGTTGAATATCACCCAGATCAATTTCCAGGTTTGGTGTTTAGAATAAAAAGTCCAAAAACTGCCACACTAATTTTTACTTCAGGAAAGATGGTTTGTACGGGAGCAAAATCAGAGCAGATGTCAAAGAATGCAGTCAAGACAGTAGTAGAAAAATTAAGGAAAGGGAATATCACGGTGAAAAAAAATGCAGTGGTGACAATTCAAAATATTGTTGCATCCATAAACCTAGGTGGAAAGATTCATCTAGAGCAGGCAGCGAGAACATTACCAAGAAGCATGTACGAACCTGAACAATTTCCAGGTTTAATTCATAGAATGCTTGATCCAAAAACAGTCATTTTGTTATTTTCTTCAGGTAAGCTTGTATGTACTGGTGCAAAGAAAGAACCAGACGTATATCGCTCAGTGAATAATTTACATGCACTACTAGAAGAAAAAAAATTAATGGTTTACGATTAGATGTTTATTTGATCTTTGTTCCTTCAGGGACATCTTCATTAACTGTCAACCAGAATGGTTTATCATCAATATCAGCTGCTAGTAACATTGCATTTGATTCGATACCTGCCATTTTTTTAGGCTCCAAGTTGGCCACCACTATTACTGTTTTTCCAATTAGATCTTCCGGCTCATAAAATTGCGCCCCGCCAATTATTACATCACGTTCTTCATCACCCAAAGAGATGGTCCCTTTGATAATTCTGGATTTTTCAGGAATTTTTTCTGTAGATATGATTTTTGCCACACGTAGATCTAATTTAGAGAAATCATCGTATGATATGTTATCCATAATACTGCAAATATAGACGGTTTAAAATTAATTTCTAAATTCAAGACTTACAATTTCAAAAATTCACATCTAATTAATGAAATCAAACAAAATGATGGAAAAATATCAGGTACCTAAAGGAGAAGTGAAAATACAAAGATGGGTGGCTTGTACGATTTGTGCGAAGAATTTGTAAAATAAGTACAGGGTTGATAAGGCTAATATTTTCCATTTATTTGAAGAAAGATATGGCAGAAATCAAAACATCTGTGATGATCAATTCAACTCAAAAAAAAATTTGGGATGTAATTTCAGATATAGATAATGAACCAAGATTTTGGAAAGGAACTAAAGAGGTTAGAAACATTTCAAGAGATGAAAATCACATATCACGAGAGATAACAATTGCATTTCGTGATCAAAAATGTTTGCAAGAAGTTACAATTGTTCCAAAAGAGATGATAAGAGCAGTATTTACAAAAGGAGTGATAGTGGGAGAGAAAGTCCTCACATTGAAAGATGTTGATGACTCATTTGAACTAGAAGCAGTTTGGGATGTAAAATTTTCTGGGATGATGGGCATGTTTACTGGAATGATAAAAAAGCACATAAAAAGTGGGACCGAGCAAGCGCTGCAAGCAATTAAAAAAGAAGTGGAAAATTAATGGTAGATATCATAATTGATGTCTTTAATTTTATTTTTACAGTTATTTTAGTAGGAGTTTTTTTGGCATGGCTATCATTAATGCACTCAATGTATCAATCATTTACTAAAACACCATTTTTAGATAAATTTGAGAATAAGAGTACTTCAAATCCCAAAGTGTCTGTGATTCTTCCAGCAAGAAATGAAGAAAATTTTATTTCAAGATGTCTAGAAACATTAAGTGCTCAGGATTACAAAAATTTTGAAATTTTAGCAATTGATGATTCATCAGAAGACAAGACAGGAGACATAATTAAGAAATTTTCAAAAAGAGATTCAAGA
Source organism: Candidatus Nitrosopelagicus sp. (assembly GCA_028242535.1). Classification (GTDB taxonomy): domain Archaea; phylum Thermoproteota; class Nitrososphaeria; order Nitrososphaerales; family Nitrosopumilaceae; genus Nitrosopelagicus. The sequence continues at coordinate 9,572 of JAOJYB010000006.1, read as the reverse complement.
ATAATCCATGTTGCTGCAAGAAAAAAACCACAAAATTGGATGGGCAAGAATTGGGCATGTATGGAAGGATTCAAGAAAGCCACAGGAGACATAATGCTATTTACAGATGCAGATACAAAATTTGAAAAAAATGTAATCACGTTAGCAGTATCTCATCTGCAATCAGAAAGTCTTGATGCACTGACAGTGATTCCAAGACTTCTGTGTATAGACAGGATAACAAAGATTACTTTGCCAATGTTATCTACTTTTTTGCATTCAAGGTATTCTGCATTAAATGTGAATAATCCAAAAAAGAAAGTTGGATATTTTTTTGGAAGCTTCTTTGTGATTAAACGCAAAGTCTATGAAGAGATTGGAACTCATGAAAAGGTCAAACAAGAGATTATTGAGGATGGAGCATTAGGAAAGATCACAAAAGAGTCAGGGTATGCAATGAAGATGGTTAGAGGAGAACATCTTATTGAGGCGCTATATTCTCGCAGTTCAAAAGAGATGTGGAATGGATTAAAACGATTAATCGTTCCTTTGTATCATCAAAACTCTTCAACTGCCATAGGAGTGTTTTTTGCAGTGTTATTCATTTTGTTTATGCCAATACCATTACTTGTATATTCGGCAATTGCATTTGAGTTAACCTTATCATTTACAACTTTGCTAATTTCTGCAATTATTTCTACGATTACGATTTTTTCAGCATCAGTTATGGAAACAAGAATGGGCTTGAACCTCAATATAGTAAATTCAATTTTTGCACCTATTGGCAGTATTATTGTGATACTAGGTTTTCTTGCAGGAATTTTACAGGCAAACAAGTCTACTGCAGTATCATGGAGAGGTCGAAATTATTCTGTTAAGGAATTTTCTCAGAATTATCTTAAAGTGTAATGATGTGCAGCAACAAAGAGCAAGGGTTATAGTTTATCTAAAACAGAATCGAACATGGCAAATAATGGAATTGTTATTGGAGGAGTGATTGCAACTGCAGCAATAATTTTTGCAGTTTTTGTATCTTTCAATACTATTGATGATAGTGAGTCTAATGAATTAATTGTAGTAAATGAGAATCATACACAAACAATTGGTGAATCTGTAGGAATAGAAAGAAGTTATGAATATTCATTAGTAGATATTTTTGAAAAATCTGAAGAGAGTGTAGTACAAGTAAATGTTCTTAGAGGAGGATCAGATGGAGGAATGGGTTCAGGGTTTGTTTATTCAGAAGAAGGTTACATAATCACTAATCAACATGTTGTTAAAGATGCAAAAAAAGTCACAGTGACATTTCTAGATGGAGAAGCATACATTGGGGATGTGATAGGAACAGATCCAGATTTGGATATTGCGGTAGTTAAAGTCAGCCCATCTAATACATATCTGCAACCAATTACAATAGGAGATTCCTCAAAATTAAAGGTTGGAGAAAAAATTGTAGCCATTGGAAATCCATTTGGATTATCAGGTTCAATGACATCAGGAATTGTGAGTCAAATTGGCAGATTATTGCCACAAGAATCAGGATACTCAATTCCAGATGTAATACAAACTGATGCTGCAATTAATCCTGGAAATTCAGGAGGTCCTCTAATCAACATGAAAGGAGAAGTTGTAGGGATTAATACAGCCATACAATCAATCACAGGGGAATTTTCAGGAATTGGTTTTGCAGTTCCATCAAACACTGTGAAAAAGATTGTGCCAGTGCTTATTGAAGATGGAGAGTTCAAACATCCATGGATGGGAATTTCAGGAACAGATGTTGATCCAGAGCTTGCAGATTTTAGAGAGTTAAAGAGTTCAAAAGGGTTTTTGGTCATTTCAGTAATTGAAGGAAGTCCTGCAGAACAAGCAGGATTGATTGGAGTTACAGAGACAAAAGAGATTGACGGGAGAGAATTAGCAGTAGATGGAGACATAGTGTTATCAATAGATGGAAAAACTGTCAGAAAAATTTCAGATATCTTGATTCACTTACAAAGGGAAAAGTCAATTGGGGATGAGATGGTTCTTTCAGTAAACAGGAATGGAGAAATTTTAGAATTAACAATGGTTCTTGAGGAGAGACCTAGATAGAGATTCTACAAAATTAAATAGGTCGTACTGAATTTTTAAGCATTGAGTAAATTACAATTTGATTTTGAAATAATTCATAGAATTAATGAATCCCGAGATATCAAAAAGGAAGAGATTTTAGAATTAGCAAAAAATGCACCAAAAGAAATCATATTTGATGTTGCATCAAATCTGAGAGATGAGAAAAAAGGAAAGAGAATTAGCTTTTCAAAAAAAGCATTTTTCAACATAATTAACTTGTGCAGAGATACATGCTCATATTGTACATACAAAGCAGAACCTAATGATACAAAGTTATCATTAATGAATAAACAAACGGTCAAAGAATTAGCAATATTAGCAAAAAAATACAATTGTACTGAAGCATTATTTGTTACAGGAGAAAGACCTGAGCAGAAATATCCTGAAGCAAAAAGATGGTTAAAGAATGAAGGGTTTTCATCTACATCAGAATATTTGATTCATTGTTCAGAAATTGTATTAAATGAAGGTATTTTTCCACATACTAATGCTGGAAATCTTACTAAAAATGAAATGAGAGAGTTACAAAAAACTAACGTGAGTATGGGAGTGATGCTTGAAAGTTCCAGTCCGAGATTGAGAGAGAAAGGAATGCCACATGAAGATGCACCAAGTAAAGACCCAAGTGCCAGACTAGAGATTTTAAAAAATTCTGGTGAATTAAAAATTCCAATGACAACAGGAATACTAATTGGGATTGGAGAAAACATGGAAGAATGTATTCAATCAATTTTAGATATCAAAGAAATCCATGATAAATATGGAAATATTCAAGAAATTATTTTACAGAATTTCCATCCAAAACCAAAAACATCAATGTTTGAACATTCAACACCAGAAGAAGATTATTTCAAGACGGTAGTTGCATTATGCAGAATTATAATGCCATATGCAAATATTCAGATTCCTCCTAATTTGTCACCAGAAAATTATCATGAATTTTTATCAGTCGGGATTAATGATTGGGGCGGGATTTCACCAATTACATCAGATTATGTGAATCCAGAGTTTTCATGGCCAAATATTCAAAATGTTGAAAAAAAATGTAATGATTCTGGCTTTTCATTTAAAGCACGATTTCCAGTATATCCAGAGTTTATTTCACGATTAAATAATGACTTGAAACAAAGAATATCTTTAATTGCTAACGAAGAAAATTATGTAAAAGAGAGTTATTGGAAATGAATTTAGAAAATAAAGATGTAGAACGTATTCTACAATATGCAGATCCAGTAATTGTAGCAATTCTCAATAAAGCTATTTCTGGAAAAGACATAAGCTCAAGAGAGGCACTAGTTCTATTTGATGCAAAAGGAATTGATTTTCAACTTGTTGGCAAAGTTGCAGATTATTTACGAAGAAACAAGGTAGGCGATACAGTAACTTATGTGGTTAACAGAAATATCAATTTTACAAATGTATGCATAAAACAATGTGGCTTTTGTGCATTTAGTAGAGACTTTAGAGAAGAAGAAGGCTATACGCTTCCTATTGAAGAAATTACAAGAAGAGCAAAGGAGGCATACACCTACGGAGCCACAGAAGTATGTGTTCAAGCAGGACTTCCGCCAGACATGGATGCAGGATTATATGAGAATATTTGTAGAGAAATCAAGATTGAAGTTCCAGATATACACATACATGGATTTTCTCCAGAAGAGATTCTTTATGGTGCAACTAGATCTAATGTTTCAACAAAAGAATATCTAAGTAGATTAAAAGATGCAGGAGTAGATACAATTCCAGGAACTGCAGCAGAGATACTTAATCAAAAACTACGCGATAAAATTTCTCCTGGAAGAATTACAGTAAAAGATTGGACCGATGTGATAAAAACTGCACATAAAATGGGAATAAAATCCACTTCAACTATGATGTTTGGTCATTTAGAAACAAACGAACACAGAGTGAATCATCTAGATACAATACGGGAAATCCAAAAGGAGACAGGAGGATTTACAGAATTCGTTCCACTCAATTTTATTTATTCAGAAGCACCAATGTACAAACACCAACTTCATGAAGGTATCAAAAAAGGTGCAAATTCAAATGATGCATTACTAGTTCATGCAATTTCACGAATCATGCTGAATAACGTTATAGATAATATCCAAATGTCATGGGTAAAAGAGGGACCAAAATTTTCACAATTACTTCTTAATTGGGGAGCAAATGATTTTGGTGGAACATTGGTCAATGAGAGCATATCAACTGCAGCAGGTGCAGAATATGGCCAGCTTCTAAGACCAAAAGAGATACGACATTTGATTAGAAGTATAGGAAGAATTCCGGCTGAAAGAGATACCACATACCAAAAAATCAAGAAATTTGAAGTAGAGCCTACAGAATCAGAAGGGTTAGACGGAGTTGATGATGTAAAGAAATTTGGTTCTTATTTTGAATTAATTAAAATAAAAAAGTATCAATATCAAAATCCTAGAGAAAATTAAACTAAAAGACTTACCAGATATGCGGCAAATGCAATTGCAAGACCAATTCCTACAAATCGTGGAATGACTTTTCTAAATCCAATGAACAAAACAAGACTAAATGCAATCATAATATAATAATTAGAAAAGACATCAGTTGAAACAGGTATGCCAATTAATGTTGCAGATATACCACCTATAAGAAGAATGTTGTAAATGTTGCTGCCAACAATATTTCCTATACCAATATCCATTTGCTTCTTTCTTATTGCAATCACAGAAGTGATTAATTCAGGTAGTGAAGTTCCTATAGCAACTATCACAACACCGATTACTAATTCAGAAATACCTAAATCTTCTGCAAGGTTTACCGCACCACCAACAGTCAAATTTCCACCTGCAAATAACAAAACAGCACCAACAACAACTACAAATATCGCTCTAGGAACTGTATTGACCTTAAAACGTGAAATAGCCATATCACCAGAAGGATCCTCATCTTCTATGACATCACCAACAAGAATCTGTTTTTTTGCAGTTTTTACAACATAGATAGTAAATACAATTAATCCCGCTACCAAGATAGCACCATCAAATTGTGAAATTTCACCATCAAATGAGAGCAAGAGTATTAAAAATGATACAAAAATCATAATTGGTAGCCATCTAGTTACTACACGACGCCTCATTCCAAGTCCATTTCGTTTTTTTCCATCTATCACCAAACCCGTAGCAATAATTGCAGAAATTCCAATCACCATTCCAATATTACTAATATTACTACCAATAATATTTCCCAGAATTAGATCAGTATGAGAGCTAAATACGGCAGTCAAACTTGCTGCAAGTTCAGGAGTAGATGTACCATATGCAACTACCGTCAAACCAATTACCATACTACTAATTTGAAGTCTTTTTGCAAGTGCTGCACCACCTGCAACTAATGCGTATCCACCAGCAGATAATAGAATTAAACCAAATATTGCAAGAGTGATTTCTACTATGAGCATATTTGGAATAGACCAATACAGGTTTAAAATTCATCTTTTTCTAAAAATTCACACAACAAACAACCAAAATGTATCAGATGTTATCTCCATGTTCAGTAAAACTGATCAAATAGCTCAACAATGCGTGGCTCAACCTTAATATGGTAAAGTACGGTACTATACTGTATGAGAGCAAGATTAACGTATGTACCGTTGGAAGTAGCAGAACGATTTGGAGGATTCATAATTCAACGAGATGAACAAGTTTTAGACGCAGTGAGAGCAAAAACAAAGGATTTCAGTACTCTGTCCCTACTGAAATTATTATATCAATTAAATTCAAACCCAATGACATTTTCAGACTTGTACTCAAAATCTAAAATAAGAATGAAGAGATCTTTTCTGAATTATCTACATTTTTGTGTAGAATACAAATTCATAGAAAAAGAAAGAGTTGGATCAAATGTGATATATTCTATTACAGATAAGGGAAGAGTAATGATAGAGTTGTTTACAATAAATCAGAAAAATTAGATCAGAGTATTCGTGACGCATATAGTAAAACAAACAGTATAGAACCAGTTCCAAAAATAATTATTCGAATCATACCACGAGACATATTTCCTCATGAAGCGAACAAGTAATTAAACAAAACATAATCAATAAAACATTGCAATCAAACATACCTGAAGCAGAGATCTATGAAATAGGAAAAAATAAATTAAAAAATCCTACAATTTTTGTCGGATTTGTTGGTGCAGGATTAGTTGGAACTATAGCAATAGATCATATGATAAACGAATTAGACATGAAAGAAATTGGATTTCTCCGTTCAAAACACTTACCTCCATCAGCAGTATTCATGCAAGGTAGACTAAGACACCCATTTAGGATTTATTCAAACAATGATGGAAGTATTTGTGCAATAATTTGTGAGATAATAATCAGTAAAGATGGGATTTACAATATTGCAATGGCAATTCTAGATTGGGCAGAGAAAAAAGGCTCAAATGAAATAATAGTGCTAGATGGAGTTGCAGATAAAAAACATGATGGGAAAGCATTCTTTGCAGCAGAGGTTGACTTGTGTAGAGTGATGGAAGAAAATGATATCAAAATGATTCCTCAAGGCTTCATTACAGGAATTTCTGGAGGAATACTAAATGAGTGTCTAATTAGGAAGATTCGAGGAATTACATTACTTGTAAAAGCCAATGGAGCAACTCCAGATCCGGTGGCTGCAGCGACAATTATTGAGGCCGTAAATAGAGTATATGAAACTGAAATTAATACCAAAAATTTAAAGAAACAAAAAAAACAGATGAGAGCGGATTTAAAAGAATTATCAGATAAATATTCCGAACATAAAAAAATTGATTCAAATATGTACATGTAGGTAAATGGATATGGTAATAACTTACAAAAAAGCAGGAGTTGATATTTCAGAAATAAAAAAGAGTCAACGTGTAATTGGTAAATTAATAGAATCTACACATAACCTACAAAAGATGGCCAAAATGAAACATGGTTTTGGTCATTATGCAGGGATTGTAGAAATTCCTGGAGGGAAATTATTAGCAACACATACAGATGGAGTTGGTACAAAAGTGATTATTTCAAACATGTTGAAAAGATATGATACAATTGGAATAGATTGCATTGCAATGAATGTTAATGATATAATTTGCATAGGTGCAACACCAATTTCATTTGTAGATTATATAGCTGCAAATAAAAATGATCAGAAAATCTTCAAACAGATTGTAACAGGATTAGTTAAAGGTGCAAAGAAAGCAGCAATGCCAATTGTAGGAGGAGAAACTGCAATCATGCCAGACTTGATTTCAGGTAAAGGTTTTGGTTTTGATCTTGCAGGAATGGTTGTGGGAATACTTTCAAAAAAAGAGATGATTTTAGGAGATAAAATAAAAATAAATGATGTGATTATCGGAATACAAAGTTCAGGTTTACATTCAAATGGATATTCATTGGCACGAAAAGCACTTTTGACAAAATATTCAGTCAAAGATAACATGAAAGGAATTGGAAATTTAGGTAATGCACTTTTACGTCCAACTGAAATTTACGTTAAGCCAGTATTGGAGGCATTAAAGAAATGTAAGATTAATGGATTGGCACACATCACAGGAGGCTCATTTACAAAATTATTGAGATTGAAGCAGATTGGATATCATTTAGATAACATGCCAAAGACTCCAGCATTAATGCAGTTAATAGAGGATACAGGAGTGAAAAATGAAGAGATGTATAAGACATTCAACATGGGAATTGGGTTTTGTATCATTTCGCCAGAAAATCAAATCAAAAATATTCATAAAATTTTCAACAAACATAAGATGAAATCTTATGAAATTGGCAGAATTAGTAAAAACAAGGGCGTTTTTATTAATAAATTAAAAATTGCATAGGAATCAATAACATGTTATCTCAGAAAATTTTACAAGATTTGGCTTATATGACGTAATCCTAAAAATATTGGATAATGAGCGCTGACGCACACTTCATAGAGATTATCATTGCAGTAGGAATCTTACTAGCTTCTGCAAAATTAATGGGCGAATTATTCAGCAGAATAAAACTACCAATCGTATTAGGAGAATTACTTGCAGGGATGATCATCGGACCATTTGCATTAGGAGCATTTTTGCTACATCCAGATACAGGGGAATCAATTTTACAGATTGGACCAGAGATAAGAACTCTTGGAGAAATTGGTGCAATTGTAATTTTATTCATGGCAGGATTAGAAATGTCGCCAAAAGAATTTTTGCGCGGTGGAAAAGCATCATTTACAGTCGGCACATTAGGAGTAGTAGTTCCATTCTTTGCAGGACTTTTAGTATTTCAGGCATTTGGATTTGATGCATTACAAGCAATGATGATTGCAACTGCACTTACTGCAACGAGTATAGCAATTTCAATTCAAGTATTGAAAGAATTTAACAAAATTAAAACTCCAGAAGCGAGACTGATCATTGCTGCCGCAGTAGTAGATGACATTTTAGCAATTGCAGTGTTATCAGTTGTAACATCATTTGGCGGCGCTGAAGCAGTGGATAATATTGATTTGCTAGATGTAACATTTACAATTCTTAAAGTGTTAGGATTCTTTGCAGCAATATTAATTGCAGCAATTTTTATAATTCCAAAAGTTATCACACCTAGAATTTGGAAGGCATCCGGAAGTGTAGAAGGAATTGCCACAGCATCATTTTTTGGTGCTGCAGCAATTGCAGGTATGTTAGGATTATCTCCAATTGTAGGAGCATTTGCGGTAGGAATGGCTCTTTCAACCACAAAAGTATTTGAGAAAATAGAGAATTTCATTAGCAGAATAGGATTAATTTTTGCGCCTTTATTTTTTGCGATAATTGGTGCACAAGTTGATTTCCGAACCGTAAACTTGGACGTATTGATGTTAAGTGCTGTTGTAATTGCAATTGCAATTGCAACCAAATTATTTGGATGTGGACTTCCAGCAATATTGTTTTTGAAGAATAAAGCTGCAGGAATGAGAGTTGGAATAGGAATGATTTCCAGAGGGGAGGTTGGATTGATTGTAGCAGGTGTTGGATTATCTTCAGGAGTCTTAACAGGAGATGTTTATACAACAATTGTGTTAATGGTTGCAGTTACCACAATCATTACACCGATTTGGCTTAAGATGGATTATAGAAGAGAAGTCACTAAGGATGTAAACGAATCCAAAAGTAAAAAATAACCAAAGGTGAGTTTCAAACAATTTCTAAAATTAATTTAAATTTAGCCAATATCAAAAATTATTGTGAATGAGAGATCCAAAGTAGACGAATTATCAGAATATGAAAAAGATTATCTAAAAAGATTATCTGCCACAGGAAAAATAAAATCCATGCAAAAAGAAGCGCCGACCATTAGTGAAGAAGAGAGAACTCGAAAAGTAGTAGAAGCAGAAAAAATTCAGATAGAATCTGCACAACAAATTCAAGAATCTTCTGCGGCAAAAGTTCAATCAGAATTAGATATAAAAAATAAACAGGAATTTCTGAATAAAGAAGTT
>JAOJYB010000005.1 GCA_028242535.1 Candidatus Nitrosopelagicus sp. | reverse complement strand
GAAAGTTAATTATGATTGGGGTGAAACCCTTGGTCACATATGTAAACTCAACATTAATGCAATTATCCACACTACCTACTGTAACAATAAAGGCAAGGGGCCAGCGTATTACTCAAGCCGTAGATGTATCGCAATTTATCATGAAACGTATGCATTCTATTGGTTATAGAATATCGGATGTAAGAATCTCTTCAGATGCATTAGAATCCAGAGATGGTAAAACTCGTAATGTCTCTACAATTGAGATTGATATTTCTAAATAATCAGTTATAATTTGAATAGAAAACTTATTCCAAAATAGATCAAAACTACGCTTAATCCGATAATTATTATCTTAAAATTTCTCTTTGACAGATAATTCTTTGCTTTTGAAGAAAAGACTGCAATTGTAAATAACCATGCATAATCCATCCAGATATGAAATAAAAATAGAATTACAATTCCTATAATTCCAAAATTTTGGATTGATTCTGAAATTAATACTAGACCAATTGTTAGCCACCAAATAATAAAAAATGGATTTAATGCACTAAGAAGAATTCCTGCTACAAATGGTCCTTGTCCTGATTTTGTTTCTAAACTAAATTTCTGTTTTGTAACAGACCTAATTTGTAATATTGCAAATCCAAATAACCCTGCTGCACCTAATATTGTAATTGCAGTTCTTATTTCTGGAATACTTTCAATAGAAAAAAATCCTATACCTAATAACAATATCAAAGGAAATTCTACAATAGTGTGTCCTATTGCCATCTTTATTCCTGAAATTTTTCCTTCACGTAGTCCATACATCACATTTGCTGCAAATAATGGACCTGGTGACATAACACCTGATGCAGAAATTACTATGACTAATCCTAAAAAGCCAAATATTTCTTGCATATTGAATTGAATCTAAATATTAACGATAGATGTGGTCGCCCAAATCTTTTGTATTTTGTGTTGCTTGTTTTAATTGCTCTTCAATAATTTTTGATTCATTTTCTAGTTTTGTTAAATTACATGATATGCCTGGAATAACTTTAGAAAATGTCTCACATAAATTTGATGTAGCCTTAAAATCTGGAATTTCCTTATTTGAACTTACTAATAATACGATAACATCCTGACCTCTGGTTGAACCTTCATTAAGTAATATTCCTGATATGCCTGGAATTGTTGCATGGTCTACCATTGTAATTCCGTTTTCAACAAGTTTTCCTCTGGCATTTCCTGTTGATGCAACTCCAAACACATCTAATTCATTTGATCCTTTTACCGTAATACTGCTGACAATAGTTGAACATTTTTTTTCTTTTGCCCAATCTAACATCATTCTTGCAGCCATTCTGTGCATTGTTACATCTAATGTAAGATATGAAGAAAATATTCCCACCTTTAGATCCCTATTTACAAATATTCTAGTTGCATAATTTGGCATTCCATTTTTTATAATACTAATTGGTGGAAATTTGTCAGAATCAATATTTGCTTGTAGTTCAAAATTCGACGTATTAATCAAAGATTCTGTAGCTATTGCACTTGTGATTCCGGATGAAGGGAATCCATTGACAAGTATACCTCCTTCCAAATCTACTGGAACGATCTCTTTAATTTCTATACCATCAGTCACACTATTCTCAATACATCATCTGTAAAATAATTTGTCTTTCTAGAAAACTTTAAACTATAAGTAATTCACAATTTGACGAATGCCTGAAAAAATTAAAGTTGCTTTAGTTGGTCTAGGAAACTGTTTTTCAGGATTAATCCAAGGAATTGAATATTATTCAAAAAACCCCTCTCAAAAAGTCACAGGAATAATTCATGAAAATTTATGCGATTATACCATTCATGATATTGATTTTGTTGCTGGATTCGATGTCGGTGCAAACAAGGTTGGAAAACCAATCAATGAGGCCATTTATGAATTACCAAATATGGTAAACTGGATTGAAAAAAATGACATGCCTAAAGTAAACGGCACTGTTTATGAAAGTCCTGCTTTGGATGGTGTTGGAATCTGGGTTGAAAATAAGGTCAAACCAATTGAGAGTGAAAAATCCGAGTCTGAATTAAGAGAAGAAATCATCAAGGTCTTAAAAGAAACAGGAGTTGAAGTGATTGTATCATATCTTCCAGTAGGCTCGGAGAAAGCAACTCAATTTTGGGCTCAAGTATGTTTGGATACAAACACTGCATTTGTTAATTGCATGCCTGCATTCATTGCATCCGATAAAGAATGGGCACAAAAATTTACTGATAAAAATATTCCAATTATCGGTGACGATATCAAAGGACAGGTTGGAGCAACCATAGTCCATAGAACGCTTGCAAGATTATGTGATGAGCGTGGAACAAAGATAGAAAAGACATACCAGATTAACGTTGGTGGAAATACAGATTTCCTAAACATGAAAGAACAAGAACGTCTTGTTAGTAAACGAATATCAAAAACTGAGAGTGTTCAAAGCCAACTTACCGATCGATTAGACGATGATAATATCTATGTGGGCCCTTCTGATTTCATTCCTTTCTTAGGTAACACAAAACTCATGTTTATGAGAATTGAAGGTCGGCAATGGGCAAATATTCCATATAATATGGAAGTGCGCCTAGAAGTAGATGATAAGGCAAATTCCGCTGGAATAGTTATCGATGCTATACGACTTGCAAAAATTGCTCTTGATCGAGGTATGGGAGGTCCAATTATTCCTGCATCTGCATATTTGATGAAACACCCAATACAACAAATGACTGATCCAATCGCAAAAACTGAAATTGAAAAGTTTGTTGCTGGTGAATAATTACTACATCTAGTTCATAGCATTACAAAGTTTGTTACCAAAGTCAAAATTACTTGTTCACATTAATTATGCGACTCTATATCTAATAATTTGCATTGGTTCATGTAAAAAAAGTTGAGATTTTTGGTTTCAAGTCATTTGGATTCAAAAACACGATCGTGGATTTTGAACCAGGACTGATATCTATATCTGGTCCAAATGGTTCTGGTAAAAGCAACATACTAGATGCAATTACTTTTGCACTAGGTGAAAACCGAGCGAAGATAATGCGTGCACCAAACTTGCGTGGTCTCATGCATGATGTTGAAGGTTCTACTAGACGTGGTCCAAAAATGACTAGAACTAGTGTTCATTTTGATAATTTGGATAGAAAAATCCCTGTTGATTCCGATATTGTTACAATCACTCGAGAGATGAATGACAAAGGTGACAATATTTACTTTCTTAACAAAAAGAAAGTTCTACGTTCAAAAATTCTTGATCTTATGGAAATTGCAAATGCAGGATTGAATCAAATCAATAACGTTCAACAAGGAACTGTTACAAGAATCTCTGAAATGACATCTGATGAAAAAAGAGTTGTAATAGAGGATTTAATCGGGCTTTCAGCATTTGATGAAAAGAAAAAAGAAGCAGAAAAGCAGCTAACTGATGCTGATCATAAATTAGAGATTGCAATGGCCAAAATGGGCGAGGTAAAGAAAAGAATTGATGAATTAGAAGAAGAGAGAAATAAAAAACTTCGATATGACCTTCTTGAACGTGAACTAAACCGTTATCGTGCAATATCTGCAGCATCAAATTTGAAAACAATCCAATCTGAAAAATCATCAAAAGATAAAACTCTCAATTCATTAACTTCTGAAATAAAGCATCTTGAAGAAGAACGAACTATAATTAGAAAAGAAATCTCTGAGATAAGAAAACAAAAAACTGAATTTATGGATGAAGTTAACGCATTTAACAAATCAAAATCGTCAATTGAGACAAAATTAAGTTATGAACGAAGAAAATTCGATGAATCTGATAGTTCATTCAAGACCAGTACTAATCGTCTAATTGAGATTGACAAAAATCTTCCTGATCATAAAGTAAATCTTAATGATTTACAAATACAAAAATCATTTTCTGAATCACAATTAATATATTTTAAAGATGAAATAAGAAAACTTCGTGAAACTGAAAAATCATTTGATGATAAAACAAATAATCTTAGAGCACAAAAAACTGAAGCGTTACAAAAACAATCTCAAGTAATTACACAAAAACGAGATGTTGATCAAAAAATTCAACGCTTAACAGACAAAATTACTGCAACTAAACTTGCAGTTGGAGAATTTGATTCACATTCAACAAATGGAAATGAAAAACTTTTATCAAATCAGGAAAAATTTAATGCACTTGTACAGAGTCTTGAAACACTTGAAAGACAAAAAATTAAACTTGATCGTATTATTCAAAATCATAAACACTCTGTATCTGAAATTAATCTAAGAATAAAAAAATTCACTGATGAAAAAATAAAATCTGAAAGTGATATACATGAACTCTCAGAATTAATTGATGCATCATCTAAAGGTGCAAACAAATATGAAACAAAAATTAAATTTGCAAAAGGAATCATGCATGAAGATTACTCTATATCAAAACTCAAACATAGTATGCAAGATTTTGGTATAGAGGGGTTAGTGTATGAAATACTTTCTTGGGAAAAAAAATATGAACGCGCATCACTTGCAGTTTGTTCTGATTGGATTAAGGCTGTAGTTGTAAAAGACTTTGAATCTCTTATATCACTTGCAGAATTTGTCACTGACAAAAAACTACCAAAACTAAAAATTATTCCATTAGAAGCAATTCCTGAAGTAAAAATTGAATTGCCAAAACAAAACGGTGTATTAGGAATACTATCTGATTATGTAAAATGTGAAAAAAGTTTTTTACCTTTGAAAAATTTTCTCTTTGGAAATGTGGTATTAGTTGAATCACGAAAAATTGCAATTCAATTATCAAAATCTGGATTTAAGACAATTACAATATCTGGTGAATACTTTGAAGCAAAAGCAGCATCTGTTGTAATTGATAATAATTCAAAAATCTCAAAATTAACAAAAATAATTAACATGAGTGATTCAGTTGAGGGTCTCCAACAATTGATTTCTGCATTAAGACAAACTGTATTAAAAAAGAAAAATCGTGCAAAAAAACTGGATTTACTCGTAAAAAATTATGAAAAAAGACTCTCTTTATCTGAACTTGGAATGACTACTACCACAAATAGCCTATCTGAGCTAAAAACTAGAATTGCTCAAATTATTCAAAACAAAAAATCATTCGAATCAAGGATTAATCAACTACAACGAACTCAGGAAAGAATCTCGCGGGAATTAATTAATCGTAAATCTCATCTAGAATCTCTAGAATCTCAAATAAAACTTGTCAGGGATAACTATGCAGAACCACAGATGGATAGAATTGCAAACGAGCTTACACTAGTAAACGAGCAAATTGTTGAACAAGATAAAAAATTAACACCAATACAAAATGATCTTAAACAAAAACAATCCCATCTTGCTGAGTTAATGGCACACGATACAAAAATTACTGGTGAAAGGAAAAATCTTCAACATACATGTTCCTCTATGAATCAAGAAAAATATCATCTAGAAGTTGATGTACGTCGTGCAACAAAAGATAAAGAGATGTCTGAATCTGAACTTGTTAAACTACGTGATGAGGAACAAAAACTAATTTCTACATCTGGCACTTCTGTAGAAAGAATGACCGAATTTGATAATAGTCTTGAAAGTTTGAACTCCAAAGAACGTGATTCAACAAAAGAAATTTCATCACGTGAAAGAAATACTGATACTTTAAATCGTGATCTTACAGAATTACGTCAAAAGGAATCTAAAATAACATCACTTCTTGCAACATTTGGATTTGATATTAGTATAGACGTATTTAATGTTGAATCTACAATTTCCTCTCTTGAATCTGAACAAAATCGTATCAAAAACTCTCTTAATGCTGGTGCACCTACACAATATGTTGAGATTTCATATGGATACAAATCATCATCCTCTAAAAAGAATATGCTTGAAAGAGAACGTAATACAATTGTTGCATTCATTGAATCTGTAGAAAAAGATAAGAAACAAACATTCCTTGATGCATTTGATATAGTCGATACTCAGGTAAAAGATGCATTCTCAAAGATGACGGGTGGAAGTGCTTGGCTTGAACTAGAAAATGAAGATGATATATTTAATTCTGGATTAAATTATTTAATTCAATTCCCTGGAAAACCAAAAAGAGAATCAACATCAATTAGTGGTGGTGAGAAAACTCTTGCTGCAACAGTTTTTGTGTTGGCGTTACAAAAATTGAATCCTTCTCCATTTTACCTGTTTGATGAGATTGATGCAGCCCTTGATGCACCAAATACGGAGAAGCTAGCGAATATTATTAAGGAAAGATCTGAAGGTAGTCAATTTATCATGGTATCACTCAAAGACTCGGTTGTTGAAAAAGCACGCTTAATCTATGGTGTATTTCCAAAACACGGAGTTTCACATGTTGTAAAATACAAAGATAAGCGACTTTTGGAATCAATGTCTAATCAATAATGTTATTTTTTTGATAATTCTTTGATATATGAAATAATTCCTGTATAATCTATGTCTCCAAATCCTGCTTCTGTCGCATCTGTGTAAATCTTTCTTGCAATTTTCGCCATTGGTAATTCTGCATCAATGGAATCTGCTGTATCATTAATTGTATCGAGGTCTTTTTTCAAATTTGCAAGAGTGAATGTTGGTTCAATACTCTCACTGATCATTTGGTGTGCCTTCCCTTCGCTCATTCCTGTCTTGAAATAAGTGGAATTCAATATTTTGAGAAATATCTCTGGATCAAATCCTGCCTTTTTTGTTAATGTAATTCCTTCTGAAAGTGATAGAGCAAGCATTGCAATTTGTAAATTCATTGCAAGCTTAATGGAGTGTGCCGTACCAGTATCTCCCAAGTAAAATGATTGTTCTGCTATTGAATCAAAAACTGTTTTAAATTTTTCAAAAACCTCTTTTTTACCTGATGCCATCATGACTAGCTTACCGTCAATTGCAACATTTGGTCCTCCCATCACTGGAATTTCCATGTAATCTATCCCATCTTCTATAACTTGTTTTGAAATCTCTCTTGTTGAATTTGGATTAACTGTACTCATGTCTGCAATACACATTCCATCATGTTTTCCTGACATGATGCCAGATTTACCAAAAATCACTTCGTTAACTGCATCTGCATCCTTAACTATTGTTATAATTAAATCTGAATCTTTTGCAACTTGTTTGGGAGACTCGGCAATTGATGCACCTTTTTGTTTAAGCCTCTCTGTTTTGTTCTCAGTTCTGTTAAAAACTGTTACATCATAACCTACATCAAGTAAATGTAACCCTACTGCTTCACCTAACATGCCTGTTCCAATAATACCAATCTTCATTATTTTCTTTCTTCTCCTACTAATTCCCAATCATCTTTTCCAAATCTTGGTGCAGTAAACTGCAAATGCCCTACTATTCTATCACCTTTTCTAACCATTGCAAAATCTGATTTTTTTGTACTGTAGATTTTTTCTTTTGCTTTGTATCCACCTTCTATAACCTTCACTCTAAACTTTTTACTAGCTTTAACGATTAAACTTCTTGCAACCTTAACATCCCCCATCCATGAAAACATCTCAAACGTACCAAAATTTTCTGTTTTGATCACATAATCGTACAATCTTGCCTCAAACTTGACACTACGTCTCTCTGCTTCCTCGTTCATCCATTGTACGAGTTCATTTCCTGAACCTTTTTCTGCACCAAAGGTTTCTGACTCGCTCATGAAAATTCTCCTGTGTTACTATACATGAAGTTATCTTGGAGGCCCCCATGTCTCTTCGATAATGGTTTTTCCATCTTCAGTAAAAACAAAATATTTCTTTCCACATCTAAAACACTGCCAAACAAACTTTTCTTCTACCTTTTTTTGATATTGCATAGGTAACAAGCATGTAGTACAATCAAGCGATTCTGGCATTTCTGTAGATTCGATTATTGGTAATTCATTCTTCTTTTTTTCTTGCATCTTGTAAGCTATGCTTTTTGTCATATTTGTGCCTATTTTATAAAATATTTATTGATTTTTCACGATTCAGCTTCTCGCATTCTTTGAGATATGAATTTTCCACGAAAAGCAAATGCTGCAATCATAGTTCCTACAAATGGTGCACTCCAATATAACCACAAATTATCCATCATTCCTGATAATAATGCTGGTGCAAGTGCACGAGCAGGATTCATTGACGCTCCTGAAATAAATGCTAAAAACAAAATATCTAATCCAACTATTCCGCCTATAGCTACTCCGCTAAAACCTCTTAGTCCTTTTGTATATACCACATAAAATATGACTCCCATAAGCATTGCAGAAGCTAATACTTCTACAGGGAAAATTAATAGCATTGAAAAGTCAAAGTTTGGAGCATTTGCACCTAGGTCTGCCTTATCTCCAATAATGCTTAGAACAAATAACGAGCCTAATATTGCACCAATTATTTCTGCTGCAAAATAATACACAACCTGAATTTTTTTAATATGTCCTGTAATGTAATATCCAATTGTTACAGCTGGATTAAAATGGGCAAGTGATACTTTTCCAAATGAATAAACTCCAATCAATAATGCAATAAATGGGGCAACCGCTGCAAAAGGAATTCCTAATTCATTGTTAAACATTTCTGCATCTAAAACAATTGAACCTGTAGCAAAAACTACAAGAATGAAGGTCCCAACTAACTCTACGATAAAAATTTGTAAATTAGAATAAACCATTATTTTTCATCATTTATTACTGCAATCAAATTCAAAACCTCTTTTTCTATCTGATCACGAATTTCTCTCACCTGATCTATTGTCTTTTCTTTAGGGTCTGGTATATTCCAGTCAATTACATCTTTTACAAAAAGTGCAGGACATGATTCTTTATCCATACATCCCATATTGACAGTCTTAAAAGAATTAAAAATCATTGAATCTGATAGTGTCTTTGGAGATTGCTCTGTCATATCAATTCCAATTTCTTTCATTACCTCTATTACTACTGGATTGAGTTTTGGTGATGGAGTTGTACCTGCACTAATTACATTAAATTTGTTTTCAGCAAATTTTCTAAAAAATGCTTCAGCCATTTGACTACGTCCTGCGTTTTCTACGCATACAAATAGCACATCTTTAGTCATAATATTTATATAAATATTGGTTTATATAAATATAGATTGATATGAATGGACCTAGTCTTTTGAAATGTATTTGTGATGAGACCAGATTTGAAATACTAGAATTATTACAAAAAGATAATGAATTATGTGTAAATGATTTTGTAGAGAAATTAAAAAAAGATCAACCTCTAGTTTCACACCATCTGAAAACTCTAAAAAAATGTGGGATTGTAAAGTCTAGAGATGAAGGAAAAAAAGCAATGTATGCCATATCAAATCCACAATTATCTGCATTGATATCTAATGTAACGAAAACAAGCAGAAAAATTCCAAATTTATGCACTGATGAAAAGTGCTGCTAGAACTTTTCGGTTCTAACTACGCCAACATCACTAACATACAAAATTATAGTAAAATCAGGAAATAATGTTCTTGATATGTCTTCTATCACGTCTGATAATTTCTCTTCACGCATAATTATCTCAACTTTAACATTTTTTTCTGCCTGTATTCCCTGACCCCGTAATCCTTTTTCTCCATTACCATCTACCTCATAAGATGTGTATCCTGTAATGTTGTGATTCTTTAAAATATCAATGATATTTTTCTGGGCTAGAATCTCACAAGTAATTGTAAGTAATTTTACATTGTAGAGTTTCATATGAACACCTTTGTAACATAATTGAATAAGTCTATTGCTTCTTCTCCATGAACCAATGTTGAGACGGTAAACATGATTGGCAATAATACAATAATGTTGTATGGGAATGTTATTCCCAATGCAGATGTAATATACAGACTTGGATTTGCCTGTGGAATTGCATGACGTAGAACCGCCGGTGCTGCAATAAATGATGCGCTAGCTAAAAGTAAACCAAACATCACTGCTCCTCCTAAACTTAATCCTAATGCAGTTGAAACTAAAACACCAATAATTCCATTAAATGTAGGCATTATTATCGCAAATGCTGTAAGGAACATTCCTACCTTTTTGATATCTTCTAATCTCTGTCCTGCAATAATTCCCATCTCAATCATAAAAATTACAATTGCTCCTGTAAACAACTCATCAAATACAATGCTAATTGGCTCAAATCCTTCCTCGCCAATGATGTAGCCAATCACTATACTTCCAAGTAAAATTACTATTGCCTTTCCCGTAATTGATTCCTGTAATACTTGGGAAAGTTTTGTTTTAGTTTCTTTCATTCCTATGTCAATATCAGATGCATCGTCTTTTGAGAATGACTGTTTTTTACTACGAATTTGTTTTGAGACTGCCATGTTTGTAAGAAATATTGCCATGATGAATGCGACAGGTTCTAAAACTGCAAGAATTGCTGCCAAATACCCTTCAGATGTCACTCCTTGATTTTTAAGAAATGATAATCCTACCGAGAAGGTTACTGCTCCTACTGCACCATATGTTGACGCTAATGCGTATGAATCAAATATATTGAATTTTCCTAATCTTTTTAGAATTTGATAATGATTCAATGTGAATAGCAATGAAAGACCTATTGCAACTAACATTGGAATTAGCATTTCTTCAAATCCTGTCTTTCTCATCTCTATTCCTCCATGAAGACCAATAGCTGCTAGAAGATAGATTGGTAGAAATTCTGAAATTGCCTCAGGAATTTTTAAATCAGATTTAATTCGTGCTGCAATAATTCCAAACAAGAAGAAAAGAATGATTGGAGTTAGCAAATTCGATTGGATTAGATTAAAAATATCCATTAGTTATGTTTGAAAAAATTTTTTGCTGAAATAAAAATCAAGGGATTATACAAATAGATGAATTATGTAAGTGCACACTGCTCCTAATGCTGCAGCACCTGGAATTGTTATGACCCATGAAAAGATAATCTGTCTGCTTACCTTCCATCTTACAGCTCGTATTCTTCGTGCTGATCCTGCTCCCATGATTGTTCCGGTAATTGCATGAGTTGTACTTGCAGGAATTCCTAGTGTTGCAAAGACTGCAAGCATTAATCCACCGCTAGTCTCTGCGGCAAATCCTTGATACGGTTTCAGTCTCGTAATCCTAACTCCTAATGTCTTGATTACTTTGTATCCTCCAAAGAATGTGCCTAATCCCATCGCAGTTGCTGCTGCAAATATTACCCATAATGGCATTTCAAGTTCTGGAATCAAATCTGCCGCAAATAAAATTAAAACTATAATTCCCATAGTTTTCTGTCCATCATTTGCTCCATGTGTTAAGGCAAACCATGCTGATGAAATAATTTGCAATCTTCCAAATGTTCTGTTTACTATAGCGGGCTTTCTTCTTGCAAACAAGAATATGATCAGTCCTGTAACTGCAATGCCAAAAATCATTCCACCAATTGGGGCGACAACTATTCCTGTGAAAACTTTGCCTAATCCATCATAAACTAATTTTTCAAATCCTAATCCTGCAATTCCTGCTCCCATTATGCCTCCAATCAATGAATGGCTGTTTGAAATTGGCAGTCCAAAGTATGTGCATATGGAACTCCATACAATTGCTCCTACTAATCCTCCAATAATCATGTAAACTGTAATGTCATCTGGACTAACGATTCCTTTTGCTATAGTTGTTGCAACTGCAACTCCAAAAATAAATGGACCAATAAAATTTGCAATTGCTGACATTGCAACTGCATGAATTGGTTTTAAAACACGTGTACCAATTACTGTGGCAACCGAGTTTGCTGAATCATTAAAACCATTAACAAAATCAAATATCAAAGCGATGGCAATTCCTATAATCGCTATTTCTAACATATTTTTCTCCTAGGTATATTTCAAAACAATATCTTCTATCACATCTGCTACATCTACACATCTGTCTGATGCAGTTTCCATAGTTTCGTAGATATCTTTTAGTTTGATTATGTGTATTGCGTCATTACTTTCAAAGAGTTCTGAGATTGCGGTTCTGTACAAATCATCAATTGTATGTTCAATTGTACTTGTGTTTCTGCAATGTTCAATCATTAATTTAGGATTTTTAATATTGTTTAATTTTGATACCATAAATTCAACTTCCTTTGTAGCATTGACCAGCTCTTTTGCCATTTCTAGTGTGTGGGGTGGGGCTGTTGTGATTTTATAACTAGCAAATCTTGCACCAATTCCATCCATAAAATCAATAATATCATCAATCTTTGATGCAACTCTTTGCATATCTTCTCTATCTAATGGTGTGATGAAGGTTCTATTCAATTCTGAGAAAATATCTCGTGTCAATACGTCAGCTTCAGTCTCAATTCTGGACACCTCTTTTATTTTTTCAGCATTACTTGGGTCTTGCAATAATTCGTATACTGCTTCAGATGCTTCAACTGCTTTTTTTGCTAAACCGTCTAAAATTACTAACAGCTCTTTTTCATTTGATTTTACCCAAGAAAACCATTGTCCCATAATTAATCAAATTGAATTTGGAAGTTAACCCTGATCAACATATTCTATATGGCAACTATATAGCACAACAATCAAAATATATCTAAATCATCCTACAATATCTGTTCTAAGCTGACCACACGCAGCTGATATTTCTGTACCTTTTTCAATTCGAATAGTACAGTTTACTCCTGCTTCAGATAAAATTCGTTTAAATTCAAAAACTCTACTTTTTGATGGTCGTTTAAAATCTCCTGCAGTTGGATTTATCGGAATTAAATTCACATGTGATCCATTACCGCGTAATAATTCCGCCAATTCATTCGCAATTTCACGTGAATCATTAACTCCATCTATCAATGCATATTCAAATGTCACACGTCGACCAGTTTTCTTAAAATAATTGTGCCCTGCTTCAATAATCTCTTCAACTGAATCTGACGTTGCTGTAGGAACTAGTTTTTTACGTAATTCATTATTTGGTGCATGAAGTGATATTGCAAGTCCAATCTGAAGATTTTCTTCAGCTAATCTTTCTATTCCTGCCTTAATCCCAATTGTTGAAATTGTAATATGCCGTTGACCCAATCCAAATCCTCTTGGGTCTGTTAAAATTTTCACGGCTCTAATCATTTCATCATAGTTGGCCATAGGTTCGCCCATTCCCATGAAAACTAAATTTGTAATGTGTTCTTTACGTTGCTCAATAATCTCTTCAAAATGAATCACCTGTGATACGATATGCTCTGCATTCAGATTTGTCTCAAAACCCATCTGCCCTGTTGCACAAAATGTACATCCCATTGCACATCCAATTTGTGTAGAAACACATACTGTTGATCTCGGAAGTCCTCCAATCTTCTCTGATTCATATTGCATGAGAACTGTTTCAACAGATTTATCATTAGTGAGATTAAGTAATACTTTTGTTGTATCTCCATCGTCGCTTGTAATACTATGAACTTCCTTTGCTGAACCTATTGTATATCCTGCGTCCACCAACTTTGCAATCATTTCTTTTGGAAGTTGTTTAATGTCTGCAATATTTTTAGGAAATTTGTAATAAAGTGGCATTAGAATTTGATCTGCTCTATATCTGTCATACCCCATAGCAATTACCATTTTCTCCATTTCCTCTGGAAGTAATCTATAGAGATCAGTCATATCACATCTAAGCCTTCAATTGATATTATAATCTAACTTATACTATTATGAAATAATTATGAATTTTTTTATAACCACCTAATGGAATTCTCTATATGATTACAGTTGACTGTCATGAAGTAGAATCAATTCAAAATGAATTACTAATCTATGTGGCAGATGATGTGGCAGCCATTCCTAATATCAAATATCACGAATTCATTTTATCTCCCATAGAGGATGATGGTATAATTGATACAGATGAGGTGATCTCATCCATTAAGCGATTTTTGGACTCAATAGGTGAGCAACAGAACTTTGCTGTAATTTCTAAAGGTAATATAATATCAATTGAGTCTATTTCTGGAAAAATTATTGAACGTGATGCAAAATCTTCTGAAGGTCTATTTTCTTGTCCACATTGTGGTCATGTTACACCATATGAAACCATACATAATACACATATGAAAATTCATTATCTCTAAAAGAAGAAAGCCAATAGAGAGATTTGAACTCTCGACCTATTGATTACAAATCAATTGCTCTAACCAGGCTGAGCTACATTGGCACTAATTCTTTTGATAATGTGGCTGGTTTAAAATGTTAACATACTCATAATTTAATAACTTCTAGAATCTGGTTTGATTGTTGAAATTAAAATATGTCCAACCAAAGAAACTAAAAATTCTCATAGTTGTTTTCACCATGGTGGGTATATGGGGAATTGTATTTGGATTGTGGATGGGAACCTTCAAGGCATCAATGAATTATTTCATGATTGTTGTTCTAGGAGTTGTTAACCTCGTTCTTGGTGCATTCATGACATATCTTTACTTGACACAGGTAAAGAACGTTGATTCACGAAAGGATTCAAAGTATAAACGACGCAAATAAAACACAAACTACCATTATGTTTGTGGCAAAGTGCATTGCGTAGGAGTGTTTTACACCTTTTTTATCATAAATATATTTGAAAACAAATCCAATTGGTATTAGTACTAACGCCATGTGTATTTTTATGCCCATTCCGATATGGATTAGCGCCCATACCAAAACCATTTTTTTTGATTTTCTAAAATAAACTTCCTCAAAGTAATTGATATGTAAAAACATGTAAAGTAACAATGGCACAAATGGAATTATTCCCAACATTCCTTGTTCTGCAAATGGTCCAAATGCAATGTTGTATCCAAGCCAACTCCAATTTAGTATGGGTATCTGATCAACATACTCAAATACAAACAGCACGTATACGGTTAAAATTCCGAAAGCGATTGGTGCATATTTCATAGAACCAATTCCTGCTTTTAGATCTCTGATGCGTTTTTTTGTATCTTTGATTAACAACAGACTTGCACCAACTGTCATAACATAGTATCCAATTAGAAAATAATCTGAATTAAGAAATGAAGTGTCCAATGAACTAAAAGAACATACTTGATAAATAACCTATTCTAATACTAATCATGACTCTTGAGAAAGGAGATGTTGCAGAAGACTTTGAATTGTTAGGAAATGATGGAAACCCTGTCACTCTCAGTTCGTTTAAAGGCTTAAAAAATGTGGTCTTATGCTTTTATCCAAAAAATCATCTCTTTGCATGTCCATCAAAAAAAGTCTTTGAGATGGCAAAAAGTGTCATCTCTGTTTACCCAGATATTATCTCAACAACCACTGTTCTATTTGCCATATCTGTTGATTCTGTTGAATCCCAGGCTGAATTTGTTAAAGAATACGAAATTCCATACGTACATCTAAGTGATCCTAAAAAAATTGCATGTAAGAAATATGCTGGAACAAACATTGCGGGTCTTGCAAAACGCAGTACGTTTGTTATTGGTATAGATGGTGTTATACACGATGTTATGCGTGAAATTAATGTTACATCTCACGGACAAGAGATCCTTGCTTCACTAAACAAAATCAAAGTATAAATTCTTCAAAAAAATCATTCGTGCAATGCTTGATTTAGTTGCTAAGAAATTATTTCTAACTAAAGGAATAGGTGTTCATGAAGACAAGCTCACAAGCTTTGAATACGCTCTGCGTGATGCAGGCATCTCTGGAACAAACATAGTTCTAATCTCAAGTATTTTTCCTCCAAAGGCAAAACTAATCCCTCGAAAGGAGGGATTGAAGAAGATTAAACCAGGCCAAATTCTGTTTACAATTTATTCTAGAAATCAAACAAACGAGCCACATAGATTGGTTTCTGCATCTGTTGGATTGGCACAGCCAAAAGATCGTACCAGATATGGATACCTATCTGAATATGATGCATTTGGTCAAACTGAAAAACAAGCAGGTGATTATGCAGAAGATGTTGCAGCACAAATGCTTGCGTCATCTCTTGGTATCAAATTTGATATTGACAAGAGTTGGGATGAGAAGCGACAACAGTGGACTATTTCTGGAAAAATTTACAAAACCCAAAACATCACAATGACTGCAAAAGGTGACAAGTCTGGAAAATGGACAACCGTGTTTTCTGCTGCATGCTTACTTCTCTAGTGTTTAGGCTTGTATCCTTTTAGATAAAATATTGCTGCCCCGATACCTGCCACAATTATAATGCCTAATATTGCATATTGTGTTTCATCCACATCTTCTTCTTGATTTTTAATTATTGGCACTTCTTCTACTTCACTCTCAATCTCTTCTACAGAATAAAGTGTCATCTCACTTTGCATGTCCCACGGAGCAGTCTCTACTAATAATTCCTCTGCTGAAATGGTCTTACTCTGTCCAAACAAAAACTTTAGATTAATCATTTCTCCTGCAGGTGAACTCAAAAACCACCCCTTTTTCATTATATTTTCAAAAGTTGTTACATCGGTAATTGCATGAGTTGATATTGCATTAACCTTCGTTATCTCACTTGGAATTATGATTAATTGTATTATTGAATTTAGAGGAACGTTTCTGTTATCAAAATAATCTGTTCGTGAAATTTCATCTACTTCAAAACTTTCTAGTGTATTTATTATTGTAATATCATTACTCTTTTCTTTAATCTCTTTTGTAATTTTAAACATGTATAGATTGGAATCCTCATTTGGAATCATTGTTACTGAAATTATCGAATCATCATGTCTGGATAATTTTTTTGCAATGTCATAAAATCCTCCTCCATCTCTAATCTCTTTTGGAATTAATATTCCTGCCATATCTGTAAACAAAAAGTCCGTTGCTCTTTTGTCAGTCACATAAGTTGCTGATACAGCGCCCTTGCCTGATACAATTCCTGATGTCTCTAGTAGCATATTTGCATTATCTGCTGTATGAATATACACAGAGTGAAATTCTGCATTTGTACGGAAAACTTGATTTAAATCATCAATTAGCAGACCTCCCATCTCTCTTGCTGACTCTTGAACCATTCTGATTCCGCCATCTCCTTTGAGATTTTGATAATCAAAATTAATCATTATACATTGTTGTTCTGCTGTTACCCCAATCACACATTCTCCAGAATTTGTAAAAATTACTGCTCTAATCTTTTCATTGGCGTTAATCTTTTCAATTAATTCTCCAGGGAACTTTATCTCGTCATTACTTGTGGTCTCAAATCCTATTGATGTAATGACTGATCCTGAAAGTTTTTGATCATAAATTATCGATGCACTCTCTTGAAACGTTGCCTTTTCAAATTGCTGTGCACTAGCAAAAGGTATGATTAGTATTGATGAAAATAATATCCCAAGCAGTAATACCGACTTTATCATATTCAATGAAACTTGTATTATTTTATTTAGTTTACTGATTATGCTATAACGTTTAAATCACTAGTATATTTTTGCTTAAATGACATCGAATTCAAACCGTTGGGGAACACGCTGGCAGTCCGATGGCTCGGGCTGCCAGCCCCACATTTTATTAATCTATAATTTTGCTAGATCGTCCACTTGCTTTTTTATATAGTCAAATCCACTCTGCCAAAATTTTGCCTTGGATATGTCAAGTCCATGCTCTTTGAGAAGTTTTTCTGGTTTCTGTGATCCTCCTGCAGACAGAATATCTGTGTATGTGGAGACAAAACGGTCTCCCTCATTTTTGTAAGTTTGGAATAGTGAAACTGCAAGTAAGTTTCCAAATGAATATGAATAGCAGTAAAATGGGGAGTGATAAAAATGTGGAATGCAAGTCCATTCAATTCCAAAGTCATCTGATATGTCAATTGAATTCCCAAATTGTTCCTTTAGATTATTTCTGTAAATGTTAGAAATCTCGTCTACTGTGATGGAGTTTGCAATTTGATTATGAGCCTCAATCTCAAATAGTGTGAAAAATGATTGTCTTCCAATTGTTGCATAAAAGTCATCAATCTTATCTGACAGCATTGTAGATTTCTCTGCATCAGAAACCTGACTTGAAATATTGTCATATAATAATAACTCTGAATATGTGGATGCAGTTTCTGCAAGAGGCAGAGGTGCATCAGATATTAAAATTGATTTCTCAGATGCTGCAACACTATGTACTGCATGTCCAATCTCATGTGCTAACGTGAATACATCTCTTGATTTTCCTGTATAGTTGATTAGAACAAATGGTGTGATATATGGGAGTGGAGTACTACAAAATGCACCATCTCTTTTTCCATGTCTTAGTGAATAGTCAATATGATTCTCATTAAAAACACGTGAAGCATATTCTGCAATCTTTGGACTAAATCTGTTAAGTGAATCTAAAACTAATTTCGTTCCCTGATCAAAGGTGTAATTTTTTTCTTGACTACTATTCTTTGATGGTGCATACAAGTCATATCTTCTAAGTTTCTTTACTCCAACTCGTTTTGCCTTTTGTTGGAAATACTTTTGAAATATCGGTGCATTTTTCTTGCACACCTGTAACATCACATCAATCGTTTTATCATCTATATCGTTTGAAATGTTTTGAACTGATATTGGATTTGTAAATCCTCTCATATCAACTCCTTCATTTCTCCAGTTTAGCACAATATTTTGATAAATCTGGCCAATCACTCCCTTGTTTTCCTGATATTTTGTCAGGAGTGATTTGTAAGCTGCCTCTCTAATCCTTGGACTTTTATTTCTAACAAGCGTTGTAAGCTGCTCTCTTCCCATTGTTTTTTTCTTACCATTTACATTCACTGTATATGTAAACGCGTTAGTTATTTTATCATAAATTTTTACTAATGCCGAAATTCCTGTAACATCTAATGTATTGATTATCTTTTCTTCAGGTTCAGTCAGTGCATATTTTGCAACAAGTCTTTTGTATCTTAGGTAGTCTGCCAATTCTCCTGCATTTTTGATTAGTCTTTCGGCATTTTTCTCATCTATCTGCTTTTTCCACCACAAATCAAAGAACAGCATTTTGTTTTCGATAGTTGAACCAAACTGGGAAATTCTAGTTAGTAATGCAGTTGCCTCATCTGACTGTGTATCTTCTGAAAATTTTAGTCCTGCATATCCTCCAATCTTGCTTGATCTCTCTGTGATATCTTCAATCTCGTGGAGTATTTGTAGAAATCTCTTTGATGAAATATTTGGTTTTAATAGAGATTTGTTCTTTGTAAATTTTTCAGATTGTTTTTGTATATCATTAATTTTTCTATCAAATGATTGTCTTGTAGGGTTCTTGACTAGGTCATCTAGATCCCATCGCCCCTTTTCATATTTTTGCACGATTACTTTCAAAGTGATCTGCTTCTATATCTTTTGTAAATACATTCAACGTCTAAATAATGCGCACTAGAAAATCATCTTGGATCCGTCGTCTAGCCTGGTTTGGATGCTGCACTCACACTGCAGAGGTCGCGAGTTCAAGTCTCGCCGGATCCACTCTTAGTCTTCTGTAGCTTTTTTTAATTTTGGATCTGCAAAAACTGCAATCTTTGCATCTTTTAGCTTTTTGCATAGATTTCTAATTGTTACACTACTGATGGCTGCTGCTTTTGATACTTTAGTTTGAGAAACATTTTCGCTATTCATAATTGATGCCAGATAGACTACTGTTGCAGCCATTGCAACTGGGTTTTTCCCACTGGTAATCATTAATTCTTCAGCCTTTATGAGGATTTTTATGGCATCTCTTTTTGTTTTTTCAGATGCACCAACCTCAGTTGTAATTCTTGTAATGAAGCTGACCGGATTATATGTCTCAAGTGTCAAGTCAAGATCTCGTACCAACATTCTGTAAATCCTGTGTATACTTGTTCTTCTTAGATTTGTTGCGTTTGCAACATCTTTTATTGTTCGTGGGGTATTTGTGAATCTACATGATGCATATACACATGCGCTCAAAACCACTGGTATACTTCTGCCTCTTCCAATTTTTTTTGCCATAGTCTTTCTGTAAATATATGCAGCTTGTTCAACGGCTGCATCTGTAAGCGATAATTTTGCTTTAAGCCCTTCTAATAATGTGAATGCTTTTTGCATATTTCTATGCCCCGGAAGTGCCTTACTGTTTTTGTCCCACATTCTTAATCGGTAAAACGTCCTCTTCATTTCTCCGCTGAGATTTTTACCTGTCGCATCCTTGTCTGATTGTTGTATTACTGTAGACAGTCCCATGTCATTGAAAGCAAGTGTTGACTTTCGCCCAGTTCTAGACTTTGACATATAGTCATCGCTTGATTGAGCTGAGTACCCTGGTCCGAGCTCTGCTGCATTTTCTACTATGACCTCACCACATAATGAACACATTACTTCACCGGTACTACTATCGGAAACTAAGAGAACCTCATTTCCCTTACTATTTTTACAAAAATGGTCATTAGATTCATAATCTTTATTCATTATTTAGATATGGTATTTTGAATTTATTAAGAAAGGGTTTCAGTGTCAGTTTTTTTAGCACTATTCTTCTGAATTATTTTGATGATGCAAATTTACCATAATGAATGACATTTCCTTTAGAAATTCATATTCTCCATTTGACCAGGAATATTTGTTAGCATCTTCCCAAAACTTTTGTCCATCTCTTGACTTGAATTCCTCAGTTTGCATATTATAACTTCAAATTTGATCTATAATATGGAAATTGCCTCTTTTGATAGACAAAAACGCTCAAAAAAATTGATCCATATGTGAGGAAAAATTGAATTTTGACTACGTTTTGGTTAGCTAAATCTACAGGGAATCACATTTAGCGACACACGTTATACCTAAACCATGAAAGCAAGATTTGATGGAAAATGCAAAAGTTGTGGTGATGATATCCGCAAAGGCAAGGAAATTGCCAGAAATGCAGATGAAGTTTGGGTTCACAAGCACTGTGTTGAAGAATTAGTGGATTTACCTTAAAATCATATATCCGCTGTTTCCTATTTTTATCATGTCAATTAATCCTATAGACCTCTTACTGTGGACGTTTAGACGAAATGAAAATGACGTTGTAAATCTATATGATTCACTATCTCCCATAATGGAAATCTCTACCGGGGGTGACATGCTGAACTTTGGATTTTGGAATAATTCTACGTCTCATCCAGTTGATGCCCAAAAACAACTCTGTAAGATGGTTGGTGAAATGGCCGAAATCTCTTCAGCGCAAGTGATTGCTGATGTTGGAAGCGGCATTCTAGGTCCTGCAAAAATTTGGAATTTAGAATACCCTTCACTACAAATCTCTTCAGTAAATGTCAATTTTTCTCAATTGCGGTCTGTTGATTCTGGTAATATATCTAAACTAAACTCTACTGCAAGAATGCTTCCTTTTGCAGATTTGTCATTGGATCGTGTCATTGCACTCGAATCTGCACAACACTTCAAACCTATTGGCGACTTTTTTTCTGAGTCAAACCGAGTCCTAAAAGATAACGGAATTCTTGCACTTGCAATTCCGACGGCAACTGATGATTCCAGCTTACGCAATCTTGGAATATTGAAATTTACTTGGTCCTCAGAACACTATTCACAAAATCATTTAACTGAAGAAATTTCCAAAAATGGTTTTGAAATTACACAGTCCAGTGAGATTGGGAAAAATGTCTATTCTCCTTTGGCCGAATACTATCTCAACAATCGAGATGAACTACGTAAAAAAATTCTCACTAAATATTCATCATACGTTGAAAAAATTCTTTTTGAATCTATGAAAAAGATGCAATCTTCATCTGAAAAAGGCTTGATTGGTTATCTGATGTTAAAATGCAAAAAATTAGCACTAGTCTAATCTAGTGCATAACCATTAAATATCTTAATTGCAAAGATATCTCATGGGAGCATCATGTAAAGGAATATGTACGCCACACAGGGTGGTCAAAGTTCCAAATTCTCAAAAATACCAATTCGGACTAAAACGTTGCAGTTGGTGTGAAGTATGGCTTAACACTGAATCAATTCGCTGCCATTGCTGTAAAATGATCTTGAGAACAAAATCTAGAAACAAGAAACGAGCGGCAGCAGACCGAACAACAACATCCGCCTCTGCATAAAATGAATTCCAACAATCAAATCAAAGAGATTTCAAAAACATCATCAAAAAAACCAGTCGTAATAATTGGCGCTGGAGTCGGTGGTTTGTCAACAGCAATTCTTCTTGTCAACGATGGATTTTCTGTTTCTGTTTATGAAAAATCTGATCGTGTAGGTGGCCGAACCGCTTCCACGAAGTTTCGAAATCATATTTTAGATAATGGTTTTCATATAATGCCATTTTACAAAAAATCTGCCATCTATGAAATTCTCAAAGATATTAAAATAGAATCTAGATTGAAACTTGCAATCGTAGACAAAATTGCATTTTATGACAATGGATTCCATACATATCCAAAAGGAATTTGTGATATCCTCAAAATGTCATTAATTCCATTTAAGAGTCGAATCTCTTTGCTGAAAATTTTACTACCTATGGCATTTACTAGTATGGAAAAAGCAGAGCAATTGGACTCTGTGCCTCTCACTCAAGTTACATCCAAACTTGATTTTCATTCAAAACAGTTTTTTGATGCTGTCTGCATGCTCGCATTTGCTGACTCTCCTGAACATATTTCATTAGGTGAGTTTGCAAGAACTATAATTCGTGCTAATCCTTTCAAAGGTGGAACAAGTGAATTTGCTTATCCTGACATGGGTGGATATGACCGAATTAGTGAGGTCATGGCTAACTATGTGAAGGAAAATCATTCTCAGGTAAATCTGAGTCATTCCATCAAAAAGGTGATCATTCACGACAAAAAAGTTACCGGAATCGAACTATCTGATGGCAAAACTGTTGAAACTGACTGTGTAATCATTTCGTATCCTGCATATCATGCCATAAATCAGTTATTTGAATCTGGAATTTTTGATGATGATTTTATTAAAAAAACAAACAGACTAAACAAAACCACCTCTGTAGTAGAGGTTCATTTTGCATTATCAAAAAGGCTTGATGAACGTCAGGTTGTATTTCCAGTAGGTGAAAACTATGTTTCAAAAGGCATATTTTTTATTTCAAATATCACTCCATCAGTATCTCCAAAAGGTGAGCATCTCATTATAGTTGGGACCCCTGTAAAGCCTGAAGAAACTGAAGATCCTGTAAGAATCAAAGAAATTGTTTCAAAAATGAAACAAGAATTATCTGAAATCTATCCTGACTTTGATGATTCTTTATTGTGGGATAGACCTATGGCCTGGAAACTTGTAGAGGCAGTTGTTAAAGAACCAGGTTTGGTTTGGAAAAATAAAATGTCACATTCTGTAGCTAATGTTGATGGATTATTTTTTGTAGGTGATTCTACTGTTAGTTATGGTATTGGAACTGATTCTGCTGCACATAGTGCCGTTTTAGCACATCCATTAATAAAAAAACATCTCAAATCACTGTGATTGATTTTTTGCATAGTTGGCAAACTCGTCTAAGACTTTTTCCATACTGGACTGTATCTTACTTTTCGCAAATACTCCCAAAATCTTCAATCCACCAGATAATACAAAATCTACCTCGATTGTAACCTTAGTCTTTTCCCCTACTTTCTCATATCTTTCATCAAATACGGTACCCTTTGCCTGTCCGTCAAGCATTTTAACAATATGTCTGTCTGGTTTTTCAACCACATGCTCAGTAGTTACGCTAACTGTTTTCCCTAAGAAACTAAGTGTCTCAAAGATCTTTGTTACATTCCCGTTTCTCTCAACTATTTTTAATTCCTTAAAATAATCTGGCAAGATTTCTGTAAACCTTTCATAACATGTACTAATTTCAAAGAACTTGTCTCTGTCAATGTCAACTTGCTTTACGAAAGAAAATTTTGGCATATCTTCTCAAATTATCTATTGAATTAAACTTTGAATGTAATGTAGAAAAGTTAGTGGCGATAATGTCATCTAATTTCCTAGTGCCCATGGTGAGTACCTATATTCATCATGCTTTATTAAAACTAAATCGTACATACGTTCATGAAGTTAGTTTTGGTAGGAATAGCATCCGTTTTGCTATTGGCAACAATGGTAACTAGTGTAGAAGCTGCAAATGTCCCAGACTGGGTAAAAAACAATGCTGAATGGTGGGCTGCAGGCCAAATTGACGATACCGCATTTGTATCTGGTGTTCAGTATATGGTTGAAAATGGAATAATCAATGTCCCATCTACTACTAGAAGTTCAGGAGAATCTGATACTATTCCAAGTTGGGTAAAAAATAATGCAGGCTGGTGGGCTGATGGAACACTAACTGAAAATGAATTTGTAAATGCACTTCAATATTTGATAAAAATGGGAATCATGAAAGTTAACGCAAGCGCTGTAAGTGACGATGGTGCTTCAAAATCACAATATCAATCAGCACCTCAAGAAACATCTACACCAAAATCATCTGGAAATTCAACTTTAGATGAAAAATTAGCAGCATGTGAAGGTGGAGAAAATAAAAGAGAAGTTCGTGAATGTCAAAAAATAATCAAAGATGAATACAAAATAAATACATACATGAGTGAAGGTGAGAACTACAAAGTTGGCAATGTCGCATATTATTACGTTACTGATTGGCAAGAGGAAACTAAAAAGGGAGTTAAACAATACAATAACATTGCATACACTGCAACCGGACAACCTCTCTTAAACCTACAAATATTGGTTAAAAATACTGGTGGCTCAAATGAAACTCTAATGTGTACTAGTCCCTCTATTTGTAATTATTCTGTATGGGATGGAGGACACAAATGGGTAAACTCTGGTTCTGACTTTACATCTGGTAATGTAGTTCTAAAACCAGGACAAGCAAAATTTGTCAATGTCTTATGGGGACCTGCAATAGGTTATGGCAGTTATGAAAACTTTGAATACGATTCAAACAAGGATTACTATTTACGAATAGCAGAACCATTTGGAAAATTTGATCTTCCTTTGAATCTTGTAGTTGTACCATAAAGTCTCTTTTTTTATGATGCATAATGACTGACATAATTTGGGGAACGGTAATAAAAATTATTTCTACTACTTCTTTTGAGATGAACGTATCACATCAAAAGGATACCAATGGTGATAGTTATCAAGATGTTGAGGAAATTCACTTTACTCAAATTGATATTCCAAGCATTTCTGTAGATGAGAATTCTAGGGATATTTTGCAAATTGAACAAAATCTCAAAGACAAATTTGTAAAATGTGAAATTTCAGGCAGAAATTCTGAAAATAGGCTCGTATGCACTGTATCTCATTCTGGCGCTGGGGGATATTGATGTGGACTACTCAAATCTTAAGGGAAACAACAAATTCTACCTATGCTGATCTGATATCTGGAAAAATTCCTGCTCTAATTGTGCCTAATGTCTTGTCAAATTCCTCTTGTATTTCATTAACTGGAAAAATATTGAAGACAAATTTTATGGGATTTAGTCCTGGAATATCTAAAAAAATTGGAACATCTTTGAGCTCTCATATTTATGAAAAATCAAAATATTTTTCAAATGCATTAATATCCAATCAAACTCTCAAAAATCTATTTTCAGATAACATTTCTCCAATACATATAATGCAACAAACAATTTCAAAAATATTTCAAAAAAAAATATCGTCTGCATTTGAAAATGAAATGATCTATTCTATTGCAATGATTAGAATTTATGAAGATGGTGATTTTGTACATCTACATCGAGATAATTCTAATTTTGAGATGTCCGAATATGGAATAAGTAATTTCAAAAACCAACTATCTGCAATTCTTTATATTCAATCTCCACTACTTGGTGGTGAATTAACAATCTATGACAAGATGTGGAACAAAAATGATGAACGAATGAGACATCCTGAGTTTGGTTACTCACTAGATTTAATCAAAAATGTCACTCAAAAAAAAATATTTCCTGTTACTGGTAACATGATTATATTTAATCCAAAATTATATCATAAGGTGGAATCAGTAATTGGGATTAAATCTCGTATTTCCTTAGGATTCTTTTTTGGTGAAGTGTCAAAAAACTATCTTTGTTCTTGGACATGACTATTTGACAAATATTTCAATAGTATCAAATTTTATTTCGTTATTAACAATTTCTTGAAAAATTAGATCTGAATCTATTTTAATTTTTTTGATGTACCTTTGAATTTAACATGATCCTGAACATAAATCCCTGATGCTGCTGATAGTCTAACCAATATTTTGTCATCCGTTAAATCCTCAATTCTCTACAGGTTATTATGCAGAAAATTGTGTTTATTGGATTGTTTTGCTTATTTATGCTTCCTGCATCCGCATTTGGGCATAAATTGATTCCTACAGATGGTACAAATATTGATTATGAATCGGCACTAGAAATTCCAAACCCCGTGATTTCTTGGGCAATGTATGAAGAACTACAAGACAAACCATTGTTTTACAAATTTGATGCAAAAAAAGGTGATAGATTATACAGCAGCATTGTCATTCCGAAACTTGAACCTCTAGAAGATTTTACCCCATCACTTGTATTGATAGGACCTGCAACATTTCTAGAACTTGTTGACGAGCTTCGTGTATTGGATACAGACAAGAATTTTGATTATTATCTCCCCGAAGGATATGATGCATATGTCTTTGATTATAATGGACCTATCCCATCAAAAGAGTTCTATGAACCATTTGGACAAATCACTTACTGGGAACGTCAAGAAATTGATCTAGAGATAGAAGCACCTGGTACATACTATATGGCCGTTTTTGATAAGAATGGATCCAGTGGAAAACTTGCAGTAGCTATTGGATATGTAGAAGACTTTTCTGGAAATGATTTTGTCACAGTACTTCCAAATGCATGGCTTGAGTCAAGATACTTCTCTGAAGATTTTACACCTCTTGTAATATTCATTGGAATCATATCTGGTATCTTTCTTTTAATTGGATTTTTAATATATAGAAAAATTAAACAATAATGAATATTATCTAGGAAAAACATGTTATAGTAGTGGATAAAAAATTCCAAAAAATTCTTGAACAAGCATCTGATCTTGCAGAAGAAGAGGAATATGAGGAATCTATATTTCTTTATGATAAAGTTCTGGAATCAGATCCAAAAAATATTTCTGCCTTATTAGATAAAGCCGCAACCTTACAACGAATGGAAAAAAACTCACAATCTTTTCAAATCTATAATTCCATTTTAAAGGATGAGCCAAACAACTTAGATGCTTTAATTGGTAAAGGAACTTTACTGCATGCAAAATCAAAATTTTCTGATGCCATTGAATGTTATGATGCAGCTCTAAAAATTAAGCCCCATTTTGCAATGGCTCTTGCATACAAAGGAATGTCTCTAGGTGAGATAGGTGAACTTGATTATGCTCTAATATGCTTCAAAAAAGCCCTTACAATTGACAAGGACTATGATTTGGCGAATATGGGTAAACAAAAAGCACTTGAATTATTAAAATCACAAAAATCTAAAAAATAGAGACATCGCCTGGGGCTGGTCCTCTCTTATCCCCATTTTCATGATATTCAAAAAAATCCTTATGCTTTTCTTCTTGATGTTTTCTTAGATTTTCATAGTCGTCAAATGTATTGTGACACAAAAAGCACTTTGGCTTATCTTCGTCAACTAATGGTAATACCATACTAAAACTTAGCTTGCATTGTTTTATATTTTCACTGTTATCAAATTAATCATGTTAGAAGAATTGGTTGGGACTTCTACTGCAATTGAACATGCCATAAATGGTGAAGAATTGACATTTGATGACGGTATGGAAATACTAAATGATGACAATCTTCATGTAATTGGGGCTGCAGCTGATATAGTTAGAAAAAAACTTGTAGGTGATACTGTCTCTTTTGCGGCATCATATTACATGAATTACACAAATCTGTGTGCTGCAAGCTGTCAGATGTGTGCATTTTATCGTAAAGGTGGGGAAGAAGATGCTTACACACTTACTCCTGCTCAAATAGAAAAACGAGTTGCAGCTGCAAAAGATTTGGGTGCAACCGAAGTGCATATTGTAGGTGGATTTCATCCTGACTTACAACTTGATTATTATGAAGAGATGATGTCTGCAATAAAGCAAAAACATCCTGACATGACCATTAAGGCATTTACTGCAGCAGAAATTTTCTATCTATCCAAATTAACAAAAAATTCTATAACTGAAATTTTATCTAGATTAAAAGATGCAGGACTTGATTCAATGCCTGGTGGAGGGGCTGAATTGTTTCATCCTGATATTCGCTCAAAAATTATTCGAGGAAAATGTACTGGACAAGAATGGCTTGATACAATTGAGACTGCACACAATCTTGGAATTAAAAGCAATGTTACAATGCTTTATGGTCATATAGAAAAACCAGAACATGTTGTTGATCATTTGATAAAGATTAGGGAATTACAAAAAAAGACTAAAGGATTCATCACTTTGATTCCCTTAAAGTTCAGTCTTGATAATACTGAACTTGAAAAAGAGCATCAAGTTACACATGAATCATCTTCCATTTACGATCTAAAAATTATTGCATTATCAAGATTGATGCTTGCACAAACACTCAACAATATTTCTGTCTATTGGGTTGCCTATGGAACAAAACTTGCTCAAGTTGCATTATCTCATGGAGGAAACGATTTGGTAGGTACCGCATTTTCTGAGGAAATTTATCGTGCAGCCGGTAAACCAACCAATTCTTCATTATTGGAATTGGCAACTCTTGCAAAAGAGATTGGCCGCACTCCTATTCAACGAAATACATTTTTTGAAAAACTTCAAACCTTTACTTAGTTGCAGGTTTTTTCTCTGTTTTCTTTGCACCGCCTTTTCTTTTCTTGCGTGCTCCAAAACTAATCAATATTAGAAGAAATCCAATTCCAACTAGGATGCCTGCAAGTGTTGTAAAATCTTCATTTTCTCTTTCTTGAGTTAAAAATTCTACAATCTCCTCATCAGTCATTCCTTCTCTACCGATTGGCGTCATATCTGTTAACATTGCAGAAAGTGATATGCCAACAATAATCATTGCTATGCCTCCTGCTAAAATTTTCTTATCTACTAACATAACATCATTTAGGGAATGTAGATTTAATATATAATTCTGAAAACCTCTTTGTATGTCACAACTTCCACATTTCGCCAGTAAGGTATTTCTGGCTCCAATGGCAGGTGTTAGTGATCCTGCACTACGTATAATGTGCAAAAAAATGGGTGCTGGACTTGTTGTAACTGAATTGACTAGTGTAAATGCAATAGTTGCAAAGCATAAACAGCTAGAATCTCAATCAAAAAATATTACTGAATTTATAGAATTTTCTGAAAAAGAGCGCCCACTCTCTATTCAATTGTTTGGCTCTGATATTCCTGCATTAGAAAAAGCTGCAAAAATTGTATCTCCATATTTTGACATGATTGATTACAATATGGGATGTCCTGCACCTCACATTACCAAACAGATGGCTGGTGGTGCTTTGCTACAAAATTCTGACCTTACGAGAGAAATATTTCGCACACTTGTAAACACAGTCAAAAAACCAATATCGCTAAAAATGCGAATGGGTGTAACTGAAGAAAACAAATCACTTTTCTTAGAAATCTCAAAGATTGCCGAACAAGAAGGAATTCAAATGATTACACTTCATCCTAGAACTGTGTCACAGGGATACTCTGGACATTCAGACTGGGATATGATTAAAAAATTAAAACAAAACGTGTCTGTACCTGTAGTTGGAAATGGCGATATCACATCTCCTGAAATTGCAAAAAAAGTTCTTGATTACACTGGCTGTGATTATATAATGATAGGAAGAGGAGCAATGGGTAATCCTTTCATATTTGAACAAATTAACGACTATCTTGAATGTGGGACATACAAACATTATTCACTCACAGACAAACTAGAGGCATTTGTCACATATCTTGAATTGACATCTCAGTACAACATTAGATTTGCAAACATAAAACAACAAGCAATTCGATTTACAAAGGGAACTGTAGGTGGTGCTCAACTACGAAACAGACTTAGCACTACAAAAAATATTGATGAGCTAAAAGAATTGCTTATCCAAAAAGTGACTGCTTAATTACTTGTATAAATCAAATTCTGGGCTTCTTTGTTGACTCTTAACTTCTGACATTACTGCCTTTACCACTTCGTTGTGATTGTAAGTCAAATGTCTGAGGAACTTTGCTGATACGTCTGCTCTTATCTCATCGTCAGCAAAGAGCATCTCTTCAGATGATAATTCAGTCATCATCTCTTTACATTCTATACAAGGGTCAAAATTTAAGAAAAGCTTCATGGACAATTTTCTTCTTTGGATAATAAATACTAGATGTTGATTTTACAGGCTCAGAATTCTTCGTCATCGATGAAAAGTCCAGAGTAATCATATGCTGAATCATTATTTGGAGTTGCTTTCATAATTAGCGTACGTGTATTTTGAATATAAACACCATGAACAATTTATCTTTGTTCCATTTTTCACAATGGTTTTGAAATCTTTAGATCAAATTCTGGAACCAGGCCCTTTTGTTTTGCCATTTCAAACATCAACTTGACTGCCTTTTCTCCTTGCTCACCCATATCAACTGTCACTTTGTTGACATACATGAGAACAAATTTCTCAATCAACTCTCTTGATTTTCCTCTACTGTACTGCATAGCGTAATCAAGTGCATCTTTAACGTTGTTCCTTGCAAATTTTATTGAATCTTGTAAATACAAATCAAATTTATGAATTACTTCCTCGCCTAATTTTTCATTCATTACATTAACTCCTAATGGGACTGGCAATCCTCCGGACTCTTTATCCCACCATTCTCCAACATCGAGAATTTTCTGTATTCCTTCCTGTTCAAATGATAATTGCGTTTCATGAATTACCAATCCAACATCTACCTTGCCGTTTCTTACAGCCTCTG
The DNA here is from genome assembly GCA_028242535.1 of Candidatus Nitrosopelagicus sp. Classification (GTDB taxonomy): domain Archaea; phylum Thermoproteota; class Nitrososphaeria; order Nitrososphaerales; family Nitrosopumilaceae; genus Nitrosopelagicus. The sequence goes on along the minus strand of JAOJYB010000005.1, from coordinate 44,020 downwards.
GAATATCACTAAAGTTCATCTCAACGTAATCAAACTTTCCAATCATTAATTGTAAAAGCAAAAATGCCGATGTCATCTCTCCTGGAATTGCAATCTTTGATTTTTTTATCTCATCAATTGTCATAGGCTTCGTTGCAGTAACAATTGGACCATACCCAATTCCAAAACTTCCGCCGCTTCTTAGCATTACATAATTTGGAATGTATGCACAAGCATGCACTGAAACTGCAGTGACGTCTAACTCTGGATTTTTCGCCTTTTTATTCAATTTTTCAATATCTTCTATAACATGTGTAACCGAGAAATCATCTGATTTCACTTTGTCAGTAAACATTGCATAGAACATGAATGCATCGTCTGAATCAGGTGTATGGCCTACAGAAATATCCACAATTCTGACGCATATTTCTCGTAATAATAATCAAAGTTTCGACATATATTAATACAAAATTGTAATTATACAATCAATCATGATTTGCTCCAGCTGTGAAAACCACAAACACTTTGAGTGTATTGATTGCCAAAATAATCATACCACTGAACTCTGTAATTGTGATTGTCATTTGACTGCACACGAGCATGACGATTAACATATTAGTTCTAAAAATAATTTTTTTCCATGGAAGATGATCCACATACCGATGATGAAATTTTAGAAATCTTGAAGATGAAAAAGGTCGCCGTAATTGGAATGTCAAAAAATCCAGACAAGGCCGCACACTACGTACCAAAATATTTGCATGAAAATGGATATGATATAATTCCTGTCAATCCAAATTCGGATGTGATTTTGAAAAAACAATGTTATGATGAGATCACTGACGTACCTGATGAGATTGATATTGTAGATGTGTTTAGGCCATCGGATCAAGTGTTGCCAATTATTAAAGAAGCCATAAAGAAAAAACCCAAAGTTATTTGGCTTCAGGAAGGAATACACAATGAAGAAGCAGAACAATTGGCACATGATGCAGGTATTGATGTAGTTTTTAACAGATGCATGTTGGCGGAACATAGACGGTTGTTATAATGTCTAATAATTCATTTCAAGCATTTTATGGAGAGCTAAAAGTTTTAGTAGAGAAATTTGAGAAAAAACAGACTCAGATAAAGATGGAATCTAATCTTGATTTTGATTCTGTAAAAATTTTTGGTGAAAAGATGGACTCTGTTACAAGAGCAAAAATTGGAGTAGAGGATGCAGCAGAATTAGCATATACGACTGCAGAGCATCATCCATACTGGGGTGTTTTATACAATTGTATTGAAATTACAAAAACGATTCTTGAAAAATGGCATGATGAAATCACTCCAGAACAATTAGATGAGATGAAATGGAATTTAAAAGAGATCCAAAATGCAATTTCAAATATAGAAAATAAAATAGAAAAATAATCAGATAAATACAATAAACTGGAAACTCACTCATGGTGATAAAGATTGGAATTATAGGAAAAACAAACACCGGTAAAACCACATTTTTCAATTCTGCCACGTTAGCATCTACTGAAATTTCCACATATCCATTTACAACAAAAAAACCGCAAACTGGAACAGGTCAAGCAATTACTCTATGTGTTCACATGGAATTTAACGTACAGGATGAACCAAATAATTCAAAATGTGTTGATGGATGGCGTTACATTCCAATTGAACTAATTGATTTACCTGGATTGATCAAAGATGCATGGAAAGGTAAGGGATTAGGAAACCAATTTCTATCCATTGCCGCACAATCTGATGCTTTACTACATGTGGTTGATTGTTCTGGAAGTATTGATTCAACTGGAAAAATATCCGAACCGGGTTCTGGTGATCCTGTCTCAGACTTTGCAGACATTGAAGAAGAGTTGGTAATGTGGTATCAAAAAATTCTTGAAGGAAACCGTGATAAATTATCTAAAAACATTCGCGATGGTGCAGAACAAGTTGATGCATTGACAGAATTATACCAAGGAATTGGTGTCAAAAAATCGCATGTGATCCAGGCACTAAAAACTACTAATTTGGAGGACATTAAATTTGATGATTTTGAGATGGGCCAAACTAAAGAATTTGCAAAAATTTTACGTAAAACCTCAAAACCTACTTTGATAGTTGCAAACAAGATTGATGTTCCAGGCGCTGACAAAAATTTCAATCGTCTTCGTGAAAGGTATAATGAAGTAATTACAATTCCTGCAAGTGCCGACAGTGAGTTAACTCTGAGACGCGCAGAACAACAGGATTTAATAAAATATTCTCCAGGTTCTGAGCAGTTTGATATTGTAAAACCTGAGGACCTAAACGATAAACAAACAAACGCTCTTAATTTCATCAAACAGGATATCATGGGTGAATACATGCGAACTGGAGTTCAGTTTGCAATTAATGTAACAGTCTTCAAATTACTAAAAATGAATGCAGTTTATCCTGTTGCGATTGAAGACACACTCTCTGATAAAAAAGGGCACATACTTCCTGATTTAATTTTACTCAAGGCTGGTGCCACTGTAAAAGACCTAGCAAATGAAATTCATACTGGATTATCAAAGGGATTGTTACATGCAAAGGATTTGAGGTACAATCTCCGATTACCAACTCACTATCAATTGCGAGATAGAGATGTCATCTCTCTGGTAAGCGCAACAAAGAAAGCCTCTGGATAAAATTAGTGATTATTCGTGGAGTCTGTAAATTTCGTAATCTTAGGTGACCAGTCTATAGCAACTGATTTTGGAAAAAAAGGGACCTCTACTGATTTAACATTATTTGACCGAAAAGAAGCCGAAAAAATTTACACCTTTGTTACACCTAATGGGTTTCCTGAAAAAATTCAGCCTCTATTTCAAGCAATTGCACTAGCAGAATATGTAATCTTTCATGTAAATGCACTTGACAAGTTTACAGGAGAACAAATTCTGGCATTAGATGCACTTGGAAAAAAAGAGGGAATTTTAACTCACTCATTTGATGTTGATGAGAGCAGATTAGACTTAATGATAAAGGGAACCGTAATTGAAGGATACAAAAAAGTTGAACAAGATAAGATTAAAGATGAATTGGCAAACTTTGCTACTGCAAAAAAAGATGGAAGTACTAGTATTGTAATTGATCACACCTTTGATGTCAAAGGAGTGGGAACCGTGGCATTAGGAAAGGTTCTATCTGGAAAGATTACTCAATATGATAAACTTCAGCATTATCCTTCTAAAATTGAGGCAATGGTAAAATCAATTCAAATGCATGATGATGACGTAAAAGAATCCCTTTCTCCTGCTCGAGTTGGTCTATCTCTCAAAAATATCAAGCATGATGAGATAACTCGAGGTGATGTATTATCAAATGACACTTCAATCAAAACTGTAACTGAAATTACTATTGACTTTAAACAAAACCAGTTCTTCAAGGCAACTCTGGCAGAAAATCAAATGTGTCTTGTAAGTATAGGTCTTCAGATAAAGGCTGCAAAGTTTGCATCTGTATCTCCTATGAAACTGACATTTGAAAAGCCAGTTATTGTAATGTCTGGAGATGTCTGTGTATTACTAAAACCTGAATCAAATACCATCCGAATAATTGGAAGCGGCTTTCCACAATGAAACCTGCAAGAGCATGTCCAATATGTCCTGAATGCGGCTCTAAAAAATTTGAACGACTAGAGGATGATGAAGTAAAGGTTCAATGTACAAGTTGCAAAAAAATCATTACTATGTGATTACCTAGATAGACATTCTGACAAATCCTCATGAAACTTGCTTGCCTGATAATCATTTAGAGTGTCATCTCTATCTTCTAGTGCAAATTTTTCCATCTCATCACATGTCCATCCCTCCCAGATTCGTGGATTTATGACATTTTCATCATACATGTTAATTCCTACAATGCTGACAGGAACCACAATTGCAAATACTATGATTATTAACAACTTTACAAATTTAGGATTATCTGTAATCATGAGTATTATTAGTTAATAGATTATATCTGCTTGACTAGTTGTATCGACTGTAACATCATGTTATTATAGAATCCGTGTGTGTACACAACGTTTGGCTAAAGAACGTAGATCAAAAATTCAGTTGTATTATGATATTATAACTGCCATAGTAGAAGATACTCAAAATAATGATTCTGTATCGCCAACTCGAATACAGTTCAAATGTAACACATCCTATGATAAATTAACCAAATATCTCGAAGAGATGAAGGAAAGGCAGATTCTTGAAAAAGAAAAAGTAATCAAAATTACAGAAAAAGGCATGAAATTCCATAGCGATTATGCAAAAATTAATGAATTGATATTAGATGTTAGTAGGGATATTAAGGCAACATGAACATGTCGGAGCCTTTCTCATTTCTAAGAAAAATGATTGCCTTGTGTGAATCAAGTAATTGATTAAGAAATCTTGAACGGAGTTTCTCATTTACCTGATTAACTTGGAAGGAGCAGACAAAATTCCCATTAATATTCGCAAAATCATTATCTACACACTGTTCAATTTCCGCCATTCTATCAGTTTTTTCTTCGTCGTCAAAATCAAAATTATGTGTGGATATAACTCGTATTTCAGACTCCGAAGGCAAAGTGGCTACTTCATCTAGTATCATTTTTGAGTAATTCTCAAACTCATCAGGAATTTTTACCATATGGATAAGATTGCTTTTTGTATCTACATCAATTCCAAATTCTTTCATCTCATCAAGTACTTGTTGTGGGTTTTGGGTGGTATAGAAACAATGTTGGTTCTTTTCCAAACCTTTCTCAATAAATCCATATTCCGTTTCACGTTTTTCCTTTCCACCTTCATGAAAAAGAACAATATGCGTATGGTCAAGTTTCTCTAAGTATTCATCTACTTTACTAAGATTCACAAACTCCTTCAGATCTAGATTGCTTTTAATCTAACACTCACCATGGTGAGTGTTTTAGTGCTTATCTAGCTTCGTCATGCATTATAAATAAAATTACATTGATTGTGTATGGAAAAACAAGCAAAAGTAAATTGTGTTTTTTGCGAAAAATTATTGGATGAACATACTACTCAAGGATTAAAATTCTGTATGGCGAAACATTTACAGATACAAAATGTACTACAGGAGGCAATTGGTGATAATTCACCAAATTGTGATGAGGATTAGGTGTCATGATGTCTACACAGCAATTTCCAACAAAATTAGGTTTAATCAAAGGTGGAATGGGCGCAGGACTAATGGGTGGCTTTGCATTATTCTCATCATTCTTTGCAATTGATCAAATGCTAGATATCCCCGCAGGAACATTCTACAAAACCATCGGTTTTACAATGGGTGTTGATGAAGGATTGGCAATAGCTATGGGCTTCATTGCTCACATGGCTGTTGCAGCATTGATTGGTTCCATGTACTTGTTGGCCTCAAACATTTGGAGATTCTTCAGATTGGTGACTGTCCCAAAGGCAATAATCACTGGTGTACTAACGGGTCTCATAGTTTTCACTTTAGCATTTTTACCAATTCACATGTTTGTAATGACTCCGATGATGGAGGTAGAATTGATAATTACTGACGTATCTCAATTTGACTTGGAAGAGCAAAAAGCATTAGCAACATTGTTGTTCAACAGCGACAAAATCTACATCAACGCATTGATGCTCCATATAATATTTGGAGTAATCATGGGATTCATGGCTGGATGCATTACACACGAAGACTATCAAAAGGTGGAGAGAATTGGTAAATTCTGGTAGTAGTAACAAACGAGGTCAATTAGGAGGAATATTCTAATGGACTCAGACATTCAAACAATCCAATCGCTTTACGAAAGTTTCATTGCTGATATGATAAAAATAGCACCAAAAGTGGAACCAATTTTGCTACTAAAAGCAATGAGATTAGAAAAAATGTTTGATGGTGAATCACCACATGTTCATATGGAAATTGATTTCACTGATGATGTAGACATCAACATTCCAAAATACCAGATTAGTGAAAATTATGCAGTAACCACCTCAGTTCACAGATGGATTAAAACTAAACTAGTTGTTTCTGGAAAAATTTCAGTTGATAAAATTTTAGAAATTGCAAATCATGAAAAGGTGACTAAGATCATCGGGTACGCTAACGCGGCACATTACTAAGAGGAAATAATATGGGCGCATCATGTAAAGGCATTTGTAATAAATTTAGCATCAACAAAATTCCTAATGCACTAAAGTATCAGTTTGGATTGAAAAGATGTAGTTGGTGTGAAATCTGGATTGACACAGAAGAAGTACGATGTCCATGTTGTAGAATGATTTTACGCACAAGAGCAAGAGGCAGAAAAAGAATAGAAACAGGGAGTGTTGCATAATGGGTTTAATCAATGATAGCTTAGTTGAAACTGTCTTTAACAAATTTCCTGAAAAGAAAGATATCCCAAAACAGGGTGAAGACATTTTTACCAGATGGAATTTTCAAGACTTCCAGGACGGAGGGTACTTGAATTTCACTGCAGATCGATCAGATCTTTTTGCATTGAGTATAATGATTGAAAACTATGCATCAAAACATAATTCTCCACTTCTCGCATCATTTGAATCAGAAAAACGATACGAGTTTGTAAAAGACAGATACATGAAAATGATGAAAAGATTACCAAGAACGTGGATTATTGGAGATTTTAACAATCCACATTTGGCACAAACATTACCAGAAACTGTTCAAGTACTTAGCTGTGTAGGAACACCATTAGCTACAGTTTGGGCAGTGGTAACAAGAGGACCAGACGGTCCAATTGGATTGATTGCAGAAGAATATGGAATTGGAAAGTTTAGAGGATTCTTTTCTGTTTTACCAGACATCTTACAGGTAGCATTAGATGCAATGGGTGATGTCTTAGTCACTACATTTGATTTTAACAAAAAGGAATATGAGTTCACTAAAGGTGGTTACTAAATGACTAGTACTTCAGTTCAAAAACTAGAGAATATGGAAATTGTTGAGACAAAACCATATTCAATTCTAGTGACAGGTGTGACTGGATTTATTGGAAGTAAACTATTGACACGATTAACTGCTGCTGGCTATACTGTCAAAGCAATGTCAAGACGAAAACTTTCAGATAAACCAGGAATAAAATACGTCCAGGCAGATGCACTAGTAGAAAACGATCTTGATAATGCGCTAGATGGAGTTGAGGTTGCATACTATCTTCTTCATTCAATGGAGGGTGATAAAAAAGAGTGGGAGAATTTTGATAAACGTGAAAGTTTACAGGCAAAAAATTTTCTAAACGCGGCAACAAAAGCAGGTGTAAAGAGAATAATCTATCTAGGAGGATTAGTAAATGATGGTTTAGATCTCTCACGTCATATGAAGAGTAGAAAAACAGTTGGTGATATTTTATCATCTGGAGATATTCCAGTCACACAATTGCGTGCATCAATCATCATAGGTGCACAAGGTGGCTCTTTTGCAATGTTGCGGTATTTAGTAGAAAGATTACGTGTGATGGTATGTCCAAAATGGGTAAAATCGCTTACACAGCCAATTTGCTTGAACGATGTAGTTGAATATCTTGTAAAATGCATGGAGAAAAAGGAGACTACAGGAAAAACATTTGATATTGGAGGTCCTGAAAAAGTAAATTATGAACAGATGATGCGTATCTATTCTGCGATTCTTAATAGAAATTTGTTTGTATTACAAATTCCATTTTTGACAACAAAACTATCATCATACTGGATTGATTTGATAACTCCTGTGAAGGCTTCACTTGCAAGACCATTGGTTGAAAGCTTAATTCATGATTCTATAGTTCATGATGATTCTATTAAAAAATACATTGACTTTGAGTTAAAATCACTTCATGAATCTATCATAATTGCGCAGGAGGACATGATCAAGATTGAGGAGGCGAATAAGGGTTACAAATTTTCTGAAAAAATGGGGTTCCCCATTAACCAAAAGATCCTATCTGTCTCTCTAATTATGATGGCAATAATAGGAACTACATATTATTGGTTAGATAATCGACTAGATGTTTTTGAAATTTCTTGGTTGATTGGATCAATAGTTTGGTTTGTGGCAATTGGATTTGGAATATTATTTGTCATGCAAAAGACTAGGCTTGGATATCTTATTGCAGGCATATTATCATGGGTTACAATAGCATTTTGGCTATTTGATAATTTCTATGTTATTTTTGATATGTCATTGATTGCACAAGAACCCGATATCTACATGACACTTAGAAACTTTCTTGGTGTGGTGATTGCTGGAATTGCAGTATTTTCATCTCATAATGTATTCCATAAAATTAGAACTTATCAAGCTAAAGGAAAGCGAATTTGAGGAGGTGGATTGGTTGGATAAAATGATGTTAGTTGCAGCAATAGGAGGACTTGGTTTAGTTGGATCATATTTAGTATACTTTAATTTCCTATAAGCGTAAATTAAGATACTAAAAATATTGTGAGCGTCACATACTCACGAACTTTTTTTAATTTTCATAGGATTATATTTGCATATTTTTGAATGCATTTAATGGCAAAGACATGGAAAGACGCAGACATTAGTCTTGACCCTATCAAAGACCAAATTATCGCAGTAATTGGATATGGAATTCAAGGGGATGCACAGGCAAATAACATGAAAGATTCAGGTCTCAAAGTTATTGTTGGTCTAAGAGAAGGTAGTCCAACTTGGAACAAAGCAAAAGATGATGGTCATGAGGTCATGTCAGTAGCAGATGCAACAAAAAAGGCAGACATCGTTCACATTTTAATTCCTGATATGGTTCAAGCCAAAGTGTACAAAGAGGAGATTGCTCCAAATCTTTCAGAAGGAAAAGCATTATCATTTTCACACGCAGCAGCTATCTACTGGAAATGGATTGACGCACCAGAAAACGTTGATCTAATTATGGTCGCACCAAAAGGTCCTGGCTCTAAAGTACGAGAAACATACCTACAAAACTTTGGAACTCCATCAATTGTTGCAGTAGAACAAGACAAGACAGGAAAGGCATGGGACAGAACACTAGGAATTGCAAAAGCAATCGGTAGTGCACGTGCAGGATTAATTCAAACAACATTCAAAGAAGAAGTTGAAACTGATTGGTTTGGAGAACAAGCAGATCTATGTGGAGGTTCTGCATCAATGGTAGTTAACGCATTTGAAACACTAGTAGAAGCAGGCTATCAACCAGAAATTGCATATTTTGAGGTATTACACGAATTAAAATTAATTGTAGACATGATTCAAAGATACGGAATCAATGGAATGTGGAGACGTGTTTCAGAGACTGCAAGGTATGGCGGACTAACAAGAGGTCCAATGGTAATGACACCTGATAGTAAAGACAGAATGAAAAAAGTTTTAACAATGATTCAAGATGGAACATTCAACAAAGAATGGATTGACAATTATCAAAATGAAGGAAAGGCTGCATTTGATAAATACATGAAAGAGTTAGACAATCATCAAATCGAAACTGTAGGAAAACAGATGAGAAAGATGATGTGGCCTGACTCTACTGAATAAAATTATAACTTTCTTAGTTTAGAAACGCCTTTTGTAATATGATTAATTATCAAATCTAATGATGTTCCTGGACCAAAGTTTCCTGTAACTCCTGCCTTTTCTAATGCTTTTTTATCTTCTTCAGGGATAACTCCGCCACCGACAACTAACACGTCTGTAATCTTTTTCTTTTTCAATTCTTTTACAACTCTTGGGAATAATGTTCCATGAGCGCCATTAAGCAAACTTAATGCAACAGCATCTGCATCTTCATCTTCAACGATTTGTGCAATTCTGTCTGGTGTTGCAAACAATCCTGAATAAATTACCTCCATTCCTGCATCTCTAAATGCTCTACAAAGGATTAGCGCACCTCTATCATGACCATCTAAGCCTAATTTTGCAACTAGAATTTTGACGCGTCGTGATTGTACCTTTTGTTTCATGAATTAATTTGCAAAAAATGGCTTTAAAATCTTTCTTTACATCTAAGATTTTTAATCAAGCAAATGAGAGAATTTTGTATGGCAATTCTTCCAGATTTAAAAAAAGCAAAGCGAGGTGCAATTGCAAAGGCCATATCTATAATGGAAAATGACCCAAAAGAGGCACGACAATTAGTTAAAAAAATCTACAAAACATCTGGCAAGGCAATCGTAATAGGAATTACAGGACCTGCAGGTGCTGGGAAATCATCTCTAATTAACAAACTATCCATGGAGATGAAAAAATTAAAACTAAAACCAGCCATATTGGCAGTAGACCCCACCAGTCATGTTACAGGTGGTGCCATCTTAGGTGATCGGGTTAGAATGTCGGAATCAACTGATACTGGAACATACATTCGAAGTATTGCATCACGTGGTGCAACAGGAGCCATTGCACATTCCGTTAGAAACAGTTTACGTGTTCTAGAATATGCGGGGTTTAATCCAATCATAATAGAAAGTGTTGGAGCAGGACAAACAGAAGTTGAAATTTCAAAGATTGCGGACATTACAGTTGTTACATTTAATCCACATACAGGAGATAGTATTCAAACAATAAAAGCAGGAATTACAGAAATTGGTGATATCTATTTGGTAAACAAAAGTGACCTCGATGGAGCAACCCAACTATTTCAAGCATTACGAGATTTCATTGGAACTGGAGACGAAGAGGCTGTAATTCTTAAAACCTCTGTAAAGAAAAACAAGGGAATCAAAGAGTTAGCTACAAAACTAAAGGAACTGATGAAACAAAAAATAAAGGATAAAAAGAGTTTAGAGAAATCTCGTGTAGAATATGAATTGGAAGATATTATTTTAAATAACGTTAGACAGGAAATTTCAACAATGATTGGTAAAAGCAAGTCATTTTCATCTTATTTGAAAAAAGTTCAAGAAAAAAAGATGGACCCATTTGAGGCAGCAGACAAGCTGACAAAAAATTTCATAAAGTGATTATACATGGTAACAAAAAAGAAAGCAAAACCGGCAGAAAAAAAATACGTAACAGATTCTAGTATTCCAATTAAGCCATTTTATGTAAAATCAACTAAAAAGCAAACAAAAGAGGTTCCTGGCAAGTTTCCATACACTAGAGGTATTCATCAGGGAATGTATCGAGACAGATTTTGGACTATGCGTCAGTATGCCGGATTTGGTGATGCTGCACAAAGTAACAAACGATACAAGTTCATGCTAGACAAGGGGCAGACCGGAATCTCAATGGCATTTGACCTACCAACACAGATTGGTCATGATCCAGATGCACCGCAAGCAGAAGGAGAAGTAGGAAAGGTCGGTGTATCAATCTCATCACTAAAAGACATGCAGACCGTATTTGATGGAATTGAATTGGGTGAGGTTTCCACATCAATGACAATTAATGCAACGGCATCTACATTGCTTGCATACTATATCGCGGTAGGGCAAGCACAAGGTTTCTCAAGTAAACAGTTGCGGGGAACCACACAAAATGACATCCTCAAAGAATACATTGCAAGAAATACGTACATCTATCCGCCAGAGCCATCAATGCGTATAATTGGTGACATGATTGGATACTGTGCTACAGAGGTTCCTCAATGGTATCCTGTCTCCATATCTGGATATCATATTAGAGAGGCAGGATCAAATGCGGTACAAGAAATTGCATTTACCATAGCAAACGCCATTGAATACATAGAGACATGTATCGAACAGGGGTTAAAAATTGACGAGTTTGCTCCAAGATTATCATTTTTCTTTTGTTGTACTATAGAGTTCTTTGAAGAAATAGCAAAGTTTAGAGTTGCAAGAAAGGTTTACGCAAAAATACTAAAAGAAAGGTTCCATGCTAAAAATAAAAAATCATTACAATTAAAATTTCATACACAAACAAGTGGTGAATCATTAACGGCACAGCAACCAGATAACAACATAGTCCGTGTTGCAATGCAAACAATGGCTGCCGTATTGGGTGGAACACAATCACTTCATACCAATTCAAGAGATGAAGCACTTGCATTGCCAACTGAAGAGTCTGCAAAAATTGCACTTAGAACCCAACAAATTGTTGCATCTGAATCAGGCATTACAAAAACAGTAGACCCAATGGCTGGCTCTCATTATCTAGAAGAACTATGTGATGAGATTGAAGAGCGGACATGGGCGTATCTCAAAAAGATTGACAAGATGGGAGGTTCACTCAAAGCAATCGAAAAAGGTTTCTTCCAAGCAGAGATTAGACAAAATGCATATCGCATCAAAAAAGAGGTTGATGATTCATCACGAATTCTAGTTGGTGTTAACAAATTTGTAGATGAAGTTGAGGCAAAGCAAAAACTATTACGAATTGATGATTCACTAGGAGCAAAACAAGAAAAGGCAATCAAGGCATTACGAAAATCCCGTGACAACAAAAAAACCAATACAGCACTATCAAAATTACAGGCAGCAGCAGAAACTGACAAAAATTTAATGCCATTCATACTAAATTCTGTGAAAACATATGCTACGACAGGGGAAATTAGTAACACACTACGAGAGGTATTTGGTGAATATAGACCAAAGGAGATCTTCTAGATGAAAATTGATCATATCGCAATTGCAGTAAATGATGTGGAGGCATCTGCTAAAGTATATCAAAAAGCACTTGGCATAGACGAAATTGAGTTTGAAACAGTAGACTCTGAAGGAGTAAAGGTTGCTATAATTCCGATGGAGAATGGCAGAATCGAGTTAATACAGCCAACCAAAGATGATAGTCCAATCAAAAAGTTTCTTGACAAAAAAGGTCCAGGCTTACATCATATGGCATTGGAAACAGACAACATTGAAGGTGAAGTTGAACGCATGGAGGGATGCGGTGTACAATTTTTGGGAAAAGTGCGTCCAGGTTCTGCTGGAACCAAAGTAACATTCATTCACCCAAAATCACTAGAAGGCGTTTTGGCAGAGTTGTGTTCACATCCAGAAAATTAAATAATTCTTAATCATTAAATTGGTCATTTTCTTAGATTAATCATGAATGACAAACAGACAATGGGTGTTGTAATAGTAATTTTTAGTCTTATGGGTTTATTTTTAGCTGTTACAGGCTTTTTTGATTAATTTTGCAAATCATTAAATTCTTCAAATAAACAAAAAAATTACTTGAATCTATTTTTTATTACATTATTTGTTTTAGCGATAACAATTGTACCGTCTGCTGCATTTGCTGAAACGGTAATGGACAAAGATGTGTTTGCTCCTGGTGCTCAGTTTGATTCTACACCTCTTGATGAAGCAGAACAAGAACAACAAGACCTAACTGACATCTGGGTTTATTCCGTAATTATTGTAGTCATAGTAATTATTGCAAGAATTGTATTACAAATTGTGAAAAAACGAATGTCTAATGCTTAGTTAGTTTGTTAAAGCAGTCTGCACATAAATCATCTCTGGTAGTCATTCCACGTGGTAATTTGAATCTAAATTTTCTAACAGCTGAAACTGAAAACCTTTGCGTGAATCGTGTAAGCTCTTTTTTGCATTTATAACAAAGATGTTTTCCTTCCAAAAGAAATCTTAAATTTAATCTACTCAACGTCGGTAAATCTGTCACTTTAAAAAAGACCATCATGTTTACCATGAATGGATTTTCTTTAATCATTTGATCAAGTTGGTCTCTCTCTCCAGCAATTGCCAAATCAAGCATCTCTCTCCATTTCTTACGTAACACTTCCAGGTATTCTTGAATTTTCTGTTCTCCTTTATCTGTTAGATGAATGATTAATTTTTTCTGTCCTAATAGTCCTGTGCCTGTCGTGGATTTTATCATTTCACTTTCATCTAAAATGTCTAAAATTTTTACCAGCGCATCTTTTTTCAAATTCATCACATTTTTTATCCCTCCAAATGTTGTAAGGCCTTTTTTTACAGCACCTAAAACCTTCAAATCATTTGTATCTAATTCCACAAAGAAATGAAATTCTACTATCTTAAAAATTGAGTTATAATTTCAATTTCTAATATTCTTCTTCCAATTAATGAACATACTAAAAACATCATAACATCCAAAGTGTTACCTGAATGCTGTATGGCTTATTGCTTTCTCAAAATATAATATACCTAAAAATTGGTAAATACTGACTTTAATCCTGAACTGATTTTCCCCATATTGGAAACTCATTTTTCTAAAATTATAGTTTCAAATGCCAAAAATTCGCACTATATAACAATATATAATAATTCAACAATTTGCGAATTCTAGAATTACTTATATCACAGTTATTTGGCGTAATTCTGTTGAAACGTAATTTAGCTATATTGCTACCGTTGTTTGCAATCTCGATCGCATCTCTAGGTCTAATTCCTGATGCAGATGCCGCAGGTGCAATTAGTGGTGAGTTTAAGCTAGGTGAAGTTTTAGATGAATCCGTTGGTTGGTTCATCGTTGTAGGTCTTGGAATGGTCTTCGCAGGAATTATCTCTGCAGAGATTAAACTCGAAGAGAAATATCTTGGAGTCGTTCAAAGCTCTGAAGCATTTAACACTGCAGGAAGAGTTATCAAAACAGGTCTAACAGCAGCAGCAATTGTCTCAGCATGGACATGGGCTGCGACACTACTACAATCTTCTACAGTCGCATATCTTTACGGTGTAAGTGGTCCTTTCTGGTATGCAGCAGGTGCATCAATTCAAGTACTTTTATTCGGAATTCTTGCAATTGAACTAAAACGAAAGGCTCCAAACGCACACACATTTTTGGAAATTATTAGAGCACGATTTGGTGCTGGTACTCACAAAGTTTTCTTAGGTTTTGCATTAACATGTAACATGATTGTAACTGGTATGCTTCTACTTGGAGGCGCAGCAGTTGTAAACGGCTTAACTGGAATGGATATCTCTCTAGCAGCAATGTTGATTCCTGTTGGAGTCATGATTTACACCCTAGTTGGTGGCCTAAAGGCTACGTTTGTGGCAGATTACATGCATACGGTCATTATCTTTATAGTAATTCTAACATTCGTATCAATGGTATTCTTCATCAGCCCAATTACGGGTGGAGTTGAAGGAATGTATAATAAACTGGTCGAGGCGGCTTCACTAAATCCTGTCTTAGAGCCAACTTTCACACCGGGTGAGCCTGGTAATGCAATGGGTGCATACCTAACAATGGCTTCTGCAGGAGGCTTAATCTTTGGAGTTATCAATATTGTAGGAAACTTTGGAACTGTATTTGTTGATCAGGCATACTGGCAACGTGCAATTGCTGCACAACCAAGTGCAACCGTAAAGGGTTTCTTACTTGGAGGAATGTGCTGGTTTGCAATTCCATTTACACTAGCAACTACTATGGGACTGACGGCGGTGGCGCTTGATGTGGCGCTCACACCTGAACAGGTGCAGCTCGGACTTGTAGTTCCAGCAGCAGCATCAGTGCTAATGGGTGAGATAGGTGCCGTACTGGTACTAGTCATGCTCTTCATGGCTGTAACATCTGCAGGATCTGCTGAACTAATTGCAGTATCCTCTTTGATTACTTACGATGTTTACCGAACTTACAAGAATCCAAAGGCCACAGGCAAGCAGCTACTAAAGGTGAGTCGTGGTGTTATAGTCGCGTTTGGACTTGGAATGGGTATGCTTGCGGTCGTACTATTAGGAATGGGATTAAGCTTAGGATTTGTATACTTGGCAATGGGAATATTGATTGGCTCTGCCGTCATCCCGATTGCGTTAACGATTACTTGGAGCCGAACAACTCGCGGTGGTGCGGTTGCCGGTGCAATCATCGGTGTAATGCTATCATTACTAACTTGGACTAGTGTAGCATCTGCTGAATCTGGCGGAGTTATAGATATCGGCTCACTTGGTGGAGCATTCCCAATGCTTTATGGAAATGTTGTAGCAATATTATCATCTGGATTAATCTGTGTAGTCATTAGTCTAGCACAAAACAAGAAGTACGACTGGAAAGAGTTGGACCAACACTTGTCACTTGTCACTGACGACATGCATGTAGATTCAGCAGCAGAGTTAGAAAAACGTGAACTAGACGAAATACAACTAAAGAAAGCCTTCAAGTTCAGTCTTAAAGGTGGAGGCTTACTCACTTTGATAGTTATCATATTCTGGCCAATGCCTTTGTACTTCTCAGGATATGTCTTCGACTTTGGATTCTACGGATTGTGGGTCGGAATCGCAATCACATGGGTCACTGTAGCATCAGCATTCATCATCGGACTTCCAATCGTGGAATCAAGAGGTGGATTCGCAAAAGTCTTCTCAGGCAAGAAAGCATCTGCTTAGAGAGAACTTAACCCTTTCATTATGAACTCATTTTTATCTAACATTTGTTTTCCTCCAATATTCTTTTTAATGCGAGATATGGTGCTTTAACATGGCATCTTGTACTGGCTGTGGCGTTCCTCTTGGTCTTAAAAAATACAAATTCAATAAATTCTGGAGAGTTCCTGGAAGTTTTTGTAAATCTTGTATGTTAAAAGTTGGTCAAGATTGGGAAAAACACGGTAAAGTCACATTACCAATGAAACCATGTGATTTGTGTCAAACTGAATTTTTCTTCCTAAACACAGCATGGCAAGGAAAAAAACAAAAGCACTTTTGTGATGTTTGTCATAAAGTAGCTGCCAGTGGAGTATTGCCTGACAAAAGTCGTGGCGAAATGAAACAAAAGGTTCCTATTCCAATGCTCATAATTGGTGGACTTGGAGCAGTAATGATGGTACTAGGAATGGTCTTTACATTAACTGGACCAAAGGATCCTGATGGTGACATGAGTATTGTAAATATCTTATTTGGTGCATTTACAACAGCTGCTGGCTTTATGTTGGTACGACGTACAATTAACAATAGAAAATTACTGTTAGGTAATGTCTAGAATAAACTATACAGACGTCCTAGCGAAACTTCTGTTGCAGGATCTACTGTAGCAATCTCTCCATCAACCTTTACTTCGTATGTTTCAGGATCAATTTCAATTTTTGGTGTTGCATCATTGTACACCATATCTTTTTTTCCAATATTTCGACAGTTCTTTACGGCAAGTAATTTCTTCTCAATTTTTATTTTTTCTTCCAAGCCATTATCAAGTGCAAGTTGTGATGTGAATGTGACTGATGTAGTTTTCTTTGCTTTTCCTAATGCTCCAAACATTGGTCTGTAGTAGACTGGTTCTGTTGTTGGAATGGATGCATTAGGGTCTCCCATCAATGCATATGCAATGAAACCGCCCTTTATGATTAATTTTGGTTTTATTCCAAAAAATTGTGGCATCCATACTACAATGTCTGCAATCTTTCCTGGTTCTAATGATCCGACATAGTCTGATATGCCATGTGTGATTGCAGGATTAATTGTAATTTTTGAAATGTAGCGTTTGATTCTAAAGTTGTCATTTTCTTCACTGTCTTCTGTTAATGGTCCCTTCATTTTTCTCATCTTATCAGCTGTTTGCCAATTTCTTGTAGTCACTTCTCCTACTCTTCCCATTGCTTGGCTGTCTGAAGACATCATGCTGATTGCTCCCACATCGTGAAGAATGTCTTCTGCTGCAATTGTTTCGGCTCTAATTCTTGATTCTGCAAATGAAATGTCTTCTGGAACTGATGGGTTCAAGTGATGACACACCATCATCATGTCCAGATGTTCTTCTAGCGTATTTGTTGTAAATGGTCTTGTAGGGTTTGTAGATGACGGCAAAATGTTTGGTTCTGATGCTATTTTCATGATATCTGGGGCATGACCTCCTCCTGCTCCTTCTGTATGATATGTGTGAATTACTCTACCATTGATTGCCGCAATTGTATCGTCTACGTAGCCACATTCGTTAAGGGTATCTGTATGTATTGCAACCTGGGTGTCAGTTTTATCTGCCACATTTAGTGCTGAATTTATAGTGGCTGGAGTTGTTCCCCAATCTTCATGCAGTTTTAGCCCACATGCTCCTGCCTTTACTTGCTCCATCAATGATTCTTCTCTTGAATCATTCCCTTTACACAAAAATCCAAAGTTCATTGGGAATTCTTCTACTGCCTCTATCATTTTGTGAATGTTAAATTCTCCTGGAGTACATGTTGTTGCATTTGTTCCATCTGCTGGACCTGTACCACCACCAATCATTGTAGTAGTTCCATTACAAATTGCATCAATTGATTGCTGAGGTGATATGAAATGGATATGACTATCTATTGTACCCGGTGTACAAATTGTATGTTCTCCTGAAATAATTTCTGTATTAGATGAAACTACAATATCAATGTCATCCATTACATCTGGATTACCTGCGTTACCAACTCCCAAAATTTTTCCGTCCTTAATTCCAATGTCGGCTTTAATTATTCCAAGTTTTGGATCAATGATCATTGCATTAGTGATTACCAAATCTGCAGAATTTTCACGTAAGACTCCACTTGCTTGACCAAGTCCATCTCTTGCACTTTTTCCTCCACCAAATACTAACTCATCCCCATATTTGATAAGATCTTTTTCAATCTCCATCACTAAATCAGTATCTGCTAATCTGACTCTATCTCCTGTTGTAGGTCCAAATAATTCTACATATCTATTTCGTGGAATCTCAAGTGAACTTGATTCATTTTCTATATTTTCTAAAACATTCTTGAAACCTTTTTCATGGATATTCTTTTTTGCATCTTCTCTTTTTGATTCTAAATCTCCACTTACCAGTCCACTAAATCCAAATATTATTTTCTTTCCGCCAAATTCTACAACCTCTACATGTTTTGATTCTCCAGGTTCAAATCTAATAGATGTGCCAGAAGAAATATTGAGATGAAATCCAAGTGCTTTCTCTCTATCGAATTCTAAGGCCTTATTCGCTTCAGCAAAATGTGTATGTGATCCCACTTGTATTGGTCTATCGCCTGTGTTTGAAACATTCAGTTTGAATGTTTTTTTGGATTCATTGGCAATTATGTCTCCTTCTGCAGGCATATACTCTCCAATATGTGGTACTCTGGAACGCCATCTAGATATCATATCTATCACACAATGGGGTCGTGAATGGTCACGAGCTTTGTTCCGTCATTAAAGGTGGCTTCAACTTGAATTGTATGAATAATATCTATAACTCCTGGCAAAACATCCTCTTTTGTTAAGACATTTTTGCCAGAACTCATTAGATCTGAAACTGATTTTCCGTCTCTTGCTCCTTCTAAAATATGGTCTGCAATAATTGCAACAGATTCTGGGTGGTTTAATTTCACCCCCCTCTCTTTTCTTCTTATTGCAACTTGCGCTGCGGTAAAAATTTGTAATTTATCAATCTCTCTTGGTGTTAAAAACATGAATAAATTTGATTTTTGATGTATTTAAAAATTGAAATGTCTAAAAATTTAACTTTGGCAAATTTCAATACTCTACATGTTACTGATTAATTCAATTCTAGGTAATGCATACCGTGATAGTAATTTAAAGGAAAAAATTGAAAACGCAACACAAAATCGCACCATAAAACAACTCTCTTTGTCTAGAAGTGATATGGAAAAATCTAGGCTACGTACAAAAACCGATGATGGAACTGAAATTGGACTATCCCTTGAACCTGGAACAACTTTAGATCATGGGGATGTATTGGAAATTAATTCTAATTTAATTATAACTCATCAATTGCCTGAAAAAATAATATCCGTTAAAGTATCAGATGATCATCACTCTTCTTCTATACGCGTACAACTTGGTCATATCATAGGAAATAGGCATCGTCCCTTATCCATTACGTCTGATGGCTCTGTATTATTTCCAATTCACGATGAAAATGAAGTAGAGTTATTTGAGAAACTATTTTCTGAAATCATCCATCATATTTCAATGACTGTTGAAGATAAAATTTTTGTGCCAAATCAAGGAATGAATGTTCATGAACACTGATTTGTCTGAACTTACATTGATGCAGCTTTCAGATTCTTTTTTTCCTTCTGGTCTTTATACAATGTCAAATGGGCTTGAAACAATATTTGATGAAAAACGTGCATCATCTGAAGGTGATGTTTATGATTTTCTTGAAGTTACATTGGAACAACAACTTGGCCCTGCAGATTCTGTAGCATTATCAAATGCGTATGACTGTGCTAAAAGTAAAGATATTTCGGGAATAATTAGGTGTGATGATGTTCTTTATTCGATGAAATTAATTCAAGAATCCCGTGCGGCATCATGTAGGGCAGGCTCACAAATGCTCAAATGCATCGTCGCAATATCTTCTGACAATTTTCTCAAATCATACTCTGAAAAAATATCTAAAAATAATGCGCCTGGAACACATCCTGTCGTTGCAGGTGTGTGCAGTTTTGTAATGGGTATAAAAAAAGAACAGGCAAGACAGATGATGATGTATGGTTTTTGTGTTAGCATTACTGGCGCTGCATTAAGATTGGGAATGATTGATCATATCCAAAGCCAAAAAATTTTACATAAAATTAAACCAAAAATTCAGCAAACTCTAGAAAAATTTGTAGATACAAAAATTAATGATTGTTGGCAATTTTCTCCACAGTATGACCTTATTCAAATGACTCATGAAAACAAATTTTCTAAAATGTTTATTACATAAAGAGAAATTTTTTGGTTATGACTAGAATTCTTCGTGTAGGCATTGGTGGTCCTGTAGGTGCTGGCAAAAGTATGTTAATTGAAAGGGTTGTTCCATTTCTTGCAAAAAAAAATTATCGTGTATGTATAATATCAAATGATGTAATCTCGAAAGAAGATGCTGACAGAATTCGAAAAAATTTGGCGACAGACCAAGGTTTACTTCCTGAAAATATGGTGATTGGTCTTGCAACTGGTGGGTGCCCTCATACTGCTGTAAGGGAGGATCCATCAATCAATCTTGCAGTAATTGAAGAAATTGAAGCAAAATACGATGATTTGGATTTAATAATTATTGAAAGTGGTGGAGATAATGTAACTACTACTTTTAGTCCTGCACTTGCAGATTATACAATTTACATTATAGATGTTTCTGGCGGCGACAAATATCCTAGAAAAGGTGGACTTGGAATTGAAACGAGTGATCTTTTAGTAATTAACAAAATTGATCTTGCGCCATCAATTGGCGCTGATCTAAATGTGATGGAACGTGATGCAAAAATTGTTAGAAAAAATAAGCCATACATCTTGGTAAATTGTAAGACTGATCAAGGAGTCGAACAGGTAGCTCAACACATAATCCATGATGTCTTATTTGATGAACCGCCAAAAAATATGATTACGCAGGTGAACTCATGAGCCTAGAACACTGCACTCCTTCTGATATCCCACAAGAAATTTCACAATACGATGGTGATGTTGCGCAAATGAATGTGGGTAAATCTGGAAAGATTGGTTATCTACAATTAGAGTTACAGAATGACACTGACAAACAAAAAACTATCATTACACGTAAACGAAGTCAGGTTCCACTATATGTGCAAAAGGCACTGCATTATGATTTGGATTATCCTTCTATGGCACATGTGTTTGTTTTATCTCCTTCAGGTGGAATCTTACAAGGAGATCGTTACAGGATGGACGTTGAGCTAAAAAATAATGCCATATCACACATTACAACTCAGGGTGCAACTAGAATTTACAAAATGGAATCAAACTATGCGACACACATGGTAACCCTTAGTTTAAAAAATAATTCATATCTGGAATTTATTCCTGAACAAATCATTCCTTATAAGAATTCAAGATTTTATCAAAAAACAACTCTTGACATTGATGATTCATCTACTGTTGTTTATTCTGAAACAATTGTACCTGGAAGAATTGCAATGGGGGAGATGTTTGATTTTGATGTATGTTATTTAAAAACTGAAGGTGCAATTAATCAAAAAATACAATTTAGAGATTCATCACTTTTAATGCCAAAAACACAAAAAACTCAATCGCTTGCAATGTTTGATGATAAAACAATTTTTACATCTGTATATGTATTGACAAAAAAACATGTTACCAAAATTAATGATTTAATCAATGAGATGCTTTCTAACATTCAAGGTATGTCTGGCGGGTCTAGTATTCTGCCAAATGACTCTGGAGTATCAATTAGAATCTTAGGAAATTCTTCCGAAGATCAAAAAATCACAATTTATCAAATCTTAAAAATAATTCGGAAAGAAATTTTACCTGAGTATCTTTAATTCATTCCATCATTTTCAGCGTATCTGATGCTGTAATGATGCCAAAAATTTTTGAGCCCTTTCTAACAAGAATACATTTTGAATATTTTATGAGTGGAGCAAGAGTAGCTGCTGGTGTGTCAACATCTACTACTGGTGGGGTAGGCTCCATTATGTTTTGAACTTTGATCTTTTTTGCGATCTCTATGTTTCCATTTTCATAGTGTCCTACAATTCCTGAATCTGAAATTACGCCTACTGGCACAGAACCATCAAATATTGGTATTTGACTAATTGAAGCATCATGCATTTTTTTTATCGCTTCATGTAGTGTGTTGGATGGTCTGAGTTTTACGATATCTTTACTACATAATTGTCCTGCATTATGAGTTGATAATCCGCTTTCTTTAGTTGCCAAAACTTCAAAAACCTTCTTAGCAGTATTATAACTTGGAGCGCTTCGACCAGATTCTATTTGATTAATCATTGATGTACTAACTCCTACTAACTTAGCGAGTTCCTTTTGCGTCATGCTAATTTTTAATCGCTGCTGTTTGATACTTTCAATTGATGGCAACATGTTAGACACTGAGTTCTTGTTACTTTTCTAGTTTTTCTAATAATGCCTTGTACATGAATGGGAACACAGTTGTTATCTCTGCATGAATCGTAGTCTCTGTTGCATCTTTTGTAACCTTGCCCCATGAAATTGCTTCTCTTACTAGTGCACCGCTCAAACTGCCATCAAATTCTTGGGCTGTAGTAACATACACTGCATAGTCTAATCCTTCTCTGTATTGGTTCCACCACAAAGTGTGGTGTTTTGGAACTCCTCCACCAAGCATCAGCGCTCCTGACTTTTTCGCCTTGAATACCAAACCTGAAAGAAAATTTGCATCTTCAATTATATTTAATTTAAAATCTAAATGTTTTTGTGAAAACATCCACACTTGACTTCCTACTGCTCCATCCATAATTCCTGGAACTACTACTGGAATGTTATTTTTGTAAGCCCAGTACAAAAAAGAATCTTCTCCCATTGCTTTTCCTAATTCGCGGCTGATGTCTATAGTTGACATTTCTTTTTTGCCTTCTTTGTATGCTTTTTCTAAAATTCCTTGAACCTTTTCTTCAATTAATGGACCATAACTTTCCATCGGTACTAGAACATTTCCTAGTCTGTGGATATTCTGGTCTGCCAGTTCTCTATCATCCATTGTAAATGATCCTTCTTTGTATTCTGAAAAGTGTCTTGCAATATCATGATCTAGTGCCCCACATGTTGTAATTACAACATTACACCACTTTTTCTTAATCATATCCCGTAAAATCCCTCTAAACCCTGTAGAAACAATTGCTCCGATAAATGACAAAAATTTTGTACATTTCTCATCGCTTATCATGTTGTATAGAATGTCTACTCCCTCTGCAACATTTCTTGCCTCAAATCCTCCTGCCTGTCCTAATTCACTGAATATGTCGTCTGTCTTGGAATCTCTTGTAATTTCAACATCTTTTACAGTACGTCCTGGAGTAATCATGATATTTTGAAAAAACACTTTGACTAGATATTCTTATGCTTTTTTTCACTATACGTTATTAATTCGGAACACAAATCTCTGTACATGAAAAGAATTTTAGTATTAGGTGGTGGTTTTGCAGGAGTGGAATGCTGTTTAAAACTTGAATCTTACTTTGGAACAAATTCGAAAATTGAGATTACGTTGGTCAGTGAAGACAACTTCATTCTCTTTACTCCAATGTTACCTCAAGTTGCTTCTGGCACAATTGAGACAAGGCACATCGTTACTCCCATTAGAACATTAATCAAAAAAATAAAATTCTATGAAGGAAAAATTAAGTATGTCGATCCTCATGGTAAATCTGTTGCATTGTACGGAACAAATGAAAATCGAGGAATGCTGATTCATTATGATTTTCTTGTTGTTGCATTAGGTAGTAAGACTAATTTTTTTGGAATGAAAAATGTTGAAGAAAATTCATACCAAATGAGTACTATCAATGATGCTATTTTACTCAGAAATAGAATTATTGATTTACTGGAGCAGGCAGAAAATGAAACTGATCCTATACTTCGAAAAGCTTTGTTACGAATTGTGATTGTTGGTGGTGGTTTTGCAGGAGTTGAAACTGCAGGTGAACTAAATGATTTTATTTCTGATGTATCTGAATATTATCCTAGCATATCTGAAAATGATGTAAAAGTAACTCTCATTGAAGCTACCACTGAAATTTTAAATGGTTTTCCACAAAAACTTGCTAATTTTGCAAAGGAGAAACTAGTAGAACGAGGGATTAATGTAATTCTTGATGCTGGTGTAACTTCATTTGATGGAAAAGAGGTTTTACTGAAAAGTAGTTCAAAATCAAACAAAGTTTTACTGAGCGATTCTTCTCAACAAAAGGGCCACTCCCGATTAGTAGAGATTAACTCTATTTCTTCTCGTACTCTTGTCTGGACTGCAGGAGTTACCCCTATTGATCTAGTAAAAGAATCTCTATTTCGAACTCACAAAGGTAGAATTCTAGTTAATGAGTATCTTCAAGTCCCTCAATTTCCTGAGGTATTCGCAATTGGCGATTGTTCTATATTTGATCCTGCATTATCCATGAAGCCTTTTCCTCCTACTGCACAAATTGCTGAAGCCCATGCAAAAATTGCTGCAAATAATCTGAAAGAATTAGTTCGTGGGGGTGAGATGACTAAATTTGATTATTCTTGGAAAGGTCAAAGTGCAATCATAGGAAAACGAACGGGTATCGCCTCATTTTTTGGAATTAATATTTCAGGGTTTTTAGCATATCTTTTATGGAGAAATCTATATCTTTCCAAGATTAGAAGCTCTGACAAAAAATTTCGTGTATGGCTTGATTGGACCCTTGATCTATTCTTTAAACGAGACATATCTCGTCTGAAAATCATCAAAAAAGATACTCCTCGTGATTACAAAGAATTAGATGAAGTTGACGATGTTTGGTAATTAGCAATTTTTCACAAAAATCATACTTTTATCATGCGATTACATATTTTAATAATTGAATGAAAAAACCATTGAAATTGATGGTAATACGATCCGATACATTGAGGAAGGAACCTCTGAAGAAAATCTTTTATTAATTCATGGTTTGGGTGCATCTGCTGAAAGATGGGAACACGTGATTCCACGATTTGCAAAAAATTATCGGGTGTTGGTACCTGATCTAATCGGCTTTGGTCTTAGTGACAAGCCGCTAGTCGATTACACCCCTGATTATCTATCTGATTTCATAAGAAAATTTCTTAAAAAACTTAATATTGATTCTGTAATTATAATTGGTTCTTCACTTGGAGGTCAAATTGGAGCGGAATTTGCATATCAAAATAATTCCATGGTTGAAAAACTAGTTCTCATATCTCCTTCTGGAATAATGAAACACTCAACTCCTGCTTTGGATGCTTATGTTATGGCTGCATTATATCCAAGTGATTCTAGTGCATCTAATGCATTTCAAATTATGTCTGGAAGTAAAAATATTGATAAAAAAACCATCAAAGGATTTGTACGGCGAATGAAGCTTCCAAATGCAAAGATGGCATTCATGTCTACACTATTGGGATTAAAAGATGCTGAAATAATCTCTGAAAAACTCGTTTCCATAAAATCTCCCACATTAATTATTTGGGGAGAAAATGACCCTATCATTCCTATCAAATATGCTCAATCATTTGTTTCTGAAATTGATGACTGTAGATTTGTAAAGATGGAAAACTGTGGTCATACGCCTTATGTTGAGGCTCCAGATAAATTCTACAAAATTGTGTCTGATTTTCTCAAATAGCGATCATTTATTTATGCTTATTTCCATTGATACCCAATGACAGGCAAAAAAAACCAATTTGATCCTTCTGAGATGTATAAGCAATGGCTTGATAACATGTCAAATGCTCAAACAAATTTCATGAACACGAATCAATCTCAGTCTAATATGCAAAACCCATTTACTAACATGCAAAATATGATGCCAAATTTTCTGTTATGGGGTGCATTCAAAACTACTGTTGGAAGTAATGGCAGAATTTCCATTCCTGAAGCAGAGCGCGACGCTCTTGGAATTGAAGAAGGCGACTTGGTCCAAATAATCATCACTCCTATCAAATCTAAGAGCAATTAATCTCCACAGATTGGTTGTGAATGGTAATCATTACCAATAGGTATATATGCACATACCTGTAGAATACATTCATGAGTAATCAAAACAACGTAAAATCTGGTAACCACGGTAACCAAGGTAACCATGAAAACACATCTACAAAAGACGTTTTTTCAAGTTGGAAACAAACAAGCGACAAATATTTTGACGCAGTTGAGAAATCAATTCCAAGTTATCACCAATCTGTTACCAGTTTACAACAAGAATACCTCCAAGCATGCGATGATGCTATTGAATCCACAATTGAGTTTCAAAGAAAATTTGCAACCAAAGCAGGAATCAATACCAAAGTCCCAGAAGCAACATTGAAAGCAGTTCATGAAACAAGTGAACAAGTAGTCAAATCTTTTGATGTCCAAAACAAAATGGCACTTGCAACAGTTGATGCAGCACGTCAAAATGTTAAGACATACACAAACAACGCAAAAGCATTTGGTGACTTAACCAACAATGTAATGCAATCTTGGGTATCTGCATTCACACCAACAAGAAACTAAGTGTGAATTTCCTTTTTTTCTATTTTATTATGAATCCTAACCCTATATTATTAAAAACCAAATAATTCATGACTTTATGGATTTGTAAGTTAATATTGCATGAGACAATTGTATAATCATGGCATCAATATGTTTCAACTGTAAAGAAGATATTACAACTCATGATTCACAAAAGATGATTGATTGTTTGACTGCTCTATCTGGAAAAGTTGAATCCCTCCAAAAAAACTTGGAAGTCCAAAAATCTGTTCTTCAGGTACCTGATGATGCTGAAGCACTTGATCATTTTACAAAAACAAAAACTGGTGAACCAAGTAGAATGGGCTCAAACTAATTTTAAATTCTAATCTGATCTTGTTTTAATCCATTTGGTTAATGTTGGTAAAACATTCTTTTGACTATATGAACTAGCAATCATTCCTACATGACCTGTAGGATAAATTTCCAAATTTTTGTCATCTGAGCCTACTGCATAATGCAATGGCATACTGCATTCTGGTGATACCAAATGGTCTCCAACTGCCACTTGTGTGAAAACTGGCATTGTAATGTTTTTTAAAGATACATGTTGATTGCCTACAAACATTTTATCTCGTGCAAGAAGATTCTCTTGATAAATTCCTTTAATCCACTGTTTGAATAACTCTCCTGGAATTGGAGGGGTCTCGGCAAGCCACTTCTCAATTTTTAGGAAACTATTCACATATTTTTCATTATCTAAATTTTGGAAAAATTTCAAATATTTCTCAATTCCCTGTTCAAATGGCTTTAGAATTGAAAAGCAATAATAGATGAATTCCGGTGGCATATTTCCTACCACGTCTACCATTGTGTCAACGTCAAAATTTTTTGCAATGTTGCTGATGACCGTTGTATCTTTCCATCCGTCTATGACTGGTGCAGTTGCAACAAGATTTTTCACTTTTTCTGGATGCAATGCAGAATACACTGTCGCAAGTGTACCTCCAGTACAATATCCTTGCAATGAAACTTTATCTACACTTGAACGATCACATACATCCTCAATACAATTGTCAAGATAATCATTTACATATTCATCGAATCCTAAAAATTTATCCAGCTTAGTCGGTGTTCCCCAATCAATCATGTATACATCAATTCCACTTTCAAGTAAGTTTCGAATCCAACTTTTCTTAGGATCTATATCAAAAATATGATATCTATTTACAATTGCATATGAAATTACTAAAGGTGTTTTAATCTGCTTTGATGTAAGAGGTTTGTAATGTAGCATTCTGATTCGGTCTTCTTCATAGACTACATCATATTCACATGTGTCCATTTTTACCTCATGAGGAACTGAAATTCTTGATGGTATTTCTGCAATATTTCTGTTAAAATTCAGAAAATCTCCTATGATGGATTCGTTTACACTAGTCTCAAGAGTCATTTTTCACATCTCTTCTCTTTTTTGATGAATCTAATTTTTTAATCTGCTTCTTTAGACTGAATAATTCTTGATAAATCTCATCAATTTCTTCTTTCGTTGGCATATTTGCTGATTTGAGCATTATATCCATGATTGTATTCCATCTCTTGAGTAATTGCATTTCTGTTGAAACTAATTTATTATAATTTTTGGAAAAACTTTCTGTATCGAATAACTGAGTAAAATCATTTTCAAACATATCAATCCAAACTCTCTTGTACGCCTCTGTTGATTCTGCATCCTGTGGAATTTCTGAAACTTTCGACATAACTTTTTTCTGTGAATCTGCCCATGTTTCTCCTAACTGTTTGTAATATTCCATAAGGTATGTGTTAAAATTTACAATTTCTTGATTTGACTCTATTAATTCTTGAGAAATTTTCTTTATGTTTTCTGTAAAATTTCTTAGTGGTCCTACAGCTGTTAATGATGCTGGTTTTGATGCCATCATGGATATCATATCATTCCAAAACATCGATGTATGTTTGTAATAATCAAACATGTTATCAAGCGGTTTTTCCATGAAGAACTTTCTAGAAAACCGATCGCAATAAATAGTTCTATTTGTATTCACTATTGGTATCATGGAGAATGACGAATTATGCGCTAAAATCGCCAAAATTGCCCCCAAAATTCGCTTTTCGGGTCTCATAAATCATCGTGGGCGCCTTATTGCTGGAGGTATGGTTACAAAAGTCAAATCTCTAGAAGATGAAAAAAGGGATGAAATGTTATACATGGAACTCGCATTGCGTGTAAAGATGAGACAGGAATTTGATGCTGATTTTGGACATGTACACTTTACTCTCTCGTATCGTGAAAAACTAATTGTAATGAGCTATCCAATGGGGAAAAATGTTTTATTGGTATCTATGGATAAACGAAAATCATTCGACGAAATTCCATTTAAAATAGTTAAACTTATTCAAAAATCAATCTCCGTATAACTTCCAATCTTAGTTAATTCTGATCTTCACAAAACTAATGTACTTGAGTCTCTCATGAATTATGATGAAGTATTCTCCACTTCTTGGACTATTGGTGATCGGAGTATTTGCTATAGGATTTGCTTCCTTTGCTGATGCTCATCCTCATGTCACAATAGATTTGATGGAAACCCATTCTCATGATCTATACACCAGTGAAGATTTTATGTTGCATACGTATGAATATGTGGTATTGTTTGTCCAACAAATTCAAAGTATAATCTTTGGCTAATCTATTTCTTAGATTTTGTCTTTTTTTGTTCAATTGCTGCTTGTGCTGCTGCAACTATTGCAATAGGAATTCTATGTGGTGATGCGCTTACATAGGTTATGTCTACAGAATGGCAGAATTTGATGGAATTTGGGTCTCCGCCATGTTCTCCACATATTCCAATCTCCAAGTCCTTCTTGATATCCCTTCCTTGTTTAATTCCAATCTCCATTAGATGTCCTACACCATTAACATCAATTGACTGAAATGGACTAGTTTCTAAGAGCTCTTTTTCCATATATTCTGGAAGGAATTTTCCTTCTACATCTTCTCTACTAAAGCTAAATACTGCTTGTGTCAAATCATTTGTTCCAAAGCTGAAAAATTCTGCGGTGTTCACTAATTCATCTGATGTAAGACATGCACGAACAACTTCAAGCATTGTTCCAAAGCTTATCTGAAATTTCATCTTATGTTTTTGTTGCATCTGTTTTTTGACATCATCATAAATTGATTTGATATAGTTTAATTCTGCCAAACTTCCAACCTGTGGGATCATTATCTGTGGTTTTGCATTGATTTTCTTTTTTGTGAGTTCTGCAGCTGCTTCAAAAACTGCTGTAATTTGCATTCTATAAATTTCTGGATATGTAATTCCAACTCTAACTCCTCTATGCCCCATCATTGGGTTAATTTCTGCTAGTTCTCGTGCTCTATCTAACACTCGTTTTGTTGCTACACTGTTGTCCTTTTCTTTGTAAATTTTATCCATCAATTCTTCTGGGTTTGGTAAAAATTCATGTAATGGTGGGTCTAACAGCCTGATTGTAACTTTGTATCCTTCCATAGCCTTTAGGATTTCAATAAAGTCACTTTTTTGTAATTCTTGTAATTTTTTAAGAACAATTTTTCTTTTATCTAATGATTCTGCCATAATCATCTCGACAAATAATCCAATTCTGTTTGTTTCATTGAACATTCTTTCTGTTCTACATAACCCGATTCCTTCTGCGCCATACTTTCTTGCTAATCTTGCTGCATCTGGGGTGTCTGCATTTGCACGTATTCCTAATTGTTTTGCATTTTGTGCCCATCTAAGAATCGTTTGAAAATCTTTTGTTACTTTTGGTTCAACTGTTGGTACCTCTCCGATGAAAACTGTTCCCATACTTCCATCAATTGTTATTGTTTCTCCTTCTTTCACTTTAATGCCGTTTGCCGTGCATGTATTATTATCATAATCAATTTTTAATTCTGCACATCCTACGATACATGGTTTGCCCATTCCTCTTGATACGATTGATGCATGTGATGATTTTCCACCAAGGCTAGTCAAAATTCCTTCTGCTGAGAAAAAGGCTGGTACGTCTTCTGGTTTTGTCTCTTTTCTGATTAAAATGACCTTCTTTCCTGCTTCACCTAGTTCGATTGCTTTTTTTACATTAAAAATTGCAATGCCATTTGCAGCTCCCGGTGATGCTGCAATTCCCTTTGCTAATCTTTTATGTTCTTTTATTTTTGTTTCATCCATCGTTCTATGAAGTAGTGCTTCTAATTGCTGTGCTGGAATTCTTGTTAATGCTTTATTTTTATCAATTAATTTTTCTTTAACCATGTCAACTGATGTTTTTATTAGTGCACCTGCACTCATTTTTGCAGTTCTTGTCTGTAAAAGATAGAATTTTCCTTGTTCTATAGTGAATTCAATGTCTTGCGGTTCTCTGAAATGTTTTTCTAATTTTGCACATGCATTACTCAACTCTTTATAAGATTTTGGCATTTCTTTTTTTAATAAATCTACATTCTTTCCTGTTCGAACTCCTGCAACAACATCTTCGCCTTGTGCATTGATTAGGTATTCCCCTTCAATCTCTCTTTTGCCATCACTTCCATTTCTTGTAAATACAACTCCTGTTGCACTATCATCTCCCATGTTTCCGAAGACCATTGTAACAACATTTACTGCAGTTCCATTTGCAATATCTTTTGTAATGCCATTTTTCTCTCTATAAACAACTGCTCTTTCTCCCATCCAGCTTTTGAATACTGCTTCAATTGCTAACCTTAATTGTTCATTAGGTGTGTCTGGAAACTTTCTTTTTGTATGTTTTTCACAAATTTTCTTGTATTCTGAAACAATTTTCTTTAGTGATTCAACACTTAGTTTACTATCGTCAGTTACTCCTTGTTTATTTTTTGCAGAATCTAAAACGTGATCAAATTTCTCATCATTTACTCCAAACACAACTTTGCCAAATAATTGAATAAATCTTCTGTATGAATCCCATGAGAATCTGGGATTCTTTGTTTGCTGTGCAAATCCCTCTACTGTTTTTTCATTTAATCCTAAATTCAAAATTGTATCCATCATTCCTGGCATTGAGATTGCGGCTCCAGAACGAACTGATACTAAGAGTGGGTTTTTTGTTGAATTCCATTTTTTACCTGTCTTTTTTTCCATCTTTGCAATATTTTTCATTACTTGTGGCATCACATCTTTTGAAAGTTTCCTATCATTATCATAATACTTGTTACAAACCTCTGTTGTTATGGTAAATCCTGATGGTACTGGAAGTTTTAGACGCGTCATTTCGCTTAATCCTGCACCTTTTCCTCCTAGTAACATTCTATTTTTACTATCTGCTTCTTCAAATGCATAAACTGGTTTACTTTTTACCATGCAAAATTTTGTCGATTTACTGGCTTTTTAAACCCTTACAAAATTCGGAGATTATTTTCTCCCAATTTTTTGCTTTGACAATTCCACTTGCAACAAGAATTCCTTTCGAGCCAAGCTCTTTTGCTTTTGATACATCTTGACCTGAAACAATTCCTGCACCACACAAAAGTTTTGTTGAATTCCTAGCATTTTTTACTGCTTGTACTGCATTTGTAATTAAAGCTGGTCTTTCTGTAGAAATTGCTCTACCTGTACCGATTAGTTCTGGAGGTTCGATTGCAATAAATGTTGGATTAAGTTTTGCATATTTTTTTGCCTCGTTAACATTTTTTACACATAAAACTGTCTTTAATTTTAATTTTTGTAGACGTTTCACAAGTGATTTAATTTCTTTTTCAGAAATTCTATGTTCGCTGTGATTAATTATGGACCCGTCAATTTTTGATTTTTTAACAATTTCTGGCACCATGAAACCTGTCGTACTGCCTACTTTTTTATCATCCATATGTTGTGCTAAAATCATAATCTTAAATTTTGTAATTAATGGAATGAGATGATGTGGGGGTGCTATGGCTATGGGGATTTTATATTTTCTTGAAATTTTCTCTGCAGTTTTTGCAATTTTAATAATTTTATCTCCTGCAATTTCATTGTAATTTTTACAATTTATGATAAACATATTATTTCCTAATTGATTTGGAGAGTTTCTCATATTTTAGCTTCATTATGAGAACTGTCATTGTTAGAAACATTGCTGCAATATTTACCCCAATAATGTAAATGTCATCTACTTCAATACCATAAACAAGCCATAACGCGGCTCCAGCAAATATCGATATAACTAGATATTTTGAAACATCTTCTAATTTCTTCGTTTTATACCCCTGAATAATTTGAGGCACCCAGCCTATCAAGATCAAAATTCCTGCTAATATTGCAACTATTCCTAATGTAATTTCGTCTAACATATCTAATTCCAGAAAAATTGGTCAATTCCTGTTTGTTTGGGTTTGCCAAGAATAGTATCAAAATCCAAGTCCATCGATGATGTAATTTGCTCTAATGTATTTTCCATAAATTCCATGTATTTTTTAGAGTCAATTTCAGATTGTTTTGCTAATTCCACTGGTTTTACGCCTGGTTTGTTGAGTATTTTAACATATGATATTATGTCTCCTTTTTTTATTTCTCTCGTTGTTTCGAGTTGTTTCGCAGCTCGTATATGTTGTGGAATTGTTTTTACATATTCTGATGGTGCTTTACTAAGTGTCACATTGAATGTTAATTCTTTTAATGGAATACTTTTCTCTTGTACTCGTTTTGCATATTCAGCAATTTTTTCACTAACCTGTTTTTTTGCATTTTCGAACTCTTCTTTATCTTGAACTTTTGCTAATACGTCAAGTAATTCATAAAACAATGTCTTGATAAATGGTGGCGTATGTGATTTTTTACCTGTTAATCCTTTAACATCAACTTTTCCATCTTTTGTTACTCCAAAATAATTTTTCTTTCTATTACTTAATACTACATATCGATAATTTTTATCTACTTCTAATTCTACGCCGTGCTCTTTTTTTGCTAGTTTTATAACATCTTCAATTTGTTGTGAAGTTGGTTTTTTTACAAAAAGTGAATCTGTGTCTCCATAAAGAACCTCTAATTTGATACCTTTACATTTTTCAATTGTATCCATGATGATGTATCTTCCTAATGCAGTAGTTGCTTCTGCTGCTGGAAGGAAGTATAATGGAAATATTTCTGCACCCATCACTCCATAACTTGCATTAAGAATAACTTTCAATGCTTGACTTACTACAGTGTATAGCTGTCTTTGTTCATCTGTGATATTTTCTTTTTTTGACAGGCTTTTGTAATAATTTACCCGTAAATCTCGTAATGAACCAATGATTAATGATGTCAAACCATTTTTCTTTGTGCATGCCCAATGGGCTGTACCTGGTATTGCATTTTTTTTACATTCTTCATGTGGGCATCTTACTGTTTCATACGATAAATTGTTCACTTTGATTATGCTTGGATACAGACTCGCAAAATCCATAACTGTAACATCAAAATGAACTCCTTCCACTGGTTCTATTACCAATCCTCCTCGATATTTCTTATCTTTGATAACTGCATCATTTGCCACTCCTGAAGATTTTTCCTCAATTTCATTTCGTCTTGGAATTAGGAAATTATTTTTTCGATGTTCATAATAAAGCAGACTACGAATCCATTGTGATACTCCCATTCTTGAAATATCGTCAATTGGCATTCTTGCAATTCTCGTAATTACAACTAGTAAATTCATGAGTAAATCTTCGTTAAAGCTTGTTAACTTGTATGTTAGATGTGCATCATTCTGACAATACTTTGCAATTTGATAATATGTCATATTGTCAATCTCTACACCATAGTCCATTTTCTGTTCTCCCAAAACTCCTTTTGAGACGCTGTTAAGAGAAAAGTCACTATATTTCTGTGAAAATACGTAAATCTGAAATGCTTTATTAGAAAAAGTTCGGTACAAATCTAGATGTACTCCTTTAGTTAGTGTCGCAGAATCTTTCATCATGTAAAGTGGATTTACATCATCTGTAATCCCAAGTCTTTTTGCACGATTATACAGATATGGAAGATCAAAACCATCTCCATTGTATGTAATTAGGACTGGATATTTTTTTACTAATTCGAATGAATCTTCGATTAATTTTCTCTCTTGATCTTTTTCATAAAATATGACTTCAATATTTTTGTCTAAATCATTAACTCCTTCTTCAATTCCATCTCTTTTTAAAACAAAAACTCTCTTTATCCCATCACTTCCTTCAAATCCTACGGCTGTGACCTTTTTATCTGCAATTTTGGCATCTGGTAGTCTCCCATCTGTTTCTACTTCTATATCCAAACTTATTCTTCTAATTTTTGGTATAGGTTGGTTTAGAAGTTCTGCCCAGTTTGAAACTTCTTCTTGGAATTGTTTTGTATCTGCCATACCTGTATTCGCTAATTTATCCCAAAGCAAACTTTTCATCGTTAATTTAGTCTCATCTGACATTTCAAAATCATGTGGAATTATCTTGTCATTTTCAATCTTGTAGTATTTTCCAATAATTAATGAATTATCATAAAGATAATTCTCATAATATTTGATATCTGATTCCCATGATTCCACTACGTTTCTAATACTTTGTGTAGTTTGTGTTCCGCCTATTGCCAATGGATCTGTTACGATAATTTTTGATACTTGAATTTCTCTGTCTTTCAGTGTATCATATTTTTTCACAGTTTTGATTTCTACAACATCATCTCGTTCTGATAAAAATTCTAAATCTTCTGGTGTCATTTTTGAGAAACAATATGGTTGATGACCTGTTTTGTCTTCCCAAAGATAGATCTTTTGTGACTCTGGATTGTAAAATTTGAGAGATACTTTCTTCGTCTTTCCAATATATGATGCAGAAATTAATAGTGAGTTTGGTATATTTGCTATTTCATCTTGTTTAAAATCTTCAACTGCTTCCATGTCTATTCTTTTGGGGCAATCATTTTGCCTGCCCATCTGTCAATGTTTTCATTATTTAAAATCTCAATTTTAACTCCTGCCTCTTTAACCAAATCATAATCTGTCTCTGGATATTCATCAAGGCATACAAATTTTCTAATACCTATAGTTATTGCCATTTTTGTACACTCTAAACAAGGAACAAATGTAGAATACAAAACTGCCCCTTTAATTCCTGCCTCTATGCCTAAAATTGCACAATGCATGATTGCATTAGCTTCTGCATGATTACATAGACATCTTCCAAGACCTTCTCCTGATTTTATTTTTCCATCCATTCGGTCTTTGCATCTTTGGCATCCTCCTTCAAAACAATTCTTGATCCCAGGGGGTGTTCCATTATATCCTGTTGCAAGCTGTCTATGGTCTCTTACAATTACGGCTCCTACGCTTCTTGTCATACAGTTTGATCTCAACGCTGCAAGTTTTGCTTGAAGCATAAAATATTCGTCCCATCCAGGTCTCTCAAAACCATTTGACATGAAAATTATTTAATTTGCCAACATATAACCTCTAAGTGACTTTTGGTCAATTGTAAATATTATAAGATATGTGACATTGATCTCAATTTATGGGTGCAGATTATTATGAACACAAATTGATTAAACCAGATTCTATTGAATTACGTGATTATCAGACGAATCTTGCAAATGATGCAAAAAATGAAAACTCATTAATTGTCTTGCCAACTGGACTTGGTAAAACCACAATTGCATTACAAGTTATGGCTCATATCTTATCTCAAAACAAAGGGGGTGTTTTACTTTTAGCACCTACTCGTGTACTTGTCAATCAACATTTTGATTTTCTTAAAGAAAATTTGCTTTTGGATGATATTGGAATTGTTACAGGTGAAGATTTGATAAATAAGCGTAAAAAATTGTGGATGAATAGTGTGATATGTGCCACACCTGAAATTACTCGTAATGATCTAGAACGAAACATGATTGACACTGAACAGTTTAGTCTTGTGATATTTGATGAGGCACATAGGTCAGTTGGAGATTATGCATACACTGGAATTGCAACTCATTTCAAAGAAAAATCTCTCATACTTGGAATGACTGCAACACTTCCGAGTGAGAAAGCAAAGGCTACTGAAATTATCATGTCTCTTGGAATACAAAAAATCTTGCAAAGAACTGATGAAAGTCCTGATGTCCAACCGTATATTCAAAAAACACATACTGAATGGATTATGGTTGATTTACCACCTGAAATGAAAGCAATTCAAAAATGTCTCCAACTTGCATTAGATGAAAGATATGTAACTTTGAGAAAAAATGGAATTCAAATTGGACAGAATCAATCTTTATCGACATTACTTCGTATTCGGCAGTATGTATTAACGCAAAATCGTATTTCTGCAAAACCGTTATTCACTGCAATTCGCGTCACGTATGCATTAAACATCTTTGAAGCTCATGGTGTCACATCTTTCCTAAAATTCTGTGATAGAACTAAAGCAAAAAAGGGTGTAGGGATTAAAGATCTTTTTGAAAAGGATCTAAATTTTATGCGAGCTGTAGAATTGGCAAATTTTGCAAAATCTCATGGCATTGAACATTCCAAATTACCAAAACTACAAGAAATTATTTCTTCAGTTAAAGATAAAGTCTTAATTTTTACAAGTTATCGAGATTCTGTCAATGTGATAAATGAAACGCTACAACAGATGGGGATTAACTCTGAAATTTTAATTGGAAAATCAGGTGATACTGGATTAAAGCAAGAAAAACAGATTGAAACTGTTCAAAAATTCAGAGATGGATTAACCAAAGTTCTTGTTGCAACTCGTGTTGGTGAAGAAGGATTAGATATCTCTGAAGTAAATTTGGTGATTTTTTATGATAATGTTCCAAGCTCAATTCGTTTCATTCAAAGAAAGGGTAGAACTGGAAGGAAGGCAGAAGGTCGATTGGTTGTATTAATTGCAAAAGATACAATTGATGAAGTATACTATCACATAGGCCAAAGAAAAATTAAATCTGCCAAATTAATGGGGGATAAATTATCAAAAAAACTTGAAAACGATGAATTAAATTCTGTTGAATCTCTAGACAGTTTTCTCTAGGAATCATCTTTTTTATCTCCACCAGGTCCTAACATTTCTTCAGGTTTGACATCGTTATCCCACGTGCCTCTAATACCCTTCACTAGCAAAATTCCACCTGCGACCAGAATTCCAATAACTGCGACAAACATCAAATTTTTACTTTGTAGTTGCTCATCACAATCAACCTTTACTGCAACATTTTCATCTGTATAATCATAACATTCTGAAAATTCTTTTGTTTGAACCGTGATATCTTGATACTGACTTCCAAATACTGCCATGACAATAAATCCAACAGATAATACTACAACACCGATCATGACAAAACGTATGTCGCTCATTGTGTAATTTACACATGAAGAATATTTTAATGAATTTATGAAATTTGCTTTAATTTTCTAGAAAAAGCGTATATTGCACTTGACGAATATCACTACAAATGACGAAATGGGCAGATTTTGTAATTAGTGCTTTCAAAAAAGGATCAGGTTTATCGAATATCACACATGTACAAATACATGAAGATCTAGAACATGGTCTCACCGCTCCTAAATTAATTGATAAGCATGAGGTTTCATCTAAAATACAAAAAGGAATTCCATTCATTACTATTTTCAAAAAAAATGAAAATGAATGGATTGCTGGTGATATGGTCCGAACATATGCCAAAGATGGTGACGTGTTTATTCGTACTGATGATAATAAAGTAACATCTGATAATCTTGGTAAACTTCCAACAGTTGATGAATTAGAAATCGTACTTACTGAAATAAAACCAGAACCTAAACCAGAGCCTAAACCAGAGCCTAAACCAGAACCTAAACCAGAACCTAAACTAGAACCTAAACCAGAACCTAAACCAGAACCTAAACCAGAACCTAAATCAAATGTTGAAACTGGTGATTATGAATATGAAGATAATAGACGTGCATCCCTTGCAAAAGAAGCTCAGAATATACGTTCTACAAAATCATTACCAAAAGGTTGGAATGCTGAACCAAAAGAAAATGAAGTTTCACATTGGAATGATGATGGCACATTCAATAGTTCTTTCAAAAAAGAACAGGAAAAAGAATTTCTTGAATTCGAGAAAAAGTATCTTGAACACTTTGAAAAAGATAAATCTAAACGTAAAAAATCAAAAGAAAAATTAAAAGAAACAGAACAAACAGAGCATAAGGCTCGAATTTCTAGGCGTTTAGAACTTGAAAAAGCATCAGGAAAAGACTATGAAAAATTACTATCTGAAATATCTAAGCCAAAACCTAAACCTGAATCTGTTTCTAAGCCTAGGAAAATTAAGACTGAATCTGAAAGAAAACCATCTGTAGAAAGTCGTATTTCAGATGTGTTCAAACGTGTAATATCCACAAAAGATACTTCCACAAAAATTGCAGATGATACTAGAAATTTTATTCGAAAAAAACGTACTGCTCCAAAACCTGAACCTAAAACAAAACCTCTGGAGTCTAAACCTAAAGTAAAATCCACAAAACCAACTTCCACTAATTCAGACGAAAATAAAAAACGAGAGTTACTTGCAAAGGAGGCTTTAAAATCACGTTCAACAAAATCATTGCCAAAATCTAAAGTTGTCAAAGAAGAAAGAAAATCAAAGGAAGTACAGGAAAAAGAAATTGCTGAAATTAAAGCACAGGCTGTAGCCGATGCTAAAAAACAAGCTGAAAAAGAAACATCAACTATAGTGGAAAGATTACAAAAACAAATTGATACTGCAAATACATCTTTAGAAAGATTACATAAAGAAAATGAGGAAATTAAAAGAGTCAAACATGAATCTGAAGAAAAAGCAAAACGTGAAGCAGAAGAGAAAGTAGCTGCAGAAGCCAAATCTGCAAAAGATAAACTAGAGAAAGTAGCTGCAGAAGCAAAAGCTGCAAAAGAACAACTTGAACGTCAAGAAGCAGAAGAAAGAGCAAGAATCGAGGCTGAAGAAAAAGCAAAACGTGAAGCAGAAGAGAAAGTAGCTGCAGAAGTAAAAGCTGCAAAAGAACAGTTTGAACGTCAAGAAGAAGAAAAAAGAGCAAGAATTGAAGCAGAAGAAAGATCTAAACGTGAGGCAGAAGAAAAAGCACAAGCTCAAGCAAAAGCTGCTCAAGAGCAAATTCAAAAAGAGCTAGCTGAAGCCAAAGAACAACTCAAACGTGAAGAGGCAGAAGAAAAAGCTAAATTAGAAAAAGCACAAGCTCAAGCAAAAGCTGCTCAAGAGCAAATTCAAAAAGAGCTAGCTGAAGCCAAAGAACAACTCAAACGTGAAGAGGCAGAAGAAAAAGCTAAATTAGAAAAAGCACAAGCTCAAGCAAAAGCTGCTCAAGAGCAAATTCAAAAAGAGCTAGCTGAAGCCAAAGAACAACTCAAACGTGAAGAGGCAGAAGAAAAGGCAGCACTAGAAAGAGAACTAGCTGAAGCCAAAGCAGCCAAAGAACAATTAGAAAAAGAAGAATTATCACAAACTACTGAACTTGATCTTGCATCTGAACTCAAAAATGAATTGGCGAATCTGCGTAAACAACTTGAGTCAGTAAAAGATGATTAGCACTTGGCAATTATATTATATGCCCGAACATACCTTGAACTTCTTTAATACCTGAAAATGCTTCCAATTTAGAACTGATTTGTTCTTCTGAGCCTAATTCCAAATTTATTAGAACTAATGCTCGCACCATGAGCAGTGACGTTAATTCCAGTTGAATTTATTTCACTAAAACTTCGATAGCAATTTACTCTCGCTAATACCTAGTCAAATACTGACTGAATTCATTAGTGAATTAAAATGAGTATGGCCCCCCAAGAATTAGAAAAAAGTGCTAGCAAATATGCGGCAGCTGCTATAAAAGCTGATTCACAAGGTGCTATCGGCATGGCTATAACTGACTACCAAAATGCATCTGAAACTCTCATGAAATTAATTCGACTTTATCCTACCAGTACTCTAAACAAAATTTACATGCAGGGCTATAAGAAATATCAAGAACGTATCAAAGCCTTAAGAGAAACTCGTGGTGCAGATATTGAACCTGTTGTAGATCCTAATGCCTCTCCTGACGAACAAAGAAAATCACTAGCACGAACTCAACCTCACAAAGATGAGGGTGATCTTGAAGATTTACTAATGAAAGAAAAACCTGATGTAAAATGGTCTGAAGTTATCGGATTAGATGATGCAAAAGGTGCATTACGTGAATCAATTGTTTATCCAAGTAAAAGACCAGATCTCTTTCCGTTAGGTTGGCCACGTGGAATGTTATTGTATGGTCCTCCTGGAACTGGAAAAACAATGCTTGCAGCAGCAACCGCAAATGAACTAGACGGATATTTCATTAATGTCGATGCTGCATCCATGATGAGTAAATGGCTTGGTGAAGCAGAAAAAAATGTATCAAAATTATTCAAAATGGCTAGAAAATATAATGAACGTGAAGGAAAGCCTGTGATACTGTTCATCGATGAGGTTGATTCTCTTCTCGGTGATCGTAACAGTGAAGTTGGTGGGGAAATTAGGGCAAAAAATCAATTTCTATCTGAATTAGATGGCGTAAATGGAAAAGGCAAAGATACCATGATGTATGTTATTGGTGCAACTAACAAACCCTGGAGCCTTGATGAGCCCTTCTTAAGAAGATTCCAAAAACGAATCTATGTATCACTTCCAAATCAAGAGGCACGACAAAAACTCTTTAAACAATATACTGAACCCTTAAAGAAATCCTCAAGGTTTAATCTGATAACCATTGCAAGACAATTTGATGGATATAGTGCAAGTGACATTAAAGATGTTTGTCAGGGCGCACAATTGTTAGTTGTAAATGAATTATTCAAATCCTTAAATTATCATGAGCCTATTAATGGTGAAATTGCACAAGATCCTCGAGAAATAACAATGGCTGACTTTAAAGATATCAAAGCAAAAAGAAAACCAAGTGTTTCTATAGAAAATATTCGTGCATATCACAAATGGAGTGAAGCATTCGGTGCACTATGATCGATATTGAAATCGATCAGCAAAGAATCTTTTAAATCTAGATTTTAAGAGACTTGTAGAGGGTCACAATAACTACAAAAAAATCCAAACATGCAAATAAGTTTGGGAATCTGATAGGAAACCAAACATTGCAGATCTGTTGCATGAACGAAAAATTGATTTTATTATAAATATCCCTAGTACATCCACTTTGGAAAAATATGTTGGAATGCTATATGATGAGTATCAAATACGAAGAAAATCCCTTGAATTGGGAATTCCTGTTTTAACTACTCCTGAGCTATCTGAATCCTTTGTAAAAACTCTGGAATGGCTTCAAACAAATGAAACTACCAAAAAACCTCTACAGTCTTATGAAAACTAGATTAAGTCCTTTAGAACTGACTCGTTTCCAATTATTGTCCCGTCTAAAGTTACAATCTTTGCTATTGCTGAATCTTTAATTTTTTCAATTATTGGAGAAATTGATTTTTTATAATATCTCTTTTCAGTTGCGTAAAAGTACGGATTAAATGAAGGAACAATTGTTATGTTTATTTTTCCTTTTGTAGATGAAAAAATCTCTGACTTTTCAGTCTTTATTGAAATCCAAATTCTTTCTCCATTAAGTAAAGAATTCTTATCAAAGTAAACTGGATGAATGTGGCCCATGATTATATTATTTACATTAGAATAATTTTCTGATGGCATTGTATGACCATGTGTTAATAAAACATCATTTATGATCATTCCTTTTGAACTGATTAGCGTTACATCATTTGGAATTAATCTTTCAATATTTGCATCATGATTACCTGGAATTAATATTACTTCCAATGAGTTTTTTATCTCTTCAAAAAAATATGGAATATCTCTCCATTCTGTTTTTGTTATATTTTGAATACTTGATTTTACATCTCCCAAAAGGATTAATGTATCGGGGTTTTCTTTTTTAATAATTTTTTTAATATTTAAAATGATTTCGTTAATTGAAGAATTTTTCCCAATGGTAATTTTGTTTGATGAAAATTTATGCTCAAATCCAATATGAAGATCTGATATAACAAGATTCTTTTTATCTCCATCAAGAATTAATGCTGGTTCTGAATCAATTATTCTTGTACTTACCATCAAGATTATACGTTTGTCCTAGATTAATTCTTTATGTCTACTAAACAAGATAAAATTAATTCTATACTGGAAGAACAACGTGTTAAACTACATTTGTTTAATCCGAGTAAACGAGAAATATGGACTATAGTTGGGAAAGGAAAAGAACACTGGATTGATCCATATTCTAATTTTTGTTCATGTTCAGGGTATTACTTTGGTATGATTAAAAACAAAAATCCATGCTATCATTTGGAGTCAATTTCTAAAGCACAAAAAGAAAATAAATTTGAAATTATCGAATTCATCGATGATGAATACGAATCATTCATTTCTGGAATTGTTAGCGATTTGTAATCTATTCTAATTTAATCTCAAAAAGATCATCTTTTGCAACACCTTTCCAAACTCCAATCATTCCCTCAGGTTCACACTCTTCTACAGCTGTGATTTGCTGAATTTTGATATGGTCTGGATTTGGAGGCATCCAAAGCATTGCCATATAGTCTCCTACTTCGCCTGCTTGTTTTGGGTCTGCCATTACCACATTTTCTTTTTGAAATCCTTTACTTGCTAATGCATTCTGTGATTTTTCAAGCAAGTCCATTCTTCCGTGGAGAAAGAGATAGACCTTCTTACTTGTATCTACATCTGTCATACCATAATTGAATAAATTCCGCAAATAAATCTAGATCGAAAAAAAGCATTAGATATTTAAAATACCTGTAAAAATCATGAACATGGCTGGAGTAGATAAATTCGGTGTAATCTTTACGGTTGCTTTTGTAGCAGCAATGATTGTTATTATGGGCACTTTTTTACAAGTTGATAATACTCCTACAGCACCAAGCGTTGCTGTACCTTCACAAACATATTCTCCACCCACAACTGCACCTGCACCTAGTGTAACTCAACAGGCAGCTCCACAAACTTCCTCAAGTGAAAATTTGAAATACATAATTCGTGGTGCAATTGTTGAATCTATTTCACAAGATGAACATCATAATGCAGTAAAAATTATCATGGATTCAAGACTTGATGGTCAATTAACAATCACACTAACTTCTGATTCAGTTACTCCATTTGATGATGGAGCATACTTTGTAACTGTGGATGGTGAAGAAGTTGACTTTACTCAAGTTGGAAAAAAATTAACAATTGACTTTATGGCAAACTCTCAAAAAATCATGATTTTTGGTGAAGGTTAC
>JAOJYB010000004.1 GCA_028242535.1 Candidatus Nitrosopelagicus sp. | reverse complement strand
GCACCTGGATGTGAACCTGAATGTTATTCTCCAACAACTGCAACAATTTCTGCAGGAGGAACTGTAACTTTTGATAATACTGACACTGCACCACACACTGCAACAAGTGGTAGTGCTGCAAGTGGTCCTGATGGTGTTTGGGATTCAAGTCTGATCATGGTAAACTCAAGTTAT
The DNA here is from genome assembly GCA_028242535.1 of Candidatus Nitrosopelagicus sp. Taxonomy (GTDB): domain Archaea; phylum Thermoproteota; class Nitrososphaeria; order Nitrososphaerales; family Nitrosopumilaceae; genus Nitrosopelagicus. The sequence continues at coordinate 89,659 of JAOJYB010000004.1, read as the reverse complement.
TCTGTAACATTATCTGACTCTGGAAATTACACTTACTTCTGTATGGTTCATCCATGGATGGAAGGTACAGTTATAGTCGAATAATCTAAAACGAATTAAATTGGTTAGAGTCGGTGGAATTATTGTAATTGCAGGAATCTTTGCTATGATGGGTGTTGCCTTTTACTTTTACTCTTTTGAAGTTTTAACTGATGTCAAAGTTTCATCGTTTGGAGAACCTGTGCAAGTTGGTGAAATAATGTTTGACGTACAATATGTAGCAAATTTTGAATTTCTTGGAAAAACTAAAGAGTTTAAGATAGCCGAAAAAGCTGAAATTGACCGAGGGCTTATTGAGGCATCTAATGAAAAACCAACTCATACATATTTTCAAATTCAAGTAACTGCTGAAAATAAAGGAAATGAAATTGTGAGATTAACAGGTGGTCAATTACATCTTTATGATGATTCAAACACACGTTTTAGTCCCATCTTTGTTGGTTATGGCGAGACTGAATTATCAATAGTAGATCTGGAACCCCAAAAAGCAGTCACTCTTACAACTCAATTTGATATTGAGTATGATGATGAAATGCAATATCGTGTAGGTATTGTTCCAAATAGACATGGTATGGATGGAACGCAAGAAATTGCATTCATTTGTATCAAAAATTGCAGTTAGCTTCTAGAACAGCCACATTTTACATAAACTACTTTGAATTCACCTTCAGTTTTTATGTTGTGTGACATTGGTCTTTGACAATATTGGCATTCTGTAACTCCATGATATTCTTCTACTTTGACAAGTTTTGTATTCCATGACTTATTCTCTTCATCCCAATACACTGATTCGATCTCTTTAGGTTCATCCATATTATCACTTGAATTACTAATGTTTGAATTTTTTGTTTGAAACGGTTAAATTGTATGTCTTAAAAATCAGATTTGATGAAGGTAGTAACTGTTGGAAGTAGAGTATTTGTCACAAGCTTTCAACTTGCAGGTGTTCAAGGAAAAATTGTCGATTCATCTGATACTGCGTTTGAAGAAATCAAAAAATTATACGATGATTCTGAAGTTGGTTTAGTCCTTGTCAGTGATGATTTAACTGAAGAAATTAATGATAAATTGACAAAATTACGTGCTGAACAATCCACTCCTTTGGTATTTGCTCTTCCAGCCTCTGGAAGTGAAAAATCTGAAGTCGATTACAGAGTAATGCTCAAAAAAATCCTTGGCGTATAAATATAGAGTTAATCATTAACCATCATGAAATCTGTTGTAGTAAAAGGAAATTCTAAAGTTGAGATAGAAAATTTTGATATTGCTGAAATTAAACCAAATGAATTACTCATAAAGATGCAATCTTGTGGGATATGTGGCTCTGATGTTGAAAAAGTATTTGGAAAATATGGTCAACCCTCAATGAGATTGGGCCATGAACCTGCTGGCGAAATAATTAAACTCGGTGATCAAATATCTGATTTTAAACTCGGTGATCGTGTATTTACACATCACCATGTCGCTTGTTATTCAAATGATTGTCATGAATGTAGTCACGGAAATGAAACCATGTGTAAAAAATACTCCCAATCAAATCTTAATCCATGTGGACTAGCTGAAAATTATATTGTTCCAGAATGGAATGTAACGCATGGTGGAGTCTTAAAATTACCCGATAATGTTTCATACGAAGAAGCTGCATTAATCGAGCCACTTGCATGTTGTGTTCGTGCTTGGTCAAAATTCAAATACCAAAAAAATGATACTGTGGCAATTTTAGGCGTTGGTCCAACTGGAATGATGCATGTATTACTTGCAAAATCCTTTGGATTCTCAAAAATATTCTGTATGGATCTAAATGATTTTAGATTAGATTTTGTAAAAAAATTAGATGTCACTGCTATTCGTTCTGACAATCCTGATTTGATAAAGAAAATTAATGATGATACCTCTATAGGAGTTGATGTTGCAATTGTTGCTACAAGTAGTTTACATGCATTTCAAGATGCAATCAAACTTGTAAGAAAAGGTGGTACTGTTGTAATGTTTGGTGTTCCAAGTAAAGATGCAACTACTGAAATTGATATGAGCGTAGTCTATTCTAAAGAAATCAGTATTGTTACTACATATGCAGCATCTGATATTGATACCAAAGATGCATTAGATTTGATTTCGTCTGGAATTGTAGATGTGAAATTTCTTATCACTCACAAGTATTCTCTTGATGAATCACAAAAAGCATTTGAACATGCAAAAACTGGTGATAATGCAATGAAGATAATCATAGAAAATTAAGAAAGGCTTAAGAAAGGCAATTTTTTTTCAACAAAATAAGAAAATGGACTGGGGTTTAAAAAATAGAATTGCAAGAATAATTTCTCCTGCAGACAATAAAGCATTAATGCTTGCAGTAGATCATGGATACTTTTTAGGTCCAACAGAAAAATTAGAAGATTTAGAAAAAACTATTGCGCCATTAGCAAAATACTGTGATTCATTAATGATTACACGTGGTGCATTAAGAACCTCTGTTAATCCTGATTATCCGGTACCTATTGTATTACGTGTATCTGGGGGAACTAGTATAATCGGTGAAGATTTATCTCAAGAAGATATTACTGTTAGCGTTAAAGATGCAATTAGACTAAATGCCACAGCTTTAGCAATGTCTGTCTTTGTTGGTTCAAAATATGAATATCAAACTATTGTAAATCTTGGAAAACTTGTTAGTGAGGCTGAAGAATATGGAATTCCTGTATTGGCTGTCACTGCTGTTGGAAAAGAAATAGGAACTAAAGATGCACGCTATCTATCTCTTGCATGTCGAGTTGCTGCTGAACAAGGTGCACATATTGTTAAAACATATTATTGTGAAAACTTTGAAAAAGTTGTAAACTCATGTCCTGTACCAATAATAATTGCAGGTGGAAAAAAAATACCTGAAAAAGATGCTCTCAAATTAACATATGATGCACTAAAAGCTGGTGCAGTTGGTGTAGATATGGGACGTAACATATGGCAATCTGAAAATCCTGTGGCAATGATTAAGGCAGTAAATTCAATTGTACATGGAACTAATAATGTGGAACAAGCATTTACATTGTATAAGCAATTATCTGGCAAACCTAACAACAACAAACCTACTCAAAAACCTAACAACAACAAACCTACTCAAAAACCTAACAACAACAAACCTAATAATAATTTTAAAAATTAATTAAAAAAGCGTAACTAGCTACCCGATTTTGATAAATGCATATGTACAATTTTCCATGTTGGTTTTTTAATTAATACAAATGTTGCTCTGCCTGGGATTGTAATATATTCTCCTGTGAATGCTTTATTGTCTACTAGCATACCTTTTTGTATCAATTCTAGTGCAACAACTGAAGTATCTCCAAAAATACTAACTTTAACATTGTTTATCACATAATCATAGTCTGAAATGCTAATGAATCTTAATTCTTCTAGCGCAACTGTGGTAGAAAAATCCTTTAGATCATATGGTGGTACATCACTAAAACTTGAAAAAGATGAATCATTAATCTGAATGTCTTTTAGAATTTCTAATTTTTTTGATTTTCCAATTTCAAAAAATGATTCTATAATTTTTATAATTTCTTCTTGTTCTGACATATTACATCACATCTCAAAAAGGAAGCCTTATTAGTCGATCCCCTTGTTTTGAATTTACTATGCAACAACAAGCAACAATTAGCACTTTTGGTATATCATCGCTAGTTGACCTGCAGCTGTAAACTCACAGCAAATTTACACGATTAAATTAGGATTATGAGTGATAATAATAAAATGGAAACTATGATCGGCGCAACCGCGCTAATGAAAGCATTGGAAAAAGAAGGAGTAAAGGAAGTCTTCGGTCTACCGGGAGGTGCGAACCTTCCTATGTATGATGAATTAGGAAAAAGCAACATTCGTCATATCTTGGTAAGACATGAACAATCTGCAGCACATATGGCAGATGGTTTTGGTAGAGTTAGTAGAAAACCTGGCGTTTGTTTTGCAACTTCTGGACCTGGTGCAACCAATTTGTTAACTGGAATTGCAACTGCACAAGCAGATTCTGCACCAATGGTTGCTGTAACTGGACAAGTTCCTGTTTCAATGATTGGGAAAGACGCATTTCAAGAAAGTGATATTATCGGCATGGCTAACCCTGCATTAAAATATTCATATCAACCACGAACTCCTGAAGAAATTCCAACTATGGTTAAACAAGGATTTTACATTGCAGAAACTGGAAGACCTGGTCCTGTATTATTGGATATTCCTAAAGATGTCCAACAAAATGAAGGTAAATTTACTTTTCCTGACGAAGTACGCGTTCCAGGTTATCATCCTTGGACTGATCCTGATATCCCAAATACTGCGCGTGCAGTTGAATTATTGTTATCTGCACAAAAACCAATAATTCTTGCTGGAGGGGGTGTGATTATCTCTTCAGCATTTGCAGAATTACAATCCATAGCTGAATTACTAATGATTCCTGTTGTAACTACATTCAAAGGTAAAGGGGCATTTCCTGAAAATCATCCATTATCATTAGGTCCGATTGGAATGCATGGACATGCTGAAGCCAATAAATTGATGACTGAAGCTGATTGTGTCTTAGCAATTGGCACTCGTTTTTCAGATCGTTCTGTTGGTACATTTGCTGAATTTGAAAAGAACTTGAAAATAATTCACATGGATGTAGATCCTGCAGAAATTGGAAAGAATCAGACTACATCTGTAGCAGTAGTTGGTGATGTACGTGCTTCATTACGTATATTTGGAAAAATGTTGATGGACAAGGCTGTACGTACGTCTGATGATAATCCGTGGCTAAAACATGTAAAGGAAGTAAAACAATACTGGCGTGAAAATCTAAAAATACATCCTGGAGAAATGGGCGCTGCAAAAATTCTTAGAAAACTAAGAGAGTTACTTCCACATGAATCAATTGTGACAACTGAAGTAGGCCAGCATCAAATGTGGGCATCATTATTCTTTGATGCAATACATCCTGGAACTTTCTTTAGCTCAACTGGTTTAGGTACGATGGGTTGGGGATTTCCTGCCGCAATTGGGGCAAAAACCGCACGTCCTGATGTACCTGTAGTTGACATTGCAGGAGATGGTAGTTTTAACATGACGGAAAACTCACTTGCAACTGCCGTCTTAGAAGACTTGCCTGTAATTGTATTTTTAATAAATAATTCTTCTTTAGGAATGGTTGCACAATGGCAAAGAACTTTTTATGACCGACGCATGGTAGGTGTTGAATTGAATAAATGTCCTGATTATGTTAAACTAGCTGAATCATATGGTGCACAAGGATTACGTGCGCAATCAATGGATGAACTTGACAAAGCAATTAAGACTGCATTAAAAAGTGATGTTGCAACTGTAATTGACATCCCAATTGATCCTGAAGAAGATGTATTGCCATTTGTTGCACCTGGAACTGGATTAAAGGACATGATATTACCTTCATAATGTGATAGAGATGGTTTGGGCAATATTATCAATCAAAGTAGAAAATAAACCTGGAATTTTGTTTAGGGTTACACATCTTTTTAGATCACGTAATTTTAACATCGATAGCATTTCTGTAGGTGTCACTGAAGACAAAAAATATTCTCGAATGACAATTACTACCATTGGCGATGAGAAACAAATCATACAAATTGTCAAACAACTTGACAAAATGATTGACACAATTGAGGTTCATAGGCTAGATGTGAATAACTCTGTGTATAGAGAGTTGGTAATGTTTAAGATTAAAGTAAACAAACCAGAAGATAGTATGGAAATTAACAAATTAGCCAGTGCATACTCTGCAAAAATACATGATGCCAAAAAGGAGTCAATTATTGTAGAGATGACTGCAACCCCTCATCAAATAAGTGCCTTTGAAGAATTGGCAAAGAAATTTGGATTAAAAGAAATGGCACGAACTGGTATAACTGCATTAGAGCGTGAAGAGCATGAACATTAGAATCTTTGATACAACCTTACGTGATGGAGAACAATCACCTGGTGTTTCATTATCCCCAGAAAAAAAATTAAGCATTGCAAAAAAACTCGATGAATTAGGTGTTGACGCAATTGAAACTGGATTTCCTATCATATCTGCTGGAGAAAAAGAAGGTGTCAAATTAATTGTTGCTGAAGGACTAAATGCAGAATTATGTGGATTGGCAAGAACAAGCAAAAAAGATATTGATGCTGCTGTAGATTGCGGATTAAATTATATTCATACTTTCATTGCAACTTCTGACATTCACTTGGAGTATAAATTAAAAATGTCGCGTGATGAAGCTTTGGAAAAAGCAATTGAAGCAGTTGAATATGGAAAATCCCGGGGTTTACAAGTAGAATTCTCTGCAGAGGATGCCACTAGAACTGATAGGGAATTTTTGAAAAAAGTATTTGGGGCTGTTGCTAGTGCAGGAGCTGACAGAATTGATATTCCAGACACTGTAGGTTATTCAACTCCTCAATACATGGGTGAGATCACAAAGGATGCAATAGAAGTTTCCAAATTGCCAATTAGTGTACATTGTCATAATGACTTTGGGTTGGCTGTAGCAAATGCAATATCTGGTGTACAAGCAGGTGCATCTTGTGCACATGTTACAATTAATGGAATCGGTGAACGTGCAGGAAACGCTTCTTTAGAAGAATTTGTTATGGCATTAAACAGCTTACAATTTGAAAAAGAATGGACTACAAACGTCAATACAAAATTAATCTATGAAACTTCTCGATATATTTCAAAAGTAGCTGGAATGTCTGTACAACCAAACAAAGCAATTGTTGGTGAAAATGCATTTGGTCATGAATCTGGCATTCATACTCATGGTGTATTGAATAATCCTTTGACTTACGAGCCAATTAGTCCTGAAATTGTAGGAAGAACCCGTTGGTTACAGGTAGGAAAACACGCAGGAATTCATGGCATGAATGCAATGCTCAAAGAATATGGTATTGAACCAAACGAAGAACAAACAAAACAAATCTTGGAGAAGGTAAAGGCATTAGGTGATCAAGGAAAACAGGTTACTGAAGTTGAATTGTTATCTATGGCAAATGAAGTAATTGGTGAAAATAAATTAAAACGAATTGTTCAATTAACAGGATTTTCTGTATCAACGGGTGTTGGAACAATGCCTTATGCATTTATAAAATTAAATATTGATGGACAAGAATTCACTGCAACTGATTTTGGTGTAGGTCCTGTGGATGCTTCATTAAATGCAATACAAAAAATTACAAGTCAAATTACTGATGAGGTACGATTAAAAGAATACAAATTAGATTCTATTTCTGGTGGTGCTAATGCATTATGTGAAGTAACTGTAAAAGTTGAAGATGCACGTGGAAACATAATTTCATCCAAATCTGTAGGTGAAGATATTGTTACAACAAGTGTTCAGGCTATGGTTGATGGAATTAATCGTATAATGTTAAAAAATCTTCTAAAGGAAAAGAAGATTTAATCATCATAACATTTTAGGTGATATGTATGTATAAAATTTCTTTAATTACTGGTGATGGAATTGGTCCTGAATTATCAGAATCTGTCAAAACTATTTTGGATTCAATTCATGATAAATTAAATATTAAACTTGATGTGAAGTCTCTTGTAGCTGGTGATTCTGCACTTGAACAAACTGGTAAGGCGTTACCTGATGATGTTTTTGAATCAATAAAATCTTCTGATGCATGTTTGAAGGCTCCTGTTGGAGAAAGTGCTAAAGATGTAATTGTTACATTAAGACAAAAATTAGACTTGTATGCAAACATTCGTCCTGCAAAATCATATCCAAATACTCCTGCATTACGAGATGATATTGATCTTGTAATTGTACGTGAAAATACCGAAGATCTTTACACTGGTCAAGAATTTCAAGTGGATGATACGGCCGTAGCATTAAGAATAATTAGTGAAAAAGCATCAAAAAGAATTGCAAAATATGCGTTTGAAACTGCGATGGATAGAGATCAGCAAAAACGTGTAACTTGTGTTCATAAATCAAACGTTATGAAATTGACTGATGGTCTTTTTGCTAAAAGCTGTGAAGAAGTTTCAAAAGATTATCCTGATGTTAGTTTTGATCAAATGTATGTGGATGCATGTGCCATGAATTTGATTAGGGCTCCACATGAGTTTGATGTAATTGTAACTACAAACTTGTTTGGTGATATCTTATCTGATGAATCGTCTCAAGTTGTAGGTGGATTAGGCATGGCACCTGCTGCCAATTTAGGTGATAATTTTGGCTTGTTTGAACCTGTCCATGGCGCGGCATTTGATATAGCAGGAAAGCAAATTGCAAATCCATCTTCATTCATACTATCTACAAAAATGATGTTAGATTGGTTAGGCTCAAAAAATAATGATCCTGATTGTATCTCTGCTGGAAAAAAACTTGAAGATGTCGTCTTAGATTTGATAAAATCTGGCATTACCACTAAAGATATTGGTGGTGAAAAGTCCACGAAGGAATTTACTAGTGAAATTATCAGTCGATTATAGATCTGTTAATTCCTTCTTCTAGTTTCCCAACCTTTTACTGATGCATAGCTTCGTTTCAGTGCTGCAAGATCATGACCGATCCATCCTAATGTTGCTGCTCTTCTACGTTCTTCAGTTGTCATACTAATTGTTAAAAATACAATTTAATCTGATATCTAACACTGTCACTAATGTTTGTTTTTTTAATCTAATTTTTTTCTATAAAATTTATGGTTTGAGCCTATCTGGATCTCTTGGATACAAAACAACTTCTCGTACATTGTCAATTCCAACTAAAACTGTCATCAATCTATCTAATCCCATGCCCCAACCTGAATGAGGTGGCATTCCCCATCCAAATGTTTTCAAGTGTTCTTCAAAACTAGATGGATCCAGATCTTGTTCTTTGAGTCTTACTTTAAGCTGTTCGGGATCATGTAATCGTCTTCCACCTGATGATAACTCAAGATATCCATATTGCAAATCAAATGAACGTGAAAGTGTAGGGTCATCATCTTTTTCATGAATGTAAAATGGTTTTAGGCTCATAGGCCAATCTGTTAAAAAGAAAAATCCTGAATGTTTTTCTCCTAGACTACGTAAGTGTGAGTCCTGTAAGTCTTCTCCAAATTCTATTTTGATGTCTAACCCGCTTAATTCCTCTAATGCCTGTGTGTAGGTAACTCTTTCAAATGGTGAATTTGGAACTTTAATCTCATGCCCAATCTCCTGTTGTTCAGTTTTAGAATTCTCGGATGTATATTTGAAAACATCTATCACAATTGATTCTAATATATCCATGACATCTGTATAATCCATCATTGCAGCCTCAATGTCTACGCTTGTGAACTCACTGAGATGTCTTCCTGTATGTGATTTTTCTGCTCTATAAAATGATGAAATTTCAAACACTCTTTCTAATCCAATTGTCATTTGTTCTTTGTATAATTGTGGGCTTTGAGCCAAGTATGCTTGCTTTCCAAAATAATCAAGACCAAACAAATCTGCTCCTCCTTCACTTGCACTACCAATAATCTTTGGAGTGTTAATTTCGATGAATTTTTTATTAATGAGAGTCTCTCTTATTGATGCCAAAACTTGACTTCTTAGTTTGAAAATTGATGCCGTCTTTTGATTTCTCATATCTAGTGCTCTTGAGTTTAGTCGATTATCAATATCACTTTCTAATCTTCCAATTGGATCTATAGGAAGTGGATACTCTGCTTTTGCAAGAATTTGAATTTCTATTGCTGAAACTTCAAAATCAAAGTCTTTTGCTTTGCTTGCTTGAACTTTACCTGAAATTCTTACAACACTTTGTCGGTTTAATCCTTCCAACAAAGTCATAGAATCTCCTTTTACAATTACTTGACATAATCCTGTAACGTCTCGAACTGTCAAAAATGCCATCTTACCAAGTTTTCGAAGGTCAACTACCCATCCGCCAAATAACACATCTTGCCCTTCCATGGATGAATTTAGTTCTTCAATAAGATGTGTTCTTGAAATATCCATGTATTTATGAAAATATACACAAGTAAAAACTTAATCTAAGCTCTTCTAAATCAAATCATGTCTTTCATTTCTATTGAAAATCTGACTACCAGATATAATACCTCAAATGGGCTTGTACATGCATTAGAAGATATTAGTTTTGCAATTGACAAAGGTGAATCAATTGGAATTGCAGGTGAAAGTGCATGTGGTAAAAGTACACTTGGGTTATCCATCATTCGAATGATCTCAAATGGAAAAATATATTCTGGTAAAATCCAATTTGATGGAAAATCTCTACTTGATGTAACTGATGATGATTTTGATAAAAATATACGGTGGAAAGAAATTTCTATGGTTTTTCAGGGTGCCATGAACTCACTTGACCCTGTTTTTTCAATCCAACAACAATTTGAAGAAGTCCTTAAACAACATAATTTCAAAGGTGAAATGAAGGAATCAATCATTGAATCATTGATTTCAGTTAATCTTGACGAATCTATCTTGAAGAAATTTCCTCATGAGTTGAGTGGAGGAATGAAACAACGTGTAGTCATTGCCATGGCTCTAATTTTAAAACCAAAGTTTGTGATTGCTGATGAACCTACCACTGCATTAGATGTTTTAATTCAAGCACAAATTGTTAATCTATTTAAAAAATTAAAAAAAGACGGACACTCATTCATGATAATCTCCCATGATTTGGCTGTTCTTTCTGAAGTTGCAGAAAAAATTGGAATTATGTATGGCGGAAGAATGGTTGAATTTGGAGATTCATCAGAAATATTTCTTGAACCAAAACATCCTTACACAAAAGGACTGTTGGAGTCAATTCCTGTTTTATCGAAAGATACAAAACCAAAATTCATTCCCGGAATTCCTCCAAATTTAGTTAATCCCTCTGAAGGTTGCAAGTTCTATGACCGATGTCCTGAAGCAATGGAGAAATGCAAAAAAGATCCGCCAAAATTCAAGACAAAGAGTGGGTATGTTCTATGTTGGCTTTATGAATAGATCTGAATTTCTTAGGGAACACTCCATTCACTTGTTTGAATATACAAAATTATAGATGATATGATGAATGTTGATATTATTGCAATCCCGCGTAAATTGACAATTTTATTTTCATCATCATCATTACTCATTTACTAGCTTAGGGATTCCATCTAGAAAATCTTAACTAAATTATATTTCTGTGGGATCTAGGATTTCGTCTCAAAACAATTTTTGTATGTATTTGGGTTTGTTTTAAGCTGTAGTTCCATTATACTCTTTGAGAATTTATGAACTTTCATCATATGTTCTGTAATATCATCGCAATCTGTTTTGCAGCTTTTACACATGTATTTCATATTTTTCTCGATTAGAACTAGTATACAAACCGATCAATTAGTAATTGATGCATTTTGTGTCTAAAATACCTGATTTATGGCTTAAATGTGCTATTCTGAAAATAAACCGTCAGCATGCCATGCATGAGCTTAGGCATGCATGGTCTTATTGCCAACATTTATGATTTTTCATCATTTAATTTGATTGTTTCATTTAATAGGGTTCCAAATTCACCAGAAGTTAAGATGGAAACAGGAACCGTAAAATGGTTTAACCAAAACAAAGGCTTCGGTTTTATCGAACGTGAAAATGAAGACAAAGACTTGTTTGTCCACATGACAGAAGTCCAAGGTCAGATTAATGACGGCGATAAAGTTGAGTTTGACGTTGGTGAAACAGAAAAAGGCCCAGCCGCACAAAAAGTGAAAAAAGTAGACTAAGACTAATAATTTTAATTAATTTTCTTAACAATCTATTATTGAGTAACTACCATTTTTTTTTATTTTATGAATATTATGAATAGCGTTTCACAATTGGAAGACATGAATCGATAATTCTAAGCATTTCGGAACGAATGACATTCTTTTCAATTGTAATCCAAATTCTTCTCGAAGAAATTGCAAATGAAATGGTCTGGACTTTGGTTCTCTCTTCCCATACGAATTCTGTATCTCCTAATTGGTCATCAAATTGTTCCTCAAGTTCTGTTTTGATTGCAATTTGTGCAAATTGATATTGTGTCTTCTTTTGGTCTAATAATGGATCTAAATCTTCCTTTCTATAATATGAAAGAAGTTCTCCTGTTTTACTAATCACTCCGATAAATCTAATATATGGGCTAATTCTTGAGATTAAATCTGCAATTTCATAGTTCTCATTTTCAGTCATTCATGTTATAGCTCATTTTCGAATATTTTAATGATTAATTGAATTCCGTTTTTTTATATACGGTTGCGGATTTTGTAATCTATTGGATCTTTGGGACTTTATTCCATTCTTTTCCTCCGAAGTTGGATATCTTGGTCTTGCACTAGTTAGCTTCTTTGGTTCTTTAATCCCTTTTGTTCCAATCCCCTCTTTCATTTTACTAGTAACAATGTCTGTTGGTGATCAATTTGATCTTCATATACTTGCATTAACTGCAGCAATTACTGCTACCGTTGCAAAACAAATAATTTTTGTAATTAGTTATGGTGGCAGAAAAATCATGTCTGAAAAGACAAAACAACGTATGTTGCCATTCCAACGATTAGTTAAAAAATATGGTGCAGCCGCTGCATTTGTTGCAGCCGCTACCCCGATTCCAGATGATATAGTATATGTTCCACTTGGACTGGCAAAATACAATCCACTAAGATTCTTTATTGCAACCTTAACCGGAAAAATTGTATTATGTTATGCTATTGTAATACTGGCTCATTATCTGAGCGGTCCTGTTGTTGATCCAATCTTTGAAATGTTTGGAATTACTGAACCTGAAGACTTGGATGATCCAACACCGATTATAATTGGAATTGTCATATTTGGTGCTGTAATGACTTCTGTAGTTGTATTAATGTTAAGGATGGATTGGGGTCGTATACTTGGACGCTTTCTGCCTTGGACTTTAGAGGAAACTGATAACGATTAAAAACAATCCTTTGGGCTAATACTAAAATTCCATTCTTTATCTATTGCTTTTGAAATTCCAATTCGTGGTGATTTCTTAATTTTTTTTGGCGTGATTCCTTCACTTATGTAAATTGATGACTTTTTTGTCAAATCTATATTATTTTCTTTCATTGTAACGTCAATTGCCATTGTTAATTTTCCTGGTCCATTTGTGATTTTATTTAAATTTTCAATTCCTCTATTTTTAATCATAATTTTTATTCCATCTTGTGGATAAATTCCTCGAATCAAAACTGCCCCTGCATTTTGTTTTTTGCTTTTCGCTACAACATTAAGCATAAAATACATTCCATATGTGAAATAAACATACGACATTCCAACTGGTCCAAACATGACTCTATTTCTATTTGTCATTTTTGTGGCTGCATGACTGGCAAGATCATCTCCTCCTCTATATGCTTCAGTTTCAGTAATTATTCCTGTTAATCTTGTATTTTGTATTTTTCTTATGAGTCTTTTTCCAATCAATTGCTTTGCTACTGTTACAGTTTCTCGCTCATAGAATTTTCTATCTAAGATCATCTTCTCTTAACTACTGTAAGGACATCTTCGTCAATTAAAATATGCTTTAGACCCACTCTCTGTCCTCCAAACTTTACACTTTTGCCCCAAACTAATCCAAATCTAAAATCTTTTTTCATATTCCTATGTAATTTGTTACAAATATCTGCAACTGTATTTCCTTTTCTAGCAATTAATGGTTCTTCGAAATCTGTTTCGCCACCTTTTGGTCTAAGGTAAATACGAATAAATTCCAATTCGTTGTAAATCCTCTCTTTCAATTCATTGATATTTTTATTTGAATCTGCAGATGTTGGTATAAAATCAGTTTTTAGTTTTTTTGCTACATTTTCTACAAATTTGTCATCAACAAGATCTATCTTATTCAAAATAGTAATTCCTTTTGCATATGTCTTATTTCCATTTATAAAATCAATAAGCTGCTCTGAATCAATATCTTCTTTGATGACAACTCGTGCACTAGTATACCCATAAATATTTAGAATTTCTTTCAATAATTTTTCTGACATTTTCTTCAATTTTTTTTGCTGTGCAACTGCAATTCCTCCTGTATTTGATTTTTCAATTACAATATTTGGTGGTTCTTGATTTAGCCTAATCCCGATGTTTACTAATTCATTAATTAAAACATCTTCGTGATATGGCTGAAAGACGTCTAATACTAGTAATACAATGTCTGCACTTCTTGCAACTGAAAGAATTCTTTTTCCTAACCCTTTTCCAGTTGATGCTCCTTTGATGATTCCTGGTAAATCTAGAACCTGTATTCTCGCTCCTCTATAATTCATTACTCCCGGTACTACTGTTACTGTGGTAAATTGATATGCACCTATTGCTGATTTTGAGCCTGTCAACCTATTGAGTAGTGTGGATTTACCTACACTCGGTAATCCGATAAAAACTACTGTAGCATCTCCCGTCCTTTTTACATCAAATCCATCTTGTTTTTTAGAACTTTTTTTGACCTGTTCAGTTTCTTGTTCTCTTTTTAGTTTAGCAATTTTTGCTTTTAGTAATCCAACATGATGTTCAGTTGCTTTGTTTATTTGTGTCCTATGTATCTCATCTTGAATTGCTTTGATCTTCTCTGGAATTCCCATTAGTAATCACTTTCTTTAAAAATTAACTCAATATCAAAGGTTTCTAACGCTTTACTCATTAATGGTATGTAAAATCAAAAACTATTGAAGAAAAAAGTTCTTGCAGTGGATATTGATGGAACAATTACATTAAATGGATTTGGAAAAATTCATTTGCAGGCTTTAGAAAAATTAAGAAATTTAAAAAATGATGGACATCATGTAATTTTTGTTACAGGCCGTTCTTCTGTTGAGGCATACCTTCTTTCGATATTTGGAGGCTTAACATTACTTGGAGTGGGGGAAAATGGTGGCTGCATAACACATGGTGAAACAATGACTCATAAACTGATTGGAAATAAGAATGAGTGCCAAAATGCTTTTTCATATCTAAAAAAAACACTTGATGAAACGATTCAGGAAAAACCTGTGTTCCCTAGAATAACTGAAGTTGTCTTAGATAGAACTTTTGATATCAAAAACGCTCAGAAAATATTAGATGAAAAGGGATTCCATGTAGGATTATTTGACAGTGGTTATGCATTTCACATTAATTCTCATGGTGTTGATAAAGGCACTGGTTTAATGAAAGCGCTTGAAATGCTTAATGCAGATCTTGAAGATACAATCGCCTTAGGTGATAGTGAAACTGATGTTCCATTATTCAAAACTGTAAAAAATAATATTGCAGTAAATAATTCAATTCCAGAATTAAAAGAAATAGCGAAAATTGTAACTACAAAAAATTCTGGTGAAGGTGTATTGGAAGGCTTAGATATGATATCGTCTGAATTCTAGTTGTATGGTCTTTCTCAAATTACTTGAAAATATACGGTGTAAAACTGCTGAAATCTTAGATGCTAAAAATTATACTCCTGTTCAATTCTCAGTAGAATCTGCAAAGCCTGGATTTGGAGACATAACCTGCAATGTGCCATTTTTACTCTCAAAACAACTTAAAAAAAGCCCTCAGGAAATCTCTGTTGAATTATCAAGATTATACCAATTTGGTGATTTACCTCAAATTAAAAAAGTTGAATCACATCCGAGTGGGTATCTTAATTTTGAAATTGATTATACAAAATTTAATAATATTGTAATTTCGGCATCTATTGAAGAAAATTATTGTTCACTTGATATTGGAAAAAAAGAAAAAATTGTTGTAGAACATACTTCTGTAAATCCAAATAAAGCTCTACACGTTGGGCATATTAGAAATGTGATTTTAGGTGATGTTGTATCTAAAATTCTCAAAAAAGGAAATTATGATGTCAAGGTACTCAATTATGTAGATGATTCTGGTCTTCAAGTTGCGGACATTATAGTTGGTTTCAAATATTCAGGTTTTTCAAAAGAGCCTCCTAATGATGAAAAATTTGATCATTATTGTGGTGATACTGTTTATGTGAAAACTACTGAAAAGTATGAATCTGATAAACAACTAGAAGAAAAACGTCATGAAATTCTCAAACAAATTGAAGACCGTACAAGTGATGTTTCAAAGATGGCACAAACTATTACTCGAAGAGTATTGGCTGAACAACTTAAAACTGTCTGGAATCTAGGTGTTTTTTATGATTGTCTTAATTTTGAATCTCAAATAATTCACTCAAAATTATGGGAAAAAATCTTTGAAAAACTAAAATCGGATAATCAAATAAAATATGAAGACTCGGGTGATAATGCTGGATGTTGGGTTATTTCTACTGAAGGTGAAGATGATAAAATATTAGTTCGAAGTAATGGTGTTGCAACATACATTGCAAAAGATATTCCATATGCTGCTTGGAAACTTGGTCTAGTTGATGATCCATTTTCATACAAAATTTACTCCACGCAAAATAACTCCCAAAAACTCTATGAAACAACGTTGGATGAAAATCTTAAACAAAATGAAAAACTGAATTTATCTGGAAACAAAGTCATAACTGTGATAGACAATAGACAAATCCGATTACAAAAAATTGTAACTAACCTAATGGCGAAATTCAAAGAAAATGGGGTCTACACACATCTTGGCTACGAATCTGTCACTCTAAGTGCTGATACTGTAAAATCATTAGGCATATCTGTAGATGGAGAATCTACACAAATGTCTGGAAGAAAGGGCTTGTATGTCAATGCTGATGCTGTACTTGAAACTCTCATACAGCGTGTCTACAATGAATCTAAAAATCGAAATAAAAATTTATCTGAATCTGAACTCCAAAATATTGCTAATACTGTGGCAGTTGGAACAATTCGCTATGAAATGATAAAACCTGATTTGGACAAAATCATAACATTTGATCTAAAAACCTCACTCCGCTTGGAAGGTGACACCTGTAGTTATATCCAATATTCATATGCCCGTGCTTCACGCATACTTGAAAAAATTCAAACCGAACCTAATTTTAATTCTGGATTTGAATTACTATCTTCTAATTTTGAAAAAAATCTAATCAAAAAAATTGCGATGTTTGATGTTCAAGTAAATGATTCGGTCAAGAATTTATCTCCAAAAGTCATTGCAAGATATTGTTATGATTTATCTGTCGCTTTCTCATCTTTTTATGAACATGTTAAGGTTCTAGCATCTGAAACCCCTGATTTACTCAATGCAAGACTTTGTCTTGTTATATCGTTTCAAAAAACCTTGAAATCAGCTTTAGGCTTACTTGGAATTGATGCACCTGAAAGAATGTGATTTAGTTCTTTTCTCCAGAATTCTTATATCTTTTTAAAAGAAAAGCATGTTGTACAGAATATTTGTTTTCTTTTGCATCTTGTTTTAGTAATTCTGCGTCCTTCAATCGAACTCCTTGCGCAGCTAAAAATGCATCATCTTCTCTTCCTAGTGCCTTGAATGCTTCTGATTTTTCTACTGCTGCTCTAGAAAACTCTGGCATTATTTGTTGAACTGTATCATAATATGGAATTGCTTCTTGATATCTTCCTAAATAATTCAAAGTTACTGCCATATTCATCAATCCATCTACATTTGTTTTATCCAATTCTAAAGCTAAATCATATAATGTTAATGCATCTTCATGTTTTCCCGTCTTGTTTAGCGCAATGCCTTTTGTGACAAGAGCATCTACATCTTTGTTATTTTTTGATAAAAGTATCTCGCAACAGCGTAAAACTTCATCATGTAACTCCAGTTTCTCTGATGCAAGCATTTTATTCTTTACAGCATGCTCTTCATTTGCATCTTTTTCTAAAATTTTTTCACAGCATTTGATAGTGTCATTATATGCCCCTACAATGTAATACGCGGTACTAAGATTCTGCAGTGCGATAGGGTCATTTGGGTTTTTTTCCAGTAATTTCTGACAAAATTCTATTGCGGCATCAAATTTCTTTGTATCAAATAACTTCTTTAATTCTGTGACTGGATCAATTAATGGAACATCTTTCATTTACACTCATCTTTCCATTTGAGAATTTTTATAGTATTACCTTTGAGAAAATTCATGGATATTCGTATTAACATTGCTGTAATTGTTGGTGTTGTATTTGTTTTAGCATTTGCTGTTACTTTGACACAAATTGAAAATCAAGCCATTTCTCAAGATATTGATTATGAAATATCTGATGAACTAATCACACATTGGTTAGAAAAATATGATCCATCTGAACAAACAATCTCAGTTACTGGCAGTGCAACAGCATCTTCTACTCCTGATACATTAATTGTGATTCTTGGAGTCGAATCTGAAGCAAAAACTGCAAGTGAATCATTATCAGAAAACTCTAACTCACTAAATTATGTCATTTCATCACTGACTGACTCTGGAATTTCTAAAGACAACATACAGACATCGAATTTTAGAATCTATCCACTGTATGACAGTATAAAAGATTCAAATGGAAACTATCAGCAAATTTTGATTGGATATCGCGTATCCAACATCTTATCAATACAAACTGACAACATTGATTCTGCTGGAAATATTATTGATGCTGCTGTTTCTTCAGGTGCAAATCGTGTTGATACTGTCTCATTTCAGCTATCTGATGAAAAATTACAAAAAATTGGTGATGATTTGATTGCAGATGCGATTAATGATGCGACTCAAAAGGCAGAAAAAGCTTTGCTCCCATTAAAGCAAAAAATTGTTGGAGTAAAATCTGTGGTTGTTCACGATAACATGATGCCATATTATGATAGCCCTATGCGTGCATCATTTGATGGATTTGCAGAATCATCTATGAAATCTGCACCAATAATGTCTGGCGAAGAAGAAATTAGAACTGACGTTAGCGTTGTATACTATATATCTCAAAAATAGATATTATTCACCTGGATCTTCTACTTTGGTTAATGTTAAAGCTGAGTAAATCTCCTCAATCTTACAAATCTTCCATTGACAGTCTCTCGAATTTTATCAACTGACTCTGGGACTTGTTTGAAATAACTGCTAAAAATTATATACTCATTTTAAATTTCTAGAATTATGAGTAAATGGGCTGATTTTGTAGTTAGTGGAATAAAGAAAGGTCCTGGTCTGGCAAATATCTCACATATACAAGTCCATGAAGATTTTGGAAGTGAGTTTGGGAAACCAGAAATAATTGATAAAAAAACACTTGCATCTCACATAAAAAAAGGAAAAAAATACATTACAATATACAAGAAAAATGAAATTGATTGGGAGCCTGGTGAAATCGTAAATGCATTTACTATTAATGGTGAAACACATGTTCGAACTGATAATAATAAAGTTGATGGTGATCATCTTGGCACGTTGCCTGAAATTGAATCTTAATCTTTAGATAAGCCATTTTCTTCAAACTACCTAATGGGAATATCTGAAATAAACTATGATATACAATTTGAACCTCTTTTCTCTAATTTTACATTCAAAGGAATTGAAATTTTATCATTTAAGACAAATTCTTCAAACAAATTTGTACTAAATTGTGCTGAAATTAAAATTAGCAAATGCTACATTCTTTCCAAAAGTAAAACAATTGAGACAAAATTCAAACTTGATGCAAAAAATGAATCATTATCTATAACTTCCAAGAAAAAGGTTTCAGGGAAAATCAAACTTTGCATAGAATATGTTGGAATCTTAAATGACCGCCTACTTGGATTTTATCGAAGTAAATACACTGACCCTGCTGGTAAAACCAAATACATGGCTACCACCCAATTTGAAGCAGCCGATGCAAGACGTGCATTTCCATGTTGGGATGATCCATCAACTAAAGCTACATTTGACATCTCATTGTTAGTAGAGAAAAACTATATGGCCATATCTAACATGCCTGTAAGAAAAAAACACAATTTTAACTCAAAAACACTCTATGAATTTGAGCGTACTCCGATAATGTCTACTTATTTGTTGTATCTCGGTGTTGGTGAATTTGAGTATGTTGAAGACAAATTACGAAATATCCAAATCCGTGTTTTGACAACAAAGGGAAATAAAAACAAGGCGAAACTTTCACTTGAATTAACAAAAAAATTCCTAGGTGAATATGAAAAATACTTTGGAATCAAATACCCATTGCCAAAACTTGACATGCTAGCGATTCCTGACTTTGCAGCAGGTGCAATGGAGAACTGGGGAGCAATAACGTTCCGTGAAACAATACTTCTGTATGATCCAAAAACATCCTCTACAAGAACCAAGCAATTCATAGCTGAAGTAATATCACATGAATTGGCACACCAATGGTTTGGCAATCTCGTTACAATGAAATGGTGGAATGACTTGTGGCTTAATGAAAGCTTTGCTACGTTCATGGCAACAAAAATTGTAGACAAATTTTATCCTGAATGGGACTTATGGGATCAATTCTTAGAAGATGCAATGAATACTGCAATGTCACTTGATGCCTTAAAGACATCTCATCCTATCAATGTTAAGGTAAATCATCCTTCAGAGATTAGAGAAATCTTTGATTCCATTTCATATGATAAGGGTGGTTGCATTCTTCGAATGCTTGAACACTTTGTAACGGACAAAAATTTCCAAAAAGGACTACAAAAATATCTAAAAAAATATGCATACACTAATGCTGAAGGTCGTGACTTATGGAATTCAATTGGTGAGGTAGCAAAAAAACCAATTGACAAAATGATGAATACTTGGATTAATCAGGTTGGATTTCCAATTTTATCTGTAAAACGAAAAGGTTCCACAATTTCATTAAAACAAAGTCGTTATCTATTAGAAGAAACAAAAGCAAGCCAAAAAGGAATATGGAAAATTCCTTTGATTATTGATGAAGGAAATGTTACAACTTCTCACATCATGGAAAAGAAATCTCAATCATTCAAACTAAAAAATAAGGATCGAAATTTTATAATCAATTCTGGAAGAACTGGATTTTATCGAATGGACTATGATTCTGAAACTTTGGATAATATTTCACTCCTAATTGATGAAAAAATCCTAAACTATGTAGATAGATGGAGCGTTCAAAATGACTATTATTCACAATGTGTAACTGGAAAAAAGAAATTACAAGATTATCTTAATTTCACAAATGCATACTTTGATGAAGATAATTACATTTCATCACTAAATCTCGCCCAGCACCTGTATTCTTTATACTCATTAACTCACAAGGAAAGATTCTCTGATGAAATTAAACAATATGCATTTAATTTCCTTAGAACCATTCATGATCGTTTAGGTTGGGATGCAAAAAAAGGGGAGCCTCACACAAATGCACTCCTACGAAGCTTCACAATATCTGGATTAGGTAAATTAGGCGATGAGGAAATTCTCAAAGAATCAAAAAGAAGATTTGATAAATTTTTGAAAAATAAAAATAGCTTATCAGCTGATCTACAAGAAACTGTATTTGTTTTAGTTGCATGGAGCGGCAATGAATCTACATACAAAAAATTTGTATCCCTATACAAAAAAGCAAATTCGCAAGAAGAAAAGCTCAGATTCCTTGCTGCAATGTGTAACTTCCAGCAAAAGAATTTGTTACTAAAAACTTTGGATTTTGCCCTTGGTCCTGATGTTCGCTCACAAAATATTCAAATGCCAATAATGAGAATTTCTGCAAACCTTCATGGCAAGGATTTCTTATGGGGATGGCTCAAAAAGAACTGGAAAAAAATTGTCAAAAAGGCAGGAATTGGTAATCCACTATTGAATAGAGTTGTTGCAAGTATTGGTCAAGTTGTTGATGCAAAACAGGAAAAAGAGGTTCGTAAATTCTTTAAAATGAATCCTTTACGAGGAACTGAAATGACTTTGGAGCAAACTATGGAGCGAGTACGTGTCACGTCAAAATTCCTAAATTCTGTTAAAAAAGAGCTTTCATAATTGATTACACCAAAAAATTTTCTAATTATACTGATTACGATAGTTGCAATTAGTATTGTAATACTCATAAACCCTATTTCTAATGATGAATTTGACTTCAGTCATTTTAAATTTGATGCTGTATATCTGAATGATGATAATTCTGTATTAATCACATTTTCGGATGAAACTGGGAAGTCATCTTTTGCTATATTGGAAATTTTAGGTATGGAAACAACGTTTCATAAAGAATTTAAAATTACCAATTCATCATTTTCTCAATTAGTTTCTCTTGATACAATTCCAAAATATGGCTGGAAAACAACTCCTGTCATTTTGGAAATCACATATGATGAATCTAATACAGTAAAAATGAAAACTGAAATTCATGATGAGGATCAAATTCCACCTGAGATTATTTTCACATATGATGATTAATTTTAGCATCAGTTTTGTAACTTAGCATTCGTTTTATATTCAACAAGGCACATAAAATCATGCAAAAGACGGTAATCGGTTTAATCATTTTATCTATTTCCTTGACATTTACTACAATTGGATTTGAAACTGCATTTGCAGAAGAAATAAAAATTGAAAATGGCCGTGGTTCTTCAGTGCAAGGCTGTGAGGTAACAAATCTTTGTTTTGTTCCTTCATATGCTACTGCCAATGTTGGTGACACGATAACATTCCTAAATGGTGATGACGCAGCACATACTTCTACTAGCGGCACTCCTGAAAATGGACCTGATGGAGTTTGGGATAGTGGATTGCAACAACCTAATGTAGATTATTCATTTATTGCAGATACTCCTGGAACTCATAATTATTTTTGTATGGTTCATCCATGGATGGCAGGTCAATTACAAATATTGCCTGAAGGTGTAGATGTTGTAGATAACATGGTATCTGGTTATGGACAAACAGTGGATCAAACAGAATCCATAATTTATGGAGATAATATTCCTGAAGTATCTGAAAAAGATCCTGGAGTAATTAGTGAAGTATTTGCAAATATTGTTACAAGTGATGGAACAAAAGGTTCCCCACTAACAATTGAGGTTGAGTTTATGGAATCAGATGGATTTGTAATCAACCACGTTAACTATGATATTAAAATATCACAAAATGACAAAGTGATATTTGCTGAAGAAGATGCACATCGTCATTTATTCAAATACCCTGTCCATACTACTGAACCATTGGAATATGATCCTAAAGATTATCCTGTTGACATCGATGTGACATTCCAAGGAATTGGACACTTTATAGGATCATTGAACGAAGATGCAATACTTGGGGTTCATGGCCCTGTAGGTCAAACTTCAACATTCCAAGTTGTTCCTGAATTTGGTATGGTTGTCTCACTAGTACTTGTAATATCTATTGTGGCAGTAATTGCATTTTCTGCAAAAACACGTCTAATTCAGAAATTCTAATTAAATTCTTTTTTTAAATTTTTCAATGAAAGTACGTAAAAATTTGATAAAAAGTCTGTAAATCTCTCAAATTCATTCGTTGTAGAATCTGATGCGAAAAAAGATTCCCATATGATCTTAACTGATTCGCCTTTCTTTTCAATAGAAATTGTCGCATGATATGCATCCAGTGGTAAACCTGAAACCGCAATATATGAAAAATATTCTTTTGGTTTCCATCCTACTATATGCTCTTCTACATCTGATCCATCTTCAAATGAGATTAATCTCTTAGCGCCTACCCCGTTTTTCTTTTCTCCCAAGATTTTTGTTGATTTTTGACCTTGTAGCCAATCTAATTTTGAAATTTTACTTATTTTTGACCATACTTTTTCTAAATCTACATCAATTATCACCGATTTCTTTACCGAACCTGAATTCATATTGTAATACAATACTTCTCAAATTTATATAATTCAACTATTGATCTTTTGATTATGGTTTTTGGTTGGAGCAAAAAAAAGAAAGTTGAATATGATGAACCTGTAGAAAATGTTACTTCTATATCCCAAACTATCACATTGGATGAAATTCCAAAAATTCTTAATGATATAGTAATTCTTAGGAAAGGAACACTTGCAGCCGAAATAAAAGCACAACGAAATAGAATTGATCCGCAAAGGGTAGTATTACTAAAAATCGCAAATGAATTATCAGAAGATGAGTTAGATCCTGATAAGCTCGATCCTCATTTTCAAATAATGGTGAATCGTGGAAAAAAAGAGGTTATCTCATCAATAAAAAAAGAATTTGCAAATCCCTTTCCTGACATCAATTCTCCAGATGATATAATGCGATTCAAAAAAGCAACTACTGCTGGAATAAAAAAAGTTGGTGATATGTTGGGAAAACATTCTAGAGTAATTCATATTTTTGCAAAAAAGTATGCAAAAAAACTTAAAGAAGATCTTGAAAATCTTACTGAGAATCTAAAAGATGTGGATGAATTAATTGATAATTTCAATAACACTGAAAACTCTGTCCAAACTATTAATGAGTTATTATCTTCTAGGAATAAAACACTAGAAAAACTATCCAAGCAAAATTCACGCATGAACGAATTGAAATCTTCTATAACTGATAATAAAGAAAAAATTACAAAATTTGAAAATGAGATAAAAGAGATTAAAAGTTCCTCTGATTACAAGACATACCTTGATGTAAAATCCCAATTATCGGATTGTGATTCTGAGGAAGTAAAAATTCGCCATCATGTTAATGATGAATTTACAAAAATTTCTAGACCTCTTGGAAAATTTGTTCATATCTCTTCGCATGATAAAGAACTCAAAGATTTGACGGCAAAATTAGCATCTACTCCTTATGATGTACTCAATACTGATAATATTTCTGGAATTAAAAAAATACTTGATTATATTGTCACTGGAATTGATACTGGTTCTGTGTCTGTAAAGGATATTTCAAAGTCAAAACATAGTGTTGCTGAAATAAAAAATCTAATCCCTTCATTAATTTCTATCAAAGAAAAATTTGAAACAAAAAAACATGAATTAATTATAAAACTTGAAAACTTTGATTCTAAATCTCTTCAAACTGCTGAAAATAATCTAAAACGAGAAGAATCTAATATTTCTGATACTTCATCCAAATTGAAAATATTTGAAGATGAAAATCTTGATCTAACTCATTCTTTACCTACAATATTACATCAGATAGAAAGAAATCTCAAAGATGTCACATCCACATCTTATACAATTTCATTAGACAACAAATGATCTTTAAAACAAAAAAACTAGAACGTAGTGTTGTCTTTCTTAATGAAACTCGTGACGGAATTGTCTCATATTGCAAGATTAACCATCCTGACGAAATGATTCTAATTCTCAAAGGTCATTCAAAAAAAGGCAAAATGTTTGTTGAAAGCTTAGTCGTTCCACCTTTTAATGAAACCGCACCTACTTTTGCAGGTTTTCCATCTAATCAGCTTCCATTTGATGCTGATTATATTGGAATGGCGCATTCACATCCTATAGGAACCGCTGAACCATCTTTGGAAGATTTGAATAATTTCTTTGGATTAGTTTCAATAATTGTAAAATCTCCCTATGAGGATGAAGATATACTTGCATGGGATAGTTCTGGAAACTCAATCCCAATACTAGATGAATAACTGCTTATACTCAATAAGCCTTATATTTGAAATTAGGATAATTTTCTTATCATGATTAACTACAAGTCATATTTGATATTCCTATTTGCATCTCTTGCAATAAGTATCGGCTTGCAAATGATTCTTCCATTTCCATATGGATTGGGTGCCGCACTGGCGCTATTCATTGCATTTCCATTAATCTTACGAAAAAGAATGATGAACCGAATGAGAGGTGGCTTTGGTTCTGGTTCTGGTTCTGGATCTGGAAACTCTGGCGGACTTGGAGGTCTATTTGGTCAAAATAGCGACAAACCTGGAATAAAATATGAATGTCTTGTATGTCATAAGGTTTACAATGCGAGAGAATGCCCACGTTGCGGGTCTTCAATGAAACGTGCAATGTTTTAGAGATACAAAATGCCTCAAACAGATTTAGCATTAGATGTAATTAAAAAAAAAGTTTTTTACCATAACTCTGTAGATGTTTGGATATCTGCATGTGACGAAAAAAATATTGATTGGAATAACACTGAAAATTATAAAAAATTTATTTCGTATTTGTTAAAGAACAATCTTCAACTTAAGGCATTTAATTTATGTGCACATGAAGCAGGAGCAGTTGAAGTAGAAAAAACAAAATTTACTGAATTATTATCTGAAGAAAAAAATACTAATCCTAATGCTGCAACTTATACAATAAAACTAAATGACAAATCAATTGATCTAATCCGAAAATTTAGCATAGCTGAATAACTATCTTTTTAATTTTGGATTAACTATCACGTCTAGAGCATTTCCAATAAAGACAAACGCCAATCCTGTTATCGCAATTAAAATTCCTGGCGGGACAATCCACCACCAAAATCCTTGTGCCGTGGCTCCATATGTATTGGCATCATGTAGAATTTGTCCCCATGTGGGAAATGATGGATCGCCTAATCCCAGAAAACTTAATCCTGCTTCTGTAGTGATGGCTGCGGGGACTGAAATTGCTATACTGGCAAATGCGTATGGCAGCAACTGAGGAATAATATGCTTAAAAATTATCTTTGAGTCTTTTTGTCCCATTATTTTTGCTGCTTCCACATACTGTCTAGTCTTAATCTGTAATGACATGCTACGTGAGACCTTTGCAATTCCTACCCAGCTAAAAATCATAAGAAAACCTATCATCAAAAATATACTATTACTTATTGTAACTGCCAAAATTATTAAAAATGGCAATGCAGGCAATGCATAGATAACGTCATTAAATCTCATCATAGCCTCATCTGTCTTTTTTCCTTTATACCCTGAATAAACCCCATAAACTAATCCCACAACGACTGATCCAATTGATACTGAAATTCCAATGAAAAGTGCAAGCGGTGTACCCCAAAGTAATCCTACAGCTAAATCTCTACGAAGTTCATCCGTACCCATTAATCCAAATGTCTTTCCTCCTAGAATCATTTTTGATTCTAATACTCGTGCAGGTTCTCCTATTCCATATGTATCCATAATGAAAATATAATTGCCTTTTTGCACCTGGTTTTCATTTAGATCTGAAAATATTATTTCAGTTGCACCGATAGAAAAATCAAATTGAAATTCGTCTTTATATGCATTTAGATTTTTCTTTATCATACTGTCCGTTGAGAAATACCTTTGATTATGAATCGTATCTATTTCTGAGTGTGGCAAAGAAGTGGATAATATTTCCAAAATAATTCCATCCGGACGTATTACTTTAATCTGAACTAGGTGTGAATCTGAGTATTTAGTTTTTGTTTCAAAAATAAAATCACTTGGAAAATCATCATACTCAAAGGATACTCCAAACTGCTGAGATACAAGAAAAATTTCATCTTTATGTGACTCGAAAATTTCTGCATCAATAATCTTATGTTCTGGAATTTTCTCTGAAGATAAAAGATTGACCCAACTTGGAACTGACGTTTTTGGATATAATATCCATTTCTCAGGATTATTCCATTCTTGAAATGTTGATACAGGAATTGTTGAAATTGTTATGATAGAAACTAAAACCAATCCTAGTAAAATAAAAACTCCAGTTAATCCCATCTTACTTTTTAGAAATTCTCTTTTAATTTCATTTGTAGAAACGCTACTCAATTTGATGTCCTCACTCGTGGATCAAAGTAGCCATATAGTAAATCTGCAATAAATATACTCACCAAAAATAAAACTGTTAGAATATACGTTGAACCAATAATTACTGGCAAATCCATTACACTAATTGCCTCAAAGTACAATCTACCCATTCCTGGCCAATCAAACACTGCCTCTGTAATTATTGCACCTCCTAGTGAACCTGATAGACTTAATGCAAGTATGGTGACAATTGGAGGCGCTGCATTTCTTAATGCATGACTATACACTATCTTCTTTTTGGAAATTCCCATAGTTTTTTTTGCAGTGATGAAATCTTCTTGCATAATTCCTACCATAAAATTTCTAACAAGATATGCCCATGCTCCAAATCCAATTAAAACAATTGTTATCACAGGTAGCGTCATATGGTATAGCAATGCCAAAAAGTAGCCTGGGTCATCTGATGCTATATTCGGTGTTGCTCTTGCAGGAAAAATTTGGTAAACAAAGGCAAATACAAATATCATTAACATTCCAATCCACCAAACTGGGAAACTACTGCTAATCACTGCAAATGTAGATGTTATACGGTCTATTTTTGAACCAATTTTGTTACTTGATGCTGCACCTAACACAATTCCAATGATGGATATAATTATTGTAGCTGTAGTAAATAGCAGAATTGTTTTTGGCATCTTTTCAAAAATTATTTCTCCAACATTTGATGATCCTGAATCACTTGTGAGAAATGTTGCATTACCAAAATCCAAAATTAAAATCTTATACATTGTATATCCCAGTCTTTGTGGAGAATACCATGGCGTGTCAAGTCCTAGCGTTTTTACTCTCTCATCAATTTTTTGTTGAACAAATTTCTCAAATTCTTTTGGGTCATTGAAGCCTTGTACGATTGATGTATTCTCTGTGATCTCTGCTCTAACTTGATAAATTATTCCTTGTTTTAGAATTGTATCCATATTTGAACCGACAAGTGAAACTGTAAGCAACAATGTTATCATCAACACGCCAAACATTGTTATCCCTCTTGTGATAAGATATCGCTTCAATCCCACACTCAAAATATCATTATTTACCTTATAACCGATTTGGGTTTAGTAGAATAATCAAATAACTTTAAAACCTTAATTCCATCGTCTAACTCATGCAAGAATTTGCAAATTCTCCTTCATTACGAAATGGAATATTTGATTTACTCTCATCTGTAGAACTTGCAACTGACGTAAATGTAAAATTACTAGATTACACCATTCAATTATTCAAAGACAATGGTCTATTCAGTGATTATTATGGATACCATAACATTGATCATGAACTTGAAGTAACATATGTCACATTACTTTCTGGCATACATTCCATAAAAGATGAATTTATCACTCTTGATGATTTGAATTATCTTTATGTATCTGCACTCTTACATGATTTTGATCCTGGCAAAGCAATAGACAAGCCACATGAAAAAAATGTCATTAACTTCATCTTAAAAGATAAAACAATTCAAAAACTTCTCGCCGAAGCTAATCTTGATCCAAATCTCATATGTGCATTGATCTCTCGAACCATTTATCCATGGAGAGGCGACATCATAACTACTACTGATAAACTAATTCAAAGCTATCTCTCAAAATCAAAAATTAAGAAAGATAAAAAACAACAAGAACACTTCCGAGAACTTGGACATTTCTTGTCTGTCTCTGATCGTATTGGCGGATACGCTCTTGGTGACTTTACAAAGGCAATGAATATGGCAAAGATGAATGCACACTCGTCAAGCTGGCATCCTGCATTCATTGTCACACGTTCGGTGTCATTCTTTGAAGACATGTTAAACAACGAACCTGCTATGTGCCATCGTGTATTATTTGGTTTGCCAAAACACATGAGAAAAAATTTTCTAGATACTATTACCGAATTTATGGAACTACGCCAAGAAGAGATTAAAATTTACAACAAGTTTGTTTATGATGGATTACCTCTAGTTCCATGCATAGAAAAAAACTCAATCTCTGAAGATGTGTCTGATATTTTGCTATCGATATATAGAGAGCTTCCGAAACCTTTACAATTCTCACGAGATGATTTTATCAATTCACTTAGTGATTCTGACACAATTCTAAACACGTTACGTGTAGGAAATAAAGATGGACCTATAGTTGGATTTGCAAAAGGTGGTCCACTTGAAAAATATAAATTCGAATTGGACTTTGAAGACAAAAATCATGGAAAGAACAATACCATATTTTTGGAACCTGTTGCAATAAAAAATGGCTATTGGGGATTTCATGGTGGAAGAGAAATTCGTCAGCTATTCATGATGCAAGTTCAGTCTCAAGGATACAAATTTATGACAAGTTTCTCAATGCGTGATGTTATAGAGGAACGAAAGAAAAAAGAAAAAAATGTTGTATTTGTGAAAAAGTTTGATCCTGAGCGATGGGATTATTTCAGAGTAGTTCTATAGATATCACGTGACTAAAATAGATGTACTAATCCAAAAAGGAACTGAGAATCTCCGAAATGGTAATTTTGAAAATGCATTGAGTTTTTTTGAGCAAGCATTACTTCTAAAACCTGATGATCCTGATTTATGGAATAACAAAGGAATTGTATTGAGAAGTTTGGGTAGATATAATGAGGCTTCTGACTGTTATAATAAATCTCTTCAATTAGACCCTAGAGATCGTGCTTCATCTTAAACCTAGATTGTTTCTTTCTTCATAAAATATTATAATTATTTCTTTTTGATGATTCGTGGCATCTGTTCTAGCATATGTGTGTCCGTAATCAATTTTCCCTCAAATCTAAAATTAGTTTTTTGAGAAAATGCCTGACCTCCAATGAAAATTGGAAGTTTTTTGTATTTGTCGTGAATCTTCTTAACCAGTCTTTGTCCAGATCTAATATTATCTTCCAATGTAATAGACACAAATAATACATCAGGCTTCGCTGTTTTGATAAATTCTATCAGTGATTCTGATGGTGTAGATGGAGACAGATTAAATGTTATAAATCCCCTAGAAATTAAAAATGAATCAAGCACATCACATCCTAAGTCATGATCTTCCCCAACTGGCGTGGTCAGAATTACCACTCCTTTATCTTGTTTAGATTTTCTGAAATCATCTGAAATTACTTTGATTAAACTATGTACAATGTTACTTGCAACATGTTCGGTCGCAATTGATAATTCTCCATTAGACCACAAGTGTCCTATTTTTGCCATCACTGGTATCACAATTCTCTCATAGAATTTATCTAGTGAATTATTTGAAACGAAAGATTTGTAGATATTCATCGATTCTTTTAGATTGCCATCAGTTAACGATGTAAACAATTTATTTCTTAATTGTTCGATTAATTGTTCATGTTTTTTTCTGTCTTTTGATGCATTCTGCAGCAAAAATGAATTAATTTTTGTGTCTTCCCTATATTCTTCTGGTATATCATCTCTTGTCACTGCAGATATTTCTCCTAGATATTTGATAGTCTCCTGCCTTGAAGTTTTTCTTTTTTTATCCCACATGCTTTTTACTAAATATAGGTACTCGCATCCTTTTACTTTCTTCTTCCTAAGAAACACCATCTACATTTTCGTAGTATGGTGCCTAATAAACATGACTAGTGCTAACATTTTAAACAAATGAATATCTGGTATCTCATATGAAAAAATTCTAAATCTTATGAAATGCGTTATGTGATGAAAATATGGCTAATCCTGCAATTCCAACACCTGTGAAATTTCTGATCGTCATGAATAGATTTGGTTCAGATGCAATAAACGATACTTGAAAAACTATGTGAGAATTATCAAACACCCAAAATGTAATTGTCATCCAGGATAATATTCCTGCAATCAAATAGCCACTTTTTATTTTTCGGAAAATCAAAAATAGACTAAAACCAATTGTCATATACCAAATTGATAACACTATTATCCAAAATGGCTCAAAGAATTCACCTCGCTCATCAGCCCAATAATATAAAGAACCAATAACTGTCAAAGCGATTAGTGATACCAATAATAAATTGTGATTAAACTGATATGACGTTTTCCAATTGGTGATATTTTTATCTACTTTGAAATTTCCCATTTTGCTCCCATATTTTTTTGATAACGATTATTCGAAGTTATGATTACCATTATATTTGATCATTCCTGGCAAATTTTATGGTTGAAACAAAAGACCTAGATCTAATAATCAAAAAAATTGGCAAACTGCACAAAATGATCAGATTTGTTGCGATTATAAGCAAAAATGGAAAAATACTAAAAACTGAAATGAGAGATGAAGTTCCATCACTACTCAAAAATAAAAACGAAGAAAAATTTTGCCAAGACGTAACAGTACGTAGAAAGATGAGAGAGGAATTTGATAAAACATTGGGCAAAGTAAGATTTGTGAATGTAGAGCGTGAGAACATATCTCAAATTGTTATGTATGCAAAGAAAAAATCATTATTTGTCACAGTAGAACCAGAAATATCAATTAATGATAAAACCAAAATCATATCCCAAATCAAAAAAATTACTGCTAATCTGAAATGAAAATCTTAATTGATGAAATGGATGATGGGATGGATGAACGTCTCATTCATCTTGGTTATGATGCATACAGTGTAAAAAAACTTCGAAGTGAGGGCAAAAAACTGCATACTGACTATTCTGTCATAAATTATGCGAAAGAAAATGAGATGATTCTCATTACGCGTGATACTGAGAGTGGTCAGGCATGTGAAGAAAATGGGTTACCTTGTATATTGCTTGACAATGATGAAATTTTTAAAGTTGTCACAGAAAAATTACATAATTTCTAACCAAATTATTTATTCAACTGTTTGACAACTGATATATGAAATATTGTGATGGTCGTGGAACTTCATACAAAAATGGAAATTCATTCGATGACTGTAAAAAAATTGCTGAAAAGATTAACACCAGACTAAAGATTACTATCTCTGACAATGGCTCAATGCTTTGGAAACAACTCTCCGAAGAAGTTGATCATGATGAATTAGTATACAAATTGGTCTTGAAATATCTACGACGCGATGGATTTGATATTGGCAATATCAAAAATCCACAAATCACTGTAAAATCTAATTAGTATTATTTTGAGATTTTATCATTCTTCTTGAAATGATAAACGGTGTTAATACCAAAATTGGTATTGTTATTGCAATGAACATTGTCTGAAGTTCTGTTACTGCAATTGTAAATGCTACTGCACTTGTAGCTCCTACAAATAATGAAAGAAATGATCCTACACATGTCGGACATGCAATGAATAGTCCTGTAGTTGCACCAATACTTCCAAGACCTCCTGTCTTTTTGGTAACTGAAATTGCATTGACTGCCAATGCAGTATTTACTGCAACAAGATACGAGACTATAATCTGTAAGAGCAAATTAACAGGAACTATACTAACTCCTACATGCTCTGTCAGATAAGCTACAAATTTTGGCATATATCCGGGTGGTCCACAACATGGTGTAACGTGTGCTGATGGAACCTCTGCACCATAATGATATGAAAATACTACTTCTGGCTGATAAATCAAAATCCCTGAAGTCATTGAAAAAAACACTCCATAAATTATAAATGTCACAATGAATATTTTTTTGGCCTTACTACCTAGTGTATTATTACAAATCATAGATAACGCAGTAGTGTTTCCAGTGGCTGCAACCCTTTTTTGAAATTTGCGAAGCCCCATCCCAATCATTCCTATTGAAATGACAAATAAGACATAAAATGCAATTCCCAATCTTTCAATGGATTGAACTGCATCAGGAGTAATCTCTTGATACTCGAATCGAACATAGATCAAAAATAAAATTCCAATTGATATTAATCCTAAAATGATTAGTTTCTTGTCGTTTTGACCGCCTTTGACAGTCTTTGTTTTCATGTGGGATCTTTTACTTGGTTCAATAAATTTTATAACATATAATCTGTAATTGAATTTAAGAATGGACATTAATGAAATGCAAGATCCTGATTATGAGGTAGTTACGATTAGTAATTTGGGTTTTGTTGATCCATATGGAAATGAGGGTCTTGTCATTCTGTGCTCCGATGATAAAAGAGAATTTCATATGCGTGCATTCTCTGGAGAAGTGTCACGTCACATAGCCAGTTTTCTAGATGATGAACACGATTCTGTTCCAACAATCTACAAAATGTTGGAAGATATCTGTGAGGCAAATGAATTATTGCTAGTTAAGGTAAAAATTTATGAAAGTGGTGATGCACTTCGTGCAAATCTCTACCTCACTGGAAAAAAAGACCTTGTTTTGCGTAATTATAGGGCATCGGATGCCGTTGCACTGGCAGTTTATTATAAAATTCCAATTCTTGTTCGAAGTAATATGCTAAAAAGTCCTATAGAAGAGGCTACGTAACAATCTCTTTGATCTTATCTTCTTCGATGGCTCGCTTTATCTCAATTGCTATACGTCGTCCAATTCCAAATGTTGTTCCATATTGATATTTGGTATATGGACTTGTTGTTGCAACAATTGGATTTCCAGGAACTCTTAATGATACGTCATAAACTATCATTTCCAAATCAGTTGTGATTACACTTTGAAGTGAAAACGGACCAATAATTCCTGGTGCATATTCTTTTTTTACTGCCCGGACAAATTTATCGCCCATCTTGAAGACTTTTTCTAATAATGATTCTCTGATACTTGCAGGTGTATGTCCTACTTCGATGTTTTGCAATGGAACATCCATCTCCAATTGTTGTTTGGCAGGTAGTGCATTGTAATCATGAATGTTAGTTTGAAGTCGTCTTTCAATTCCAATGAAATCTACTTGATTTGAAATCGGTGTGTGAAAAAAATTAAAATTGAGATATGTTCCTATAGCTAATTCTTCAATACTGGCTTTTTCCAAATCCTTTCTGGCGATAAGTCCTTTCTTTATTTTTTCTTCAGATTTTTCTTTATAATCTGCATATGATGTGACTGTAAAAAATGCACGCTCTAACTTCCTGTTTTTTTCCATCACTTTGACAATTGCTGGTTTGTTGATTGATTTTGGATTTTCAAAGATCTTTGGATATTTGATTCCTGCTTTTTTTAACAAATAATATTGATTTCTTTTATTTTCTCTTTCTTCAGCTTGGAATAGTTTTCTGTTCCCGAATATTGGTACCTTTAGCTTATTTTCTAATATGTTATACCCAAGATATGCTGTAAGTGAACGATGTGGCACAATGATTGTATTCTTATCTCTCATTATTTTTTGATTTGCTGGACTTGCCATGTCCTTGAATTTATTCACAATTTTTATCTCGTCAGCAATTCGACTGAATCTCTGATAAGGTACCTCTCTTCCTTTCTGACAAAAAACCATTGTTTCAAAATCTTCATCTTTAGCGCCATCCATTATTTCTAATGCTGAATGACTTCCTAACACTCCGATTTTTGGATCTGTGTATTCTGATGCAATTTTTTGCATCTCAGATCTCTTAATCATATGTTACCATTTTGTCTTGTAAAATTAAATGCTTCTTTAGAAGAGTTTTCTACTTGTAATTTTTTAATTATGTATGAGTGTTGAAATGGTTCTTGTTGGTATGGTTCTTTTTGGTGGTATGGCTGCGGCTGGTGTCAAAATTTGGTTAAACAAAAGAAAAGAATCTCAGCAATTAGATGAACCTCAAGCGTAAATTTTCATATTCAGTTATATTTTGTAAAATATGATTTAACAAGTACATGAAACTTGTAATTGGAATTACTGGTAGTACTGGCGTCATATACGGTATTCGTTTGCTTGAAGTCCTAAAAGAAAAGGGCATTGAGACAAATCTCGTAATGTCTGAATGGGCAAAAAAATGTATTCCAATGGAGACAAAACATGATGTATCATATGTTGAGTCGCTTGCAACTGAAGTGACCGATGAGAATAATATGGCTGCAAACGTTTCTAGTGGAACTCACAAGACTGATGGAATGATTGTAATTCCATGTACTATGAAAACATTATCTAGTATTGCCAATGGGTATGATGAAACTTTGGTTGCACGTGCAGCAGGTGTAACTATGAAAGAGGCTAGAAAATTAATTCTAGTTGCAAGAGAAACTCCTCTAACTGCTATAAATTTAGAAAATATGTTAAAACTTGCAAGACTTGGAGTTGTGATTTTACCCCCTGTAACTGAATTTTACACAAATCCTACATCAATTGATGCAATGATTGATCACATTGTTGGTAAGTGTCTTGATCAATTTGATATTGAGCATGATTTGTTTACTCGTTGGGGTAGTAAGTAACCCAAAAAAATTTACACTAGTTTAGATTTGAATTTTTATGTTAAAAATATCCTTTAAAAGAGAAATTAATTCAGATCTTGAAAAAGCATTTGATATAATATCTAATTTTGAGAATTTTCAAAAATTATTTCCAGATTTTTATCCCTCAATTTTAATAAAATCTGTAAGGGATGATAGCTCTCTTGTTGCTGAACATCTTAAACTTCATGATGCCGAATTCATTATAATGGCTAAACATTTCACATCAAAGCCTCATTCACATGAGATGCGTATTGTTGGTGGAGACATTAAAGGAAGTAGTATTAATGAAATCTTTAGTTTTGATAATGGGAAAACATCCCTAAAAGTTAATGCGGAATTATATGTAAAATCATCACGATTTTCAAAAAAAAATCCATATGAAAAATCTTTGAATAATTTGTATGATGCAATGATAAACGAAATTGAAAAATCCTAGTCTTTACTTTCTTTGAAATCTTTTAGTTCTCTATCAGCTTCAATTTCTCCTTTCTTATATTCGCCTTTGGCTTTACCAAAAGTTTTTGCCAACTGAGGAATTTTTTTTGCTCCGAATAAAAGTACGCCTGCTGCAACAATTACAATTATCCATTCGCTTCCTCCTGGGATGAAATTTGATACACTCTCAATCATGATTCAACTATTGATAAATTCTCATTTAAGTCTTGATGGTCTTTCTTTCGTGTCTTTCCCCAATGAACATGCCTGCAAAATATAGTGCAATCATTGGTAATGATACAAACCACATTGTCACGCCACTCCCATCTGGTGTAATTACTGCACCAAATACGATTATAGCAATTATTGCATATCTCAAATTCCTTCTCCAAAATTTTGCATCTACTAATCCTGATAGACTAACTGCATACATTATGAGTGGCAATTGAAATGATATTCCAAATGCTAACAAAAATTGTAAAACAAATGTTACAAAGTCCATGATATTCAAGAATGTGATTAATCCTGCAGATTCTCCATATCTATAAAGAAAATCTAAAATAAATGGAATAACTGCGGCGTATGAAAATGCACACCCTATAATGAATAATCCTATTGCAGGAACTGTAATGGAACGCCCTACGTTAATTTCTCTATCTTTTAATGCAGGCTTCAAAAATGATATGAATTCTCTTACAATGATTGGTATGCTTAATACAATTCCAATCAATGCAGCTATGTAAACTTGAGAAAAAAATGCTTGTCCTGGAGCTGTTTGAATTAATTGAACCCCATCTGGAACTAATTCGCCTCTCATTACATTTGTGAATTGGGCTGCAATGTTGTTTAGTGGCTCAGGATATGGATAGTATAATGTAATGCCCATGACATCAAAAGGCGTTGCATGAAACGTTAGAATGAATACAGTAATGACTAGAATTGATATAATTGAGCGAATTACTCTTTTTCGTAATTCTTCAATGTGTACGTTTATTCCGCTAATCTCTGACATCTAAATTTCCTAATGGTATGTCTTTAACAAAAATGTTTCAAATATCCTAGGTAGGAACTGGAAGAAGTTTGGCTTCTGGATAGCCCCATTCTTTTAACTTTTCTTGTGTTGTGTCGTGTAATTCAATTGTTATTATTGGGTTCATTGTAAATTCATCTTGTAATTCCTTTGCCAATTTAGCAATATCTTTTCCTGAATAGATCTCTTTTGAATCTACTAGGAAAATTCTCTCACCTTTTTCATATTCCTCTCCTCCAAATCTCTTTTTGAGGAATTTTGTAATCGGTGGTAATTCATTTCTTTCAATATTATTGTAATAGTATGTTATTCCTTTTTTTGATTCATAGTCGTGGGGGGTTCCTGCTTTGTAAAGAAATACTCCAAAAAATACTGCTTCTTCTTCTGGCTCCTTAGTACATTTAATGTCCCAGTTGAGAACTTTATTCTCATCGTGAGTTACCTTTTCCATATCTTCTGGAGTTAATTTCCAATAACGAAATTTTACCATATCACGCAATAATTTTGCCATTATAAATTCAATTCCATATGTAAAATGATCCACTTTCTGAAAAAAACAGCTTATATTGTATTATCCAATTTAGAACATATTGCCTAATTTCCAAGTAAGTGTTGTAATAGAAAATAAACCTGGAATTAGTGACCCTGAAGGTGACACAATACTAAATGATCTTGTCTTAAAGAGTAAGAACACAAACATTACAAAAATCCGCTCTGGAACAATTCTAAAATTTTCAATTGCTGAAAAAAATGAAAAAAGTGCAAAAGATAAAGTTATCAAAATTTGTGATGAATTACGAATTTACAATCCTCTGGTAAGCAAGGTGACTGCCACTGCAGAAAAGGTCTAGTCGTTACTAATACTCTTAATTGTCCCATCCACTAAAAGTTGATCTCTCAGATAACTTGCAAGATCTGTTTGTGTGACAACTCCAACTAGTTTTTCATTATCTAAAACTAATAATCGACGGATGTTCTTGTTTAACATCTTTTGTATGGCATCTTCTATTGTAGTAGTTGGACCAACAGAACGAAATTTGTATGACATAATCTCTGAGACTAAGACTTCACTTGATTTTTTATCTTCAACTGCAATTCTACGAACAAAATCACTTTCGCTTAGTACTCCTTGTGGAATTCCATCACTCATGACTACGAGAAAACTAATGTCATTTTCAGCAACAATCTTTGCTGCATCCTGAGCAGTTTTATCATTCTCAATTGTAATGACATCTTTTTCCATTATATCTCGAATTTGTCCCATGAATAGAAATGGAAATTTCTAAAATAAAAAGATGTTATCAAGAAATCAAATTTATACCGCTAAATCAAAGGCAAAATGTGAAAGTCGGGGTTATAGTTTTTCCTGGCAGTAATTGTGATCGTGACATGTATCACGTATTGACTGATGTCTTTAAACTAAAGGCTGAATTTTTTTGGCATGAAAAAAATCTCCCAAAAAACATAGATGCTGTTGTCCTCCCAGGTGGATTTTCATATGGTGATAGACTACGAGCCGGAGTTATAGCTGCTCACAGCCCTATAATCTCTGATGTAAAAAAATTATCCGAAAAAGGAATTCCAATTTTGGGTGTTTGCAATGGTTTTCAAATTCTAGTAGAATCTGGATTACTCCCAGGCGTTTTATTGAAAAATGAGTCACTTAATTTCATGTGTGAATGGACAAATCTTATTGTAAATAACAACAAGACTCCATTTACCCGGAAACTAAAAATAAATCAGAAAATCCCAATCCCGATTGCAAATGGAGAGGGAAGATATTTTGTTGATAACAAAACTCTATCTCAACTAAAAAAGAATAACCAAATTGTCTTCTCATATGAAAATAAAGTTAATGGCTCTATCTCACAAATTGCAGGTGTTTGTAACTCTGATGAAAATGTAGTGGGAATGATGCCTCACCCTGAAAGAGCATCTGAAAAAGAAATTAACCAAATTGATCACAAGCCTTCTTCATTAATCTTTGAATCTCTAATTGAATCTGTAGGTATGAAAAATTGAGTTTTCAAGAGCATGAACAATTACATATTAAAAAAAATGTGAAGCGAAAGCTTACCGACACTGAATTACAAATCCTTGCTGCAGAATGGTCCGAACATTGTTCTTACAAGTCATCAAAACAACATTTGAAAATGTTGCCTACCACAGGCCCAAACGTTATTGTAGAAAAGGGCTATGATTCTGGGGTCTTAGATGTAGGTGATGGGTATGTTGTAACTGTACACATTGAAAGCCATAATCATCCTTCTGCTGTAGAACCCTTTGGTGGTGCTGCAACTGGTGTTGGTGGTGTCATTCGTGACATCTTGTCTGCTGGAACACGACCAATTGCTTTGTTTGATGGATTAAGATTTGGTAACATCGAAAATGATGTGCATGCAAGATGGTTGTTCAAAAACGTTGTTGCAGGAATTGCAAACTATGGAAATTGTCTTGGTATTCCTACAATTGGCGGTGAAGTTGAATTTGACACTTGCTACAAAAATTATGCACTGGTTGATGTTGCTGCTGTAGGCTTTGGCAAAAAATCTAAATTAATTAAAAATCATGCAAATCCTGGTGATTTAGTTTTGCTAATTGGCGGGGCTACTGGTCGTGATGGTGTTGGTGGCTCACAATTTGCGTCTGATATGTTAGAAGGTGAAAACCGTTCGGCTGTACAAATACCTGACCCTTTCATTGAAAAATTAATCATAGAAGCAATTCTAGAAGCTCGTGATGCAAAATGTATCAACGCAATGAAAGATTTGGGTGGTGGTGGTTTGTCATGTGCCATATCTGAAACAGCTGAAAGCTTAGGAATCGGTATTGAACTTGATGTTAAAAACGTCCATTTGCGGGAATCTGATCTGTCACCTGATGAAATAATGATTTCAGAATCTCAAGAAAGAATGCTAATAATCACAAATCCCAAGAAACTCTCAAAAATCACGCAAATCTGTGATAAATTTAGAATTCAATGTTCTGTTATTGGTAAAGTGAAAAAAGACAAAATGATGCATGTCAAAAAAGGAAAAAAAACTTTGGCGTTACTTCCTGCCGATTTTGTTGCACGTGGTCCACTCATTGACCGAAAAAAATCAAAACCAAAATATCTCTCCAAACTTTCTTCATCACCAAAACTGAAAAATAAAAAATCACTTTCCAATGTCTTGTTAGAATTACTCGCTTCCCCTAATATTGCAAGTAAACACTGGGTCTTTAGACAATATGATCATGAAGTTGGAATTAGAACTGTAATAAAACCTGGATTTGATGGCTCAGTTTTACGTTTGGACAATGGAAAGTCATTGTCTGTAAAAATTGATGGTAACCCAAAACATTGTTACCTCAATCCTAGGCAAGGTGCAATTGGATGCTTTGAAGAAGCATGTAGAAATGTTGTTTGTACTGGGGCCACTCCAATTGGAATGGTTGATCATTTACAGTTTGGTAATCCTGAAGACCCAGAAATATTTTGGACATTTATGGAATCAATTGAAGGAATTACTGATTTTGCAAAATCCCTTAACATTCCTTGTGTTGGAGGTAAAGTAAGTTTCTATAATGAAACCTCCGATGGTCCTATCAAACCAACTCCGTTAATTGGAGTTCTTGGATTGATTGAAAAATCACCACTAATACCAACTTCGCCATCAAAAAATGATGTAATTTTACTTGTTGGTCAAACAAAAGATGAGCTTGGTGGTTCTGAATATTACGAGTATGTGCATAACTTCATTGGTGGAACTGCACCTCAAGTAGATGTTTCCGAATCAAAGAAAAATATGAAATCCATTTTATCATTGATCTCAAAAAATCTTGTCAAAATTGCACATGATTGCTCTAAAGGTGGACTTGCAATCGGAATTTCAGAGCTGTGTATTTTTGGTAAAATTGGCTGTACTGTTGATTTGCATACAATATCCGCATTGTCTCCAGAAAAAACATTATTCTCTGAAAGTCACTCGCGCTACATCTTAGTAATAGAAAAAAAGAATTTGAAATTTACCAAGATGTTATTATCTAAAAACAAATGCTCATTTTCTGAACTTGGAAAATTTTCTGGCGATCAGATAATCTTTGAATCTGATTCTAAACCCATTTTGAAACTAAGAGTTGATAAAGCAGAAAATAATTATCTTAATTCATTGGAGAAAATAATTCAAAATGGTTAAAGAAAATTGTGGTGTAGTTGGCATTTTTAGTAATGGTGATGTTAATGTAATTCCTATGGTGATTGATGCATTACGTGCTTTACAACATAGAGGCCAAGAAGCATGGGGATTGGCAATTCCAAATAGAGCTCCTCTGAAAAGAATTGGGCTTGTATCTGCATCATCTGGTGAATTCAAAAAAATCGCTGAAGAATATGCTTCTCATTCTGCAATAGGACATGTAAGGTATTCCACTGTTGGAAAAAGTGATCTTGAAAGTGCACAACCACTAAAGGTCAAAGACCTATGCGTTGCACATAATGGAACCATCTCAAATGTTGAAGAACTCTCTAATCTTGTTGGTGGCTGCACCTTTACTCCACAAAATGCTAGTGACACACTTGTTGCAGCACAGCGCTTAGTTTCTTTAATCACTGAAAATGGTAAGCTTGGAAGTGCATTATCCATACTGAAAAATGAAATGGTTGGTTCGTATTGCTTTACGTTTCTTTCTGATGATGATGCAGTATATGCTGCAAGAGATCCAAAGGGATTCCGTCCAATGGTTATGGGTCACAAAGAAGATGGGGATGTCCATATTGTTACTTCCGAATCATCCGCAATCTCTGCAATTGGTGCAAAACTCGTACGTGATGTTGTACCTGGCGAATTAATTAAAATTAACAAAGACGGCCTGGAGACTGAAATGTTCTCTGATGAAACAAGTCGGGCTCACTGTTCATTTGAATTTACATATTTTGCACAGCCATCAAGTAAAATGGAAGGAACGAACATCTATCTGGCACGTAAACGCATTGGGCAATTCCTTGCAAAAAAATACCCAATTTCTGATGCTGATGTGGTAATTCCTGTCCCTGATTCTGCAAGACCTGCAGCGTTAGGTTTTGCACAAGAGCTTGGAATACAATTTGATGAAGGTCTACTAAAGGATCGTTATAGCAAGAAAGGCCCGTTACGAAGTTTCATTGAACCTCATCAAAGTGATAGGGTGGAAATTAACAGATGGATTATTCCAATTCGTGAAGTTATTGAAGATAAACATGTTGTAGTAATTGATGACAGTTTGGTTCGTGGT
Source organism: Candidatus Nitrosopelagicus sp. (assembly GCA_028242535.1). GTDB lineage: Archaea > Thermoproteota > Nitrososphaeria > Nitrososphaerales > Nitrosopumilaceae > Nitrosopelagicus. Next base: position 47,070 of record JAOJYB010000004.1, on the reverse strand, counting down.
ACTAGCTCTAGAGCAATTATCAAAGCGTTACGTCGTTCAGGAGCTAAAAAAATTAGTATGATGGTTACGTATCCTCCAATTAAATTTCCATGTTATGCTGGAATTGATTTTCCATCCCAAGAAGAACTTGCAACATTTGATGGGGGAAAAGATCTTACTGAAAAAGAAATGATTGAAAAAGTTCGTAATGATATTGGTGCTGACTTTTTAGGTTATAATGATGCAGAAAATCTTGCAAATGCAGTTGGAATCCCAAAAGATTCAATGTGTTTCACATGTGCAACTGGGGATTACACTCCATTAGGAATAACCCCAAATTTTAATAAGATGAAACAGATGAAGAATGTCTAATGGACACTGCATATGTTTTAGTTCAATGTAAAATGGCACATGAAATGGAAGTACTCAAAGCATTATTGGAAATTGATTTAGTAAAAGAAGCAAAAGGTACGTTTGGCTATTATGATATATTTACAAAAATTCAAGGTACAAGTTCTTCAGAAATTGAAGACATAATTACAAAAAAAATTCGTAATATTCCGAATGTTACTGCCACTACCACATTATCAATAATTCCTGAACAAGATTTTGAAAAATGAGTAAAAAAACCCGTTCTATTGATAAGAAAGGATTTTCAAATAAATTCTTTGAAGAATTAGACAAAGAACATGATAATGCAAAAGAATTTGCGAAACGACAAAATGAATTAAAGGAAAAAAAGAAGAAACAAAGCTAATTCCTGTTCTTTTATACTGATTTTACAAGTATGTTACAACCAGATTGAGAGTGATTCTCATCCTTCCTGCAAGTTAGGCTGAATCACTCTCATCTTGGGGTCTTAAATACTGATTTTGTAATAATATACGATGAAATTACGATGTACCTCTTGTGCAAAGTTTTGTTGTGATGGAAAAAAATGTAGTTGTACTTGTCACAAAAAGTCATTTAGTCGAACAAATTCATATCTTTCAAATGTAATGGATGTTTTGGCAAAGAAGAAACTTGCAACTGTAAAAAATATTGATCTAAGCTGGCAAAGTAATATTCTTGGCTCTATGATGAGACTCGAATAAGAAAAATCTATTATTCTCAATATGACTTAAAGTGTCTGATTAGACTTATTTCCGATTAACATCCTGTATTATTCTTGAAAATTCAAGGTCATGGAGAACGTGATAAGATCTTGTCGTTATCATACTTGTATTCAGGATACAGTTCATCAAATTCATTGAAGCATTTTTGTGCTTCAGCTTCTTGTCCTCTCTCACTAATGATTGCCTTACATTCTGTAATTTTATCAAGTTTGTTTTGTTTGTCAATCTCAATTGGTGTCATAACTGCAAGAAATAGAATAATGCTAACAATTACCACTATGACGGCAGGTAGATTTTTGATTTTCAATAATATACTGGGTACATCCTATTCTTTATCCATTTGGATATAATCAACAATTCCTTTTTTCTGTTCTAGTCAGGGATATGATTGGTTGATGATTAAAGTGGTTACCTAGTTTATAGGACAAAGGAATTCAAATAGTCTAGATTGATTTTTTGGAATACTGTTCAATTAAAAGCTAAATCAGCTCGAACCTCTCTAGGTTTGCCATCTTAATGAATTTAACACGAGAACTTATTCTTACTGAACCAAAGGCAAATAATCATTTTTCAAAAATTGCTTCAAACTATAAAGAATTGAGAACAACTGACGTTGATCACATAAAACACATAAAAAATCTTCTTGACGGAGAATCTAAAATAAATATTGCTGATATTGGTTGTGGTGACGGGCGTTATTCCTTAGAAATTTTAAAATCTTTCAAAAATTGTTATCTTCATTGTATTGATTACAATGAAAATATGATCAAATACTTGGAAAGATATTTGACAGAAAATAAATTTACAAATTTTTGCGCACGATCTGGAGATGCCAATAAACTACCTTTAGAAAATGATTCTATGGATTGTGTTATGACATTTAATGCCATACATCATTTTGATCTTGAAAAATTTTTCTCAGAAGTGTATGGAAGTTTAAAAGATGATGGACATTTATTTATTTATACCCGATTAAGAAATCAAAATTATAGAAGTGTATGGGGGGAATATTTCCCATTATTTGCAGATATGGAAAATCGTTTGTATGAGTTAAATGAGTTAGAAGAATATGTTGAAAACGCAGAAATGAATATCAAATCTCTTCGAGTGTTTGGACATTCTAGAACTTCTACTTTAGACAGGCTAGTTCATCAAGCTAAAAATAATCATTATTCTACTTTTGCTCTATATGATGAGAAGACATTTGATGAATCTCTTGACATATTTCAGAAAAACATTCAGAAAAATTTCAATGATCTAGAACAAATTACATGGCATGATGAGAATATTCTACTAGAGATTGAAAAATATTAAATGATTAAAAAAATCTACAAAATTAACAAATGCTTAGGTATACTTTAGGTACCACTGCATACTTGATACTCATTCTAAAGAAACGATTTTTGTAGAAATAGCCAAATTTAGAACCATACTTTACATTCGATTATATTTTTTGATGGTCTTATTTGACGTAACACTTTACCTGTTGCCATAATGTCGCCTTTAATGGCGCTCATAAAGGAAAATAAGTAGATCTAGCTAAAAAGGTTTCAAATAATGATAAAGATTCTTACTTTTGGTTGTAATAGTACGCAAAGACAAGTATACTTTTAGAAAATAATATCAAGAACAGTTTTCTTGGTAAAAAGTGGAAAACCATCTAAGAAATTAGAAAAATGGATTGAAGATTTTGATTCAATTATTGCTATTACTCAAAATCTAATGTGGTCTAGAGAAACTATGAAAGATGAAGCATTGAATAAAGAATATTCTTTCATCATTAAAGATACAATCAAGGGAATAAACAAATCTGTAAAATTAGTTTATTCAACAAGTAAGGTAAAACAAGAAATCATTCAGGCAGTTTTTAGTAAAATTCCATTTCAAATTAATCTCTAATGAATATTAATCACACACCTATCTGAAACGAGATATTTTAATGTCTGTCAAAAGTACATGAATTCTTCCTCCCTTACGAGAAAGTCCCATATTGAGAATATCCTGAATTTCAATTTTTTTCAGCAAATCTGCATCATAAATATAATCGTAAACATCAAGGATTTGAAACATTTCGTCCAATTTTTTGTTAGGTTCTTTCACACGCATTAGATGTATCTCTATTAATAAAGTGGGTTTGTGATTTTTTAAATAATCTGACATGGATGGAATTAGATCAAATTCTGCACCTTCTATGTCAATTTTAATAAAATTACAATCCGTAATAGACAAAGATTGAATAAATTGTTGTATTGTGGTTGTTTGAACCTCCCAAAAATTACCGTGTCCTTTATGGTCTATAAGAGATGAGCCACTCCCCCCACCATATTCTAATTTTTCTGTATAAGAGAATAATTTGGCGAGTCCAATTGAATTACTTATACAGTAATTTGATAAAGTTATGTGTGGTTTTAGATGTTCGTTGAGTTCAATATTATTTTTTAATTCTTGGAATGCTATTGGATCCGGTTCTATTGCAAAACAATGCTTGGCTAATTGAGATGCATATAGAACAGTGGGACCAACATATGATCCGATATCAATGTAAGAATGATTCTTATCCAGAAATTTATCAAAAATTTTGAAGGTGCCTGATTCCCAATCCTCATTCACATATCCTTTCCAAAACTTGTAACTTCTTAATTTTGTAGAATCTACAGTAAAGCACTTTCCATTTTTACAAATAGATATTTTTTTTGGATGAAAATCTTTTATCGATCTAGCTAGATTAGTTCCTTTTTCACCTAAAATTCGTTTAATTAGTTTCTTATTCAATGATTCAAATCATTTGGAGGAATATATTATAATTTCTTAGTTTTGGGTGTAATAACACACAAACATAAACAGGATGCAAAGGTTAGTCTCCTTTTTACAAATCTGTTTCCATTTCTAAAACTATTTTGTTTGAATAAACAGATGTATCAAAATATTCTAATTCAAATAATTTAGAATTTTTTAAATGATTTAAAAAATAATTTACTGCTTTTTTTAAAGAATTTTTGCCATCATTCTGAAAACTATATGTGGTTTTTTCTTTATTTTCTGGATTTGTAAATAATCCATTATCATCAAATGTATCTCTTGGTATTTGGGACATTTTGGCGTGTGATAACAGTTTAAGCTCAGATTAATTAATCCTAAGCTATATGGAGCCGTGAGTTCCGTCACACTTTCCTGTTTCATCTGCGCTGTGCTTGCATCCGCAAAACGCAACGAATCCTGCTTCGGTTGCTTTGAAAACTTTTGGTCCAAGGCCTGATCCTGCATGAGATCCATCACATAACGGCTGGTTCTGGGATTTTCCACACATACAAACATGATATTCCTTTCCCGCTTCAACTTGCATTGGGTATGGTCTTTTCTGTGGTATTTCTGGTTCTGTCATAATTTTTTAATATTTATCTTATTTGTAAAGATATCTGCTGTAGTTAGATGATTCTTCTAGAAAATCTTAACTGAAACTATTTTCTAATTCTGTTAATGCCAGTTAGATTATTAGTCACAAAGTGTTGTAAAGTGTCGTATAAAACACAGAATAAGCAAGGAGTCTTAGGTGTTTTATGAAATTTCTTAATTCAGGTAAAGTAAAAGATGTTTATGATTTTGGTGATGATACATTGTTATTCAATTTTAGTAACCGTGTATCTGCATATGATGTAAAATTTCACGATGAAATACCTCAAAAGGGAAAAGTACTATGTAAATTTGCTAAATTTTGGTTTGAACAATTAGATGTAGAGAATCATTTCGTAAAAGCATACTCTGATACTGAAATAATTGTAAAAAAAATGCAAATGTTACCAATTGAATGTGTCGTGCGTGGTTATTTCTACGGAAGTATGGTTAATAGATGGAAGTCTGGTGAAATTACTTTAGCTGCTGACACTGACACTAGACTTGCAGCAAAACTTTCTACTCCGTTATTTGATCCTACGACAAAGTCTGAACATGATGTACCTATAACAAAAGATGCTGCCATAAAACAAAATTTTGTAACTATAGATGAATATGACTGGTTATCTGAAAAATCAATTCAAATTTATAACAAAATGTCGCTTATCGCTGATGCCGCTGGTTTCATATTGGCAGATCTAAAGCTGGAATTTGGAAAATTAGATGGAAACATTACTCTTGGTGACTCTATTGGTCCTGATGAGTATCGTTTATGGCCAAAAGCATCTTACGCTCCGGGAAAAATCCAAGATGCATATGATAAACAACTCCTTCGTGACTGGTTGACTGAGCATGGATATCATAAACAGTTTGAGAAATCAAGAAAAATTGGACAAGAACCTGTTGCACCTCAAATTCCTAGCGAACTTGTTCAAAAAATGACTGATAGGTATGTTGCAGCATACGAACGCACGACTGGTTTCTCTCTTTAACTCGATTCCTGAATTCTATATTCTACCTCTTCCACCCTATTTTTCCCATCTTCCGCTGATTTGGAGACTTTTTCCAAAAAACCATGATTTTTTTACCTTTACTGCTTTTTTTGTAACTCTATCAATAATATTGATAACGCTATGAATAATATAGTATATGTTACAATTATTATAATATTGCTACTATAATTATACAGTCTGCTACTAGATCTTTAGTTGCATAAAAAAAATAACGGAATTGGACAAATAAATGTGATACAGATAACTTTTAGCTAAGATCTATAGAAAATACTACATGTCAACAATACTCGAAAAACCAATATCGGTGAATCGTACTCTTGCAACAAGTCTGGAACATGCAAAAGCTATCGAGGACCCCGCACGAGCAAAAATTCTGCAAATGCTATATCGAAAACATCTAAACGCAGAACAAATCACAAATCAATTAAAAAAGAATGGATTCAAAAAGGCCCTTACAACAACTAGACACCATCTAGAAATCTTGAAAAGAGCTGAATTAATTGAAGTGGTAAAAATTGAAGAAAAGCGTGGTGCCATGATAAAATACTACGGTACATCGACCAAGTTACTTGACTATGAAACCCCAAAAGACTTTGAGAAAAAATACTCGACAGTCATAAAGTCAACGTCAAAGCATATTGAACAACTTCTGGACGGACTTTCAAAAAAGACTGGTAAGGCTAAATCATCTCAAAGTAAGCAGGAATACAGTCAATACTTGATGATGGAGATTGTAAATCGTGCAGTTACAACGGTCTTTGAAAAAAGACACTGATTACAATACCTCTATAATCATATTACCCTTGGTTTGCGGGTTTTGAAGGAGACTGACCAAGTCTCTAGGTATGTCACTGGATGCCTTGTCGCAATTGATAGCGATAGTACGGGAGCATGTGAATGCACTTTTACGAAGTACTATGTCGCTTACGTGCTTTAGCGTTAGCTTTTTGGAACCTTGACCTTGAATTTTGAAGGTAAATTTTTCTACTTTAAGCGTGAATGAAATTTTTGATTTAGGGTTTTGAATTTTTTCTTTCATTTTTTCAGGTAAATCTATACATGATATGTTTGAATTTACGCCTACAATACAATCTCCTTGAGGTGTAAGGCTGTCATCTTTAGTAATTTCCAAAGTTTTCTCATGTAGTGATAAAATTTCCTTGTGACCTGTGAATGGTATCACTAACTTCATGGTATTTTGAAATTTTTGAGACATAAATATTCGATTTGTGTTATTTTAGTATGGATTCAAAGGCTGAAACTCTACTAAATGGAAAAAATTTGGTATTTTTAGCTACTTCTATGGCCGATGGCTCTCCACAAGTAACTCCTGTGTGGGGTGATTTTGAGGGCTCTTACATACGAATCAATACTGCAGAAGGTAGGCTAAAGCACAAAAACATACTTCGTGATCCTCGTGTTGCAATATCTATAGTTGATTCCAAAAACCCTCTTGATATGACCTCGATTAGAGGTAAAGTAGTTGAAATTACCCCTGATTATGAATACAAACACGCTGATTTTCTAACAAAACAGTACATGGGAAAAGAAAACTACCCATTCAAACGTCCTGGTGAAAAAAGAATCATTCTAAAAATTAAGCCTGAAAAAATTTTTGTTCTTCCTCATCTACCGATGAACGACGACTAGCAAAAAACAATATTTCATAATTCGAATTTAGAAACATTGTTTATCTAACACTATGGGTTTTCGTATCACTTAAAGCAAATTTTGATGTAATATACACGTGAAACCAAATGATAACAAGTGTGGTATATTCTCAAATTCTAAGCCGCAAAATATTCCAAAATTTTGGTATCCTTTGACAGCTGGAATTATTGGTATTTGGGTAATTTTTTCATATTTTTTGATGTGAATTGGGGGTTTAGCTTTTACGCCTGACTTGAATAAACATACTATGTTGTAATGGGTAATGGTGGTGTTTTGACCTTTGGTTCGCATATCTACGAACAAATGTTCAACCCCCCGTGTTTTTTGGCATTTTTGAAAATATGGTCTATTCGTAAACTGGTGGTGATATGGAGGGGGTTTAGCTTTTACGAACAAATTGGATTTTTCTGATTAAAATGTCTTGATCAAAAATCGATTTGTTTTTTCACTCATTTCTATAATTTCTTCCAATGCTTTGAAGAAAGATGGCTGATTTAGCTGTTCTTGTTTATCTAAAATGATGTAAACCCCTACCTTTTTCTTTCCATCTTCATCTAAAAATTTACCAACTGCCTTGATTGAATAACAAAAATCATCAATCTTTTTCTTAAAGTTACCTTGTTCTTCTTCATTTAACTCTCTAAATCTGATTAATTGTTTAGTTTTCATCTCGATCTTGATTCCTATGACCAAGATATTTTCCTGGGCCTTAGGTTCAAAGACTTCAGTATTATTTCCTAATCCATCTGAATTGTTTATTATAATTTTGAATATTGCATCTTCCGATTTTGCTTGATTGAAATCATAGTTTTCATGTATTAGCCATCTCTCTACATTGTCTCTTAGACGTGACATGAAGAACAAAACTATTCATGATATAATTAGTTTAATACGTTCAAATTAATAATGTTTCTAAATTCGAATTTAGAAACATTTACACATTCACGCTATAATCTTGTTCATAAACTCCTGTGGAAACTAATGAAATATTTACAATAACGTTAATTGCAGTTAAAATGATTCCTACCCATAAACATTTTTTTGCTTTTTGAGGATCATCTCTTCTTATTGCAAAGTATGCAATGATTCCGCCAATCAACCCAAAGAAAATTGGAACTAAATACCATGCACGTGAGCGAATATTTTCAGGATACATTAATTTTCAGAAAATCATTCCTCTATTTACTTTTTGCAAGCTTTTTTTTTGTCTGAGTAATTTCTATTTCTACAGTTTCTAACGGTTCTTCTGTAACATTTCTTTTTATTGAAAACATTTTTGGTTTTTCAAAGTCTTCTGTACAATCTGGACATGCATAAACTAAAACTCGGTGTTCATTCGGTGCTTTTGGATTTGATAGTCTTGGATAATATACTAATCTTGCACTACAATCGACACAATATCTGTTAGCCCTTCTAGTTCTGGCCAATGTAACACTCCTGCATACTTATTCTAATAGATCCAATATTAGATCGCTACTGTCTAACGATCTAAACTAACAACGTGCAAAAAACCATCTAATTAATTTTGAAAATTAGAAGGCGCCGTGTATCAGATTTGAACTGATGACCAATCGATTAACAGTCGAACGCTCTACCAGGCTGAGCTAACGCGGCATAATTTTTTCCAAGTAAAATACGATTTAATCCTTCCGACGAATTAATTTGAATTGAATTTTGTGAAAAAAACGGCTATCTCATCAGAATGTTTTTCCACAATTCCTACAATTTCCATATGCTCTTCTGCACTTGGCTCTCTTTTATGATAAACTTGAAATGCACTAAGTGCTGAACCGACCATCTCTCCTACAAAAAAACCACATAAAAAATCGCCTATATTTTCACATTTCCAAACATCGCCAATCCTAGGAGATGCCCCTGCATTTTTGTATAATACTAATGTATCTGTAACTAATTTTTCAGTTTGTTCTTTGAATTCGTTATCTAAGGTCAATTATATTCTGATTAATTTTCTATACCCTTTTTCTTTTCAAATTTGTAGACTCCGTCTAAAAATACACGGTGATCTTTATTTTTTACTCTTGAACCAGTTTCAATTTCTGCGGCAGTCTGTGAAACATCTGTCAATACATGACCTGTAATTATGACATCGTCCCCTTTTGGAACAACTTTAGTCTCTCCCCAAATGTTTGTCTTTCTTGCAGCACGTTCACCTTGAAAGTTTTCAATTAGGACTGTTTTGCCTTCAACTTTAATGTTAATTGGAAAGTGTGAGAAAACAATTTTCATCTTTATTGTATATCCTTCAACAACTCCTTCACAAAGATTCTTGATTAATGAGCGTGAAGTATTCATAATTGCACGGCTTTTATCTCGTGTACCTTGTGCTTTGAATAGTACTTTACCATCTGCGACATCAATTGTTACTGGAATTTTTTTGAAATTTTTGTAAGTCTTTCCTAGTGGTCCTTGAACTGTGATCATTGGTTTATTGTAAGTTACTGTAACTCCATCTGGAATCTCTAATTCGGTTGCTAGCTTTTCTAATTGCTCAGTAGACATATCCTACCAAAAATCCTCCCAATCCTTTGTTGGATGCCTCGTGATGGGACATCACTCCTTGATTTGTTGTAACTATTAGCATGCCTCTGTTATATGATGGAAGGTATTGTTTTTCCCATTCCAAATATTCATCTTTTTTAACTTTGAATCTTGGACTAATTGCCCCGCATTTTGTAATCTTTGCTGATAATTCTATTTTGAATTTTCCACCTCTGTTGTCTTCGGTTCTTTCATAGTCTTTGATGTATCCATCTTTTTTCAGCGTATTCAATACCTCTGTTCCAATTTTGGAAGTTGGAAGAACGATGCATTCTGATTTTCTTCGAGCTTCAGTATTGTAAATTGTTACAAATAAATTTGCTAATACATTCATTGCTGGCATATCATATCACCTTAATTTTTTAAATCCTAGAGAAATAGCAACTTCTCTGAAACATTGTCGGCATAAGTGTAAGTCATATTTTTGAATAGATACATAACATCCACATCTTTTGCACCATCTTGCACCGCGTCCAAACTTTTTCTCATTTTTTGTTCCTGGAACGCTTTCAAGTCTAGGTGTAAATCCTGTTCCTCTATCTCCGTATGATCTATTTTTTACCATTAGTAAACACTAACTCCGAATTCTTTTGTAAGATATTCCTTTGCTTCATCTGGTGTAATTCTATGATGTTTTCCAACACTTGCTTTATGCTTACTTCTTGTAGAAATAGAAAATCCAGGTCTTGTTAATCTAACTGTAATGTCTAATCCTAAAATTCCAATCTTTGGATCATATTTGATTCCAGGAATATCGATATGTTCTAAAATTCCAAATGATAGGTTTCCCATGTTGTCAAAAGAACGACCACTAACTCGGTTTCCTTTTGCTTCAAACAATCTTTTTAGTAATTCTTCTCCGTTATTGCCTCTAATTGTAACTGCAGCTCCTATAGGTTCTCCTTTTCTGACTCCCCAGTCTCTATGTGCCTTTCTTGCTGGTCTCTCGTTAACTTTTTTGCCAGAAATTTGTCCTAACGCTTTTTTAGCAATTTCTACTGCATCGCCAGATTTTCCAAGTCCCATGTTTAAAACAACTTTTTCTAGTCTGATTTCTTTCATCACGTTTTGTATTTCTTGTGCCATAAAATCACCTAATCTTTATCACCGGTTCGTCTTTACCAATTGGCATTACCAGTCTAGCTGGAATCTCAATTTGTCTGTCATCTAATGTAATATCAATACTTTTTGGAATACTGAATGTTCCTTCTTTAATCTCATCTATCTTTCCAATCTTTCCTGCGTTAGCACCTTTAATGATTAAACAATTCATTCCTTTTTCTAATTTAATTATTTCAAGAATCTTAATCTCTGGTGTTTGTAGCACGCATGTGTCTCCAACTGATACCTGAGTATCATCTAACAATGTTTTACCATCATGAAAACCAAGTTGAGTCTTTCCATTTTTGACTGTGGTCTTTGCTTTTACAAGTACGAATTTTTTTGTTTTTTCTACATCATCTATCTCAATTGGTTTTAGTAATGTTCCATTTTGTGGAACTAGTCTGTATGTTTTATTGGAACCTTCTAATTCTACTACGTCCATTAAACCAATGCCATGATGTAATGATTTTCTAATCACTCCATCTACTTTGATCTTGCCTGAGTAGATAACCGATTTTGCCTCTCTTAGGCTGGTAACAATCTTCAGCGTATCTCTTAGAAATACAGAAATCGGTATGGATACATTCTTTCCATGAGTTCCTGGCTTTACTGTAACCACAAATCGTTTTTCTTTTCTGGTAATTCCCCAGAAAAGTGGTGCCATTTGTCTTTTGAGTTTCTTACTGCCTGCAATTTTTACCATTATTCTTCATTAGCTCCTTTCGTTGTTTTGGCTTTTGTTATATTTTTTGTATACTTCTTTTCAGTTTTTTGTTTATCTTCTGCTCTTGCAGCTGTTGCCTTCTTTCCTTCTAATTTGTTAATTCTCCATTTATCTTCTGTATCTAATGCTGTCAAAACGATGTTGGTTGTACGAACATATACATCAAATTTATCGCCTTTTAGTTTCTCTTTTTTTACTCCCTCGATATTCACTCCTCTGTCTGGAATGGAAATCTTTGTAACTTTACCGTCAACCCCTGCAAATTCTCCTCTGATGATTTTTGCAGTATCGCCTTTTAGAATACGTACACTTCTCTTTCCATATTTTTTTCTCAATTCTTTTGAAAGTGCACATGATAATTGCTTACTTGCAGTTTTCATAGTTGCATAGTAAATTTGCTGGTTTCTCATTTTTCTTGGATTCATATCATACCACCATCTTTGCCAAATTTGCTACTCTTGGCCATTTTTCTGTAACTTCTGACGCAACTGGACCTTTGATGTCGGTTCCTTTCATTTCGCCTTCAGGTGTAATTAAAACTCCTGCATTATCTTCAAATTGAACTCTAACTCCATTTGGCCTGTGAACTGCATATTTTTGTCTAATTATTACTGCACCGTGAATTTGTTTTCTTAATTCAGCTGGTCCCTTTTTGACTACAACATTACAAAAGTCTCCTACAGATGCTGCAGGGAGTCTTGATGTTCTTGTCTTGTGTTGATGTACATTTACTATTTCAATAATTTTTGCGCCTGAATTATCTGCACATGTAATTCGTGCACCTACTGGAATTGATCTTGTAATGTATGGTTTGAAATCTTCTACTCCTTTACTACCTTTACTACGTGCTCCGCCCATTATTCTTTAACCTCCACTACTACAAATGACACTGACTTTGCTAATGGTCTGCACTCTGCAGCGACAACAATATCTCCTTCATTTACTTGCAAGTTTGATGGTACGTGTGCATGAATACTATTTTTGCTTCTTCCGTATCTTTTGAATTTACTAAAGTACACTGGAGCCTCTTTTTGAAGTACCACTGTATCTTTTCCTTTTGCTTTAACGACTTTACCTTCAAATAATTTTCCACGAACTGGAAGTGTTCCATTGAATGGATTTTTCTTATCTCCTTTCCGTGGTTCTTCTTTAGGTGCATTTACTTTAATTCCAATATCTTTTGTCATACTAACATCTCCAATCTTTCGTGAGGTCTTTTGCTTAATCTAGTTGAATCAGTTGTAATGATCCCTTCATTGTTACTTAATTGACAAATATCTTTTGGAAGATTCTTTTTTCCATTTTTGGTATCCAGTGTAATCATGTTCTTAGTTTCCATGATAATTTTACCGCTAATTCCAACAATTTCTTTATTCTCTGAACCTGTAATTGTTACATCCTGTCCAATCAAATCAAATTCCGATGTTGTGATCAGTTTCATTGTTTTTTAACCTCATTTAGTCGTGTTAAAAGCCTTGCAACCTCTTTTCTGACCTTTCTGATTTTTCCAGTCTCTTTTCTGAGTGTTCCTTTGGCATTTTCAGTTTGTAATTTTGATAATTCTGTTTTCATTTGTTGCACTCTGTCTTTCAGATCTTTTTCATTTAATTCTCTGATAGATTTCATCTTTAGCATAGCCATTATTTCATCTTCTCCTCTTCATCTTCCATTGTATCTGGCATTTCTTTCATCTTCTCCTCTTCAATTTTAATTATCTCTGATTCTGATTGTGCCTTTGCAAGTGCATCATCTGCCTCTTTCTTGACTCTAACTTCCTCATCTTTCTCTTCTTGTGTTTTTCCTTTCATCTCAAATTCTGGAATTAATTTTTCCTTTTGAGCAATTCTAATTCTAACTCCAATTAGCCCCATTGCTGTTTCAACGTGTGCTATGTCTTCTGCAACTATAACATCTGCATGATGTCCTGCTCTTGGTAAAATTCCCTGTGAATGTTTCTCAAATGCAGATCTGTCGCCTCTTAATTTTCCTGAAATTGTAATCTCTACGCCCATTGCACCTCCTTCCATGATTTGTTGAATTGTCCACATTGTTGCTCGTCTGAATGCAGTACCTCTTTCAAGATGAGATGCCATTCTGTTACACATCACTGCTGGAGATAATTCTGGTTTTGTAATTTCCTCAACTGCAATTTGTGGATTTTTCATTCCAAAATCTGATTCTAGTTTTTCAGTTAATTCTTTAATGCCTGTTCCTTTCCTTCCAATTACAATTCCTGGTCTGGTGACGTGTAAGACAATTCTTGTACCTGTTGGTGTTTTTGAAACTTCTGCATTTGAAAACCCTGCATCTTTAATTTTTGCTCTAAGATAATCTTTCAACAACATCATGTTGTAGTTATCTTTGATGACATTCTTCACTGCTGACATTTCTAAAACTCCTGTGCCACCAATTCTACATGTGTTAAAACGTCATTTTTATCGGTTGCACGTCCTTGTGCTCTTGGGATAAATCTCTTAATTACTACGCCTTTGTGAGTTGTTGCATTTATGATTTTCAATCTATCCATATCCATTCCCTTGTATTCCGCATTTGATTCTAAATTATCTAATAATTTTATAAATTCTCCAGCTGTTTTCTCTGGGTATCTGCCTGACATCATTCCTGGATCACTCCTATGTCCAACTTGATTCTTGAATCTTCTAAATGGTATTGCTCTTTCTTTTGCAATTACACTTAGCATGTAATCTCTCGCCTTTTCAATTGTAAGCCCTTTGATTGCAGTTGCTGTTTCTCTTGCATGTTTGTGAGATATTTTCTTTTCACGGATTGAAGCTCGAACATGCTTTGTTGCATCAAAATTTTGAAATGCATAATTGTATCTTCCCATTTTAATCACTTTAGTGGTACATACAAACTAGATCTTGATGCACCTACTCCTGGTGCTCCATGATTCACTCTCTTGTTTGTAATTGCGTATTCTCCTATGTAATGTCCAACCATCTCTGCACCAATTCCTATTGGTTTGAATTCTTTTCCGTCAAAGACGTTGATTGTTATTCCTATCATGTATGGTAAAATTATAAGATCTCTTTGATGTGTCCTAATTGGATTTTTATTTTTTCCATCTCTTGCATCTTTAATTTCTGCAATCAATTTCTTTTTGTTATCTGAAAGTCCTCTCTTTAATGATCTTCTTTGTCTAGAATTGAGTAATGTGAATAATTCATCATTAGGAATTTTCTGTAATTCTTCTGCAGATTTTCCTTTGAAACTGAATACCTTGACCATTTCTACATGTCTCCTTGCAAAATTCTGATTTTATGAGCCATTTATACCAATCACATCATTCCGACTTTGTTTGCCAAGTCTCTTGCTTTATCTGGAGAATTGAATTTAACAAATGCCTTTTTTCCATAAATTGTTCTTGCGGTCTTTACGTTTATTGCATCTTCATTGTAGAGTGTTTTCACTGCTTCAACGATCTGCGGTTTTGTTGCTTCTTTTTCAACTAAAAAGCAAATTTTCTGTTCATTTTCTACTAATGCATATGTCTTTTCTGTAATGTATGGTCTTAGAATGATTTTAGTTGCAGTTTCTATATTCATTTCAATGTCACCATTAATTCAAGATGTCGTGATTTAATTTCCGCAATTTCTTCAATTGCTTTCTTTGAAAATACTGTTAATCTAATTAATGTTCCACCAGGTGCCAAATTAAGTACACTTAGGTTTTTTGCAGCGCATACATCAATTCCAGGAATAGTTCCTACTGCTTTTGAAATATTTTCTGTTTTTGATACAACAAACAATGCACTTTTTCCTACTTTTGAGACTCTACCTCTTAATGCAACTTTCCCTGTTCTTCTTTTTCTGCTCCTTAATCTATCAACATCTTGCGTAATTTTCAAGTCATTAAGAATTTTAATTAATTCTGAAGTCTTAGAAACTTTCTCAATATCGTCTGAAACTATTAATGGAAATGCATCAATTCCTTCTACTTTGTGACCTCTATTCTCAACTAACTCTTTTGAAGTTGTTGCAGCTAGTGCTGAACATAATGCCAATTTATTTTCTTTTTTATTTATTTTTTTGTAAATCACTTTAGCAGCAATTGGTGGGTGTGCTTGACGTCCTCCTCTGGTTGATGCTACTTCTCCTGCTTGTCCTGAGCGACCACCTCCGCCTCCTTTCATCCTAGCAATTCTTGAAATCCCTCTACCAGTTGGAGGGTCATTTGAATCTGCAACTACTTCCGTTCCTGCTGTTGGTTTTGTAGAATGTTTTTGGAATCCATGTGTTTGTAAGTTGATGAATGCTCTGTGAATTAATGTACGATTCACTTCTGTTTCAAATACATTTGGAAGTTCAATATCATTGTCTTTTTTACCATTAATTGTTAGAACCGTTCTTTTCATTAAATTACAACCTCCAATACGTTTGGTTTGACTACCTTTTTTGGTTCATTTCTAATTTGTTTTCTAAGTTTGATTAATCTTCTATATGTCCCTGGTACTGATCCCTTTACAATTATAAAATCTCCTGTAACATTTCCAAAGTGTTTGAATCCTCCGTCAGGATTTATTTTATATTCTTCTTTTTCTGTATTACTCATTATCATTATTCTTTTATCATATTCAATTCTTTGATGAAATCCTGTCTGCCCTGCTCTTGGAACTGTATACATGACACTTTGTGGCGAAATTGGACCTAATGAACCCACTTCTCTGACGGTCTTTCTTGATTTGTGTTGTTTTCTTTTTACTCCCCATCTGTAAATTACCCCTTGCCAACCTTTTCCTTTTGTAATTGCTGCAGTATCGACATATGTTCCATTTTGAAAAACTTCGTCTACTTTGACAGTTTTTCCTAAAAGTTCTTTAGTAAATGCAAATTGTTTTGGTATATCCCCACCTTCGACTTTAACCTCAAAAATATATGGTTTTTTCATCTCTAAATTAACATCTCCTGGGGTTGTTGTGACTATTGCAAAAATCTCTTTAATTTTTCTCAAATGTTTTTCTGCTTCATCAATTGGGGTTCCTTCTGTTTTAATTTTTAAATTATTTTGTACATTTTTTGGTAAATCTTTTGCAAATGAATCAAATTCTGCATTTCTTGTATGATTAGTATCTACTGAATATCCTCTAATCCCTACTATTGTAATTGGTGGTGTTGCAATGACTGTTCCAATTGTTACAAGTTGTTTTCCATGACTTGGTGTATGCTCTCTGTCGTCAATACTGACCAATTGTACACATCCTGCTTTGTATCCTGCATGTGCGAGTAGTCTTGGCTCTTCACTGTTTATTTTTGGCCATGCACGAACTCGTGCTTCCATACTTTTTGCACGTATTCTGGGAGAATATGCTAAGCTTCCTCTTCTTGGTTGACTGCGTTTTCTATGTCCCATGGATAAATGAAAAGTATCGTTAACCACCTTATATACTGTGAGAATCTCAATTTTCTTTATTGATTATTGAAATATTTTCTATGGAGAATATAATTCTGACACCATTGAAAAAATTGTAACTGCACCGATCCCAACTCCGACAATTCCTACTAAAACAGCTAATACCAAAAATTTTTTCTGATTTTTCATATTGTGTTTGTAATTTTTTTTATAATTTATCTGTTGAATGCTTGAGCATTAATAATTGATAAACACCCCAAAATTGCTTCTTCAAGACGAACTGTTTCTGTTCCTTGATGTGCGAAAAAATTCCATGCTTTGAAATTTTGAATATTATTGATCTTTTTATCTAACATCTCATGAATTCCTTTATCTGTTGTTCCGAACACTACTAGAATATCTTCTTTTGAGGAAAGAATTTTCTGCATATCTTCTTCTTTGATCTTTTTTGATTTTCTGCTTGTGAGTATTTTCGGACCTTTCCATTCACTGAGAAGTGAAAATAAGTTCCCTCCGTGTTTTACGTTATAACTCCAAAACTTTGGAATTTGATTTTTCTCTATGTCATACACTGTAAAATTTGGAAATGTATCTTTGATCTTTACTATTGTTCTTTTTCCAATATCTTTTTTTCCATGATATGGAACTAAATAATCAATTCCTAAGTCTATGAATTTTTTACCATCTTTTGGAAAAATCACTCCTTCTCTTATGTCATCTTTTTTTACTTGTTTTGCATCTGGTGTTCCTCCTTGATTTGGCATCTTAATTGGTGATAACGCTCCAACAAATTGTAGCAGTCCGGATTTAGGATACAAACGTTTTCTGAAATGTTGAGGCGTTTCTAGATATCGTAGAATTGTAGATAATAATTTTGAGTCATTTTCAAATTCTCGTCCATCCTTGTAAATTATTATATTGTTTATCTGAAATATTCCTGCGGCACGTGCAATCTGAAAAATTTTCCGTGTTTTATTTTCATGTTTTTTCTCATCTTTTAATGATGAATCAGGTATTGCGATTGATAGTTTCATTTTAAATTATATATGATATGGAACGTTACTTATTTTCCGTCAGATGGAAACTTTGTTTTTGCACTTGCTGCAATTTTTTCTATCTCTTCATTTTTAATAAATTCAAAAACTCCATTTTCTCCAGAAACTCTTGACATCTTTATATGCTCAATTCCCTCTTTTGTCTCACTTGAAATATAAATTGCTGCAACAGCTAATAATGCTGCATCATCAAGTGACATATCTGCTTTATAATTTTTTTCTAGAAAATCATTAACTGCATCTGAGTTTGCACCAATAGATATTGCATCATATGATATGTATGATCCGCTTGGGTCTGTCATGTACAAATTAGTTCCTGCAGGATCAATTCCTCCAATAATTAATGAAACTCCAATTGGTCTTGCTCCGCCATATTGTGTATATTGTTGACATTGGTCCGCCAAGTGCTTTGCAACTGTCTCAACTTCTACGGCTTCATCATATACCAGTTTGTTACTTTGAGAAAATGTTCTTGCATTATCAATTTGTGAACGTGCATCTGGAATGTATCCCGCTGCTGCTGCACCAATATGATAGTCAATCTGAAATATTTTTTGTGGGGTGTTGATAATCTGTAACTTTCTTGATTTTTCTTCTACTGCGATAATTACGCCGTCTTTAGTCTTAATTCCAACTGCAATTGCACCTCTTCGAACAGTCTCAATTGCATATTCTACCTGGTATAATCTCCCATCAGGCGAAAAGACAGTAATTGCTCTGTCATAACCTTGTTGTGATGGCATCATTGTAATTTAAAATGGTTCGAATGGTTAATTTAACAATTGCGCCAATCTGTGATATGGGATACAAAGAAAAAATTGTCGTTATACCGTTAATTCTATGCGCAGCTGCAATCTTTGGATTTGGGATCTATAACACCGCATGTAACCATTCATTTTTCAGTTTTATTGGCTGTTGAAAAAAATACTATCTTGTTGAATGAAATTTAGCACATTTATGATATTCTAGTACTTGTTTTTTAATTCATGGTAAAAGAGATTTCCATTTCATCAAAAGACGATCTATCTGACGATGAAATTAAGAGAATTAAATCATATTTCTCTAACATGCCTATCCATGAAATACTAATTGGATTAAAATTTGCAAAAAATAGGTGGGATGCAAAAAATGCTGGAACCCTGAAAGTTGGTAGAAAAAGCATAATCAACGATGAAGTTCATTCAATAACTCCTGAACAAGCCACTTGGCGATTAAACAATTGGAAATTAATGATTAAAAATTACCGAAAGAGAGGTTATAGCTATCCGACAATTTCTAGAATTAAAAAATTACTTCAAGAAATTAAAAAGAACGATTAGATTGCTTCTCTTTCTTTTAGTATGTCTTCAATACTGTTATTGATTGGTGGCTCTGGCATGTTTTGTCTAGTTTGACCTTCTACCATTGCTTGTGCTTCGTCAAGTATTGATTGTGCATCGCCATTAGATGTTGTAAATTCGCCCATTGTTCCTTCATGGTTAATAGTAGAACCTGTTACAATATCCCCAAGCATGCTTGACAGGTCTTGCATCGAGTCTGCTACTTCTGGCATCATTCCTCCTAATGAGGTGCTTAATCCTTTGATTAATGACATACATGGGCTTAGTGTTACTACTACGTCTCCTAATTCTGAAACTGTGTTTAATCTAATCTGAACTTGCTCCATTGATAATTTTGCGTTACTCACTGTCTTGTTTGTCTTTCTTATTTCTGCTAATTCATTTGCATACATTTTTGCATAAGGTTGGTTATTTGCTTTAGTTGCTTCTACAATTTTGTCCATAAACATTGTATCTTTTTGTTTTAATTTTTGCTCAGTCTCTCCTAATTTACTAATCTGAAGTTGTAGCTTCTTTTGTGCTATATCTAATCTGTGTTTTAGTGGTGCTTCAGGTTTAACAGTGCCCATGAATCTCTGAGACAGTGACTCCTTATTTTTTAAAATATTCCACTTCTCTGAAAATGACACCATGTAACAAACTACATAATTTGGCATTTTATAGAAAGACTAAAAAAAATTGATCTAAATGGATCAATTTTTCTTAAGTAACTCTACATACTGCCTAGTGAAATCATCCAAAAGTAAACGTGAATACCTCAAATCCAGGATTTTCTATTTCTATAACAATCGCATGTAATCCTTCTTGGGTGGATTCAATCAAGTTGTATAATCTCGGCTCTGAAATATTGACCGTTCCATCTGGTAAAACATCATCCCCTCTAATCTCTGGTGACATAAGATTCCCATCATATGTAATCTTCAATACTGCTTCATTTGATGCAACAATGTTAACTTGTTTAGCCTTAAAATTTAGTACAATTTTTCCTGAATCTGAAACTAACATCATTCCATCATTATTGTTTTTCCACATTCCTTCCATGTAGAAATAATGTTCTCGGAATTGTTCGGGTAATTGGTAAGTCACGACTTTATTTTTTGAAAATCCTTCTTCGTTTCCTAATTGGTTCCTTCCTTCTGCAAAACTAAATCCAAAGTATAATTCTGGAGTACGGATTGGTGCATGTTCAAATTCACTTAGTTCGACAAAATTCTTTTTTTCTAGTGTTTTACCAGTTATTTCTGCTCTCTCTGCTAAAAGTAATTGAATCACTTTTTCTGTTTCTTTATATGCTCCTTCTCCAATATGATCAAATCTGATGTATCCTTCATGGTCTGCAATGTATTTTCTTGGCCAGTATCTATTTTTAAAATCATTCCAAATCTCTTTTTCATTATCTTGTAGCACTGGGTACTTTACTCCAAATTTTTTAGTTGCAAAAACTACATTTTCATATTCCTTTTCAAATTCAAATTCGGGAGTATGTATTCCTACAATTACTAATCCCTGATCCCCATACTTTTCGTCCCATGCTGTAAGGTATGGTAGGGTTCTGATACAATTTATACAACTATATGTCCAAAAATCATAAAGAACCACATTTCCATTTATCAGATGTTTAATTTCTTCTGAAGAGGTATTGATATACCCTGAAACCTCTTTTAACTCTGGAGAAATTCTGAGAAATTTTTTATCAGATACAATTGTGTCATCAGTTGTATTTCTTTTTAGATCAACCTCATCATAAAAATAAGAAATAGAAATTGTTCCAATTGTAATTATTACAAAAAATATTGATGCATACTTGTATTCCTTTTTCATTTCAACTCAACAGTAATAAATCATTTAGAATTGGAAAGTTTGCAATTAAAACTAATTGATTGAAGAATACTAGTATTCCAAGTATAATTATTATTATTCCAAAAAGCACTGTATAGTATTTCAAATGTTTTCCAACTTTTGAAATTATCCTACTTGATTTCGAAATTAATGCGCCCATTATCATAAATGGTATTCCCATTCCTATGGAATAGGCAAGTAGTAGATTGAATGCAATTCCAGGAGTTGTTGCTGCAAGAGTGATTATTGTACCTAATATTGGTCCTACGCATGGTGTCCATCCTGCTGCAAATGCCATTCCAAACAAAAATGACACTGGAAATCTAACTCCTACGCTTTTTGGGAATATTTTCTTTTCAATATTGAGTATACGAATTTTATGGCTTAGAATCATGTATGTCCCAAAACCTATTATGATTATTCCTCCAATTTGATTAAATTCTGATACAACCTGATTTGCATTTTCATAAAAAATTGAATTTATTGCAACCCCTAATGCTGAAAATACTACTGAGAACCCGAGTACAAAAAATATTGAATTTAGAAGTACATTTGACTTGTTAATTGAGATAACATTCTCTTTTGTTTTGACTTCTGATAATGTTGTACCTGAAATATATGCCAAAAATGCTGGAACCATGGGTATGATACATGGAGCAAAAAATGATCCTATTCCTGCCAAAAATGCAATAAGTATCGAAACTTCTACCACGTTACTAGTATATCCTGATTTTATAAAATCGTAACACAGTGAGTTTTTATTCTAGCATTATTAGTTTTTCATATGAATCCCAGATTTTATTTAGTTATTGCAGCATTGGGCAGTATAATCGCATTTGCATTTGTAATGGGGTCTCCTGTATTGGGTGGCTTTGATATGATGCGTTAATCATTTTAGTTTAAATTTTCTTTTTGCTTTTTCTAAAATCTGTATTGAATATTCTATCTCTTTTTCCGATAACCATCCTGTAATTGAAATTCTTATGCGTGCTTGATTCTTTTTTACAGTTGGATATCTTATTGCTTGTGCAAAAATTCCTTTACTTTTTAAAAATTTTGAAACATCCGTTGCTTTTTTTTCATTACCTATAATTATTGGAATTATTTGACTGTTAGATCTTGTTGTAAATCCTATTTCATTTAATCTATGATGGAATTGATTAATCTTTTTCCATAATTTTTTTCTATATGCTTCACGATTTGAATCAAATCTTTGTAGTGAATACTGATTGATGGACGCAGGTAATGCTGATGTGTATATGAAAGTCTTTGATGTGTTTATACATAAATCTATTAGACTTTTTTTACCAGATACATATCCGCCAAAACTTCCTAATCCTTTACTAAGACTACTAATGTACATGTCGATTTCCTTTTCGACATTGAAAAAATTAGCAGTTCCTTTCCCATCTTTTCCTAAAACAAAATCTCCATGGGCATCATCTAATATTGTTATGATGTCTTTTTTCTCTGAAATCTCTATTATTTCGTCTAATTTTGACCAATCTCCATCCATACTAAATATTCCTTCAGTAACCAAAAATTTTTTCCCATTTGTTTTCTTAATTTTTCTTTCAAAATCATTCATATCGTTATGTTTGAAAATCTTAATTTTTGCACTCGATAATTTACATGCCTCAACAATACTTGCATGGTTTAACTCATCACTGAATATTGTATCTTGCTTACTTGCTAATGTCGAAATTACTCCAATGTTTGCCATGTATCCTGTGGGATAAACTATTGTTTTTTCTTGTGATTTATGTTTAGATAATTTCTTTTCAAGAATAGAAAAACTAGAGTCATTTCCTGAAACAAGTCTTGAACTTGATTGAAATTGTGCATATCTAATTTTACTTGGAGTTATTCCAAGATAATCATTAGATGAAAAATTTAGTAATTTTTTCCCATTTTGTTCAATGAATTGTTTTTCAACTTTACTGTCTTGAAGATTTCTTAATAGATTATTTTTCTTAATTACACTTAATTTTTTTTCAAGTGTGCCAAATTTAGGCTTCAAGATCAATCTCTTTTATCATTTTAACATCTTTTTGCATTGAGTTTCCATCAAGTGTTAGATATCCTGCACTGATAATCCCATTAGCCCCACTTAGAAGTAATTCTTTTCCATCGTCATTCAGATTAACTTCTCTGCCACCAGAAATTTTTATGATGCTTTTTGGAAGTAAAAACCTCAAAACTGCAAATACTCGCAATATTTCTTCTAAGCTTAATGGGGTTTGTAATTCTAAAGGTGTACCTGGAAATGGTACAAGTAAGTTTACTGTAACTTCTTCTGGATTGAGTTTAGATATGGCATGTACTAATTCTTCTCTTTGTTTTCTTGTTTCTCCCATTCCTATTATCCCGCCCGTACAAAGCTCTAATCCAGCGTTTCTTGCTGTATGCAATGTATCAATTCTATCTTGATATGTATGAGTTGTACAAATTTCTGGAAATTTTGATTCAGATGTTTCTAAATTATGATTATACCTAATTACGCCTAATTCTTTCAATTTTACTGCCTGTTGAATTGTTAGAAATCCTAAACTACATTCAATAGAAATGCCTACTTTTTTATTAACTTCTTCAATTATGTGACACACTCTCTTGAAATCGTCATTAGACGGTTCTCTCCATGCTGCAACTAAACAGTATGAATGTGCGCCTGCTTTCTTTGCATCTGTTGCCTGTTTTACTACCTCTTCAGCAGACATTAATTGATACTTGTCAATTCCTGTATCAAAAAATGCTGATTGACTACAAAAAGTACAATCTTCACTACAATAATTTTTTTTGATATTTGCTAATTGTTCAACGTCTATCTTTGATCCTTGAAATGTTCTGGTAATCTCGTTTGCAGCGTCTGATAATTGACTCAAAACTTTGTTTTCTACATTGAATAACTCATTTGTCATTTCTTCGGTTAAACCCCGCTTGGTAAGTACTCTATTTTTACACTCTAAGATTAATTCAATTTGATTTTGCATATTCGAAATTAAAAAATTCAGTAAATAAGCGTTAACTTGTATAAAATTTGTGGTTAACCATTAATTAGTCGTAAAAATTATGATTTGTATGAAATCTTATAGTTCTGTATGGCATCCTAATACTCAAATGTCTGAATGGACAACCTTTCCTAAAATAACATCTGCTAAAGGTATGTGGTTATATGATTCCAAGGGTGGAAAAATGCTTGATGGTGTTGCAAGTATGTGGTGTAATGTCTGGGGTCACTCAAAACCTGAATTAGTGTCTGAAATAATCAAACAAACAAAAATAATGCAGCACACACCTTTGTTTAACCTAACACATCCTGCTGCTGAAAAATTATCTAAAAAATTATTAAAATTAAATCCGAAAATGAAATCTGTTTTCTTTTCAGATAATGGTTCAACCGCAATGGAAATTGCAATAAAAATTGCTTTACAATATTGGCGTAATATCGGAGAAAATAAAAAAACAAACATTGCTACTCTGGAAAATGGCTATCACGGAGATACCTTTGGTGCAATGTCTGTAGGATATATGCCTGAATTTTTCTCAAAATTCCGTTCAAAATTATTCTCAACTATACAATTTCCTGTTCCAAGAACTTTGACTTTTGGAACTCACAAAAATACGTCTTCTGAGGAATATGAAGAATATTGTTTATCCAAAATTGAATCTAAACTCGAAAAAGATACTTCCATTGCTGCATTTGTCATGGAAAGTGGTGCACAGATGGCGGGCGGAGTGATAATCTACCCTCAAACTTTTCAAAAAAAGATATCTCAAATATGCAAAAAGAATGATATTTTATTTGTATTAGATGAAATTGCAACTGGTTTTGGCAGACTAGGATCTATGGTTGAATACCAATCCCAAAAATCTATTCCAGATGTTGTTTCGTTTGGAAAAATGCTTACTGGAGGATATCAGACATTAGCTGCAACCTTAACCACAAAAAAAATCAATGATTCTTTTCTTGGTGAGTTTTCTGAGTTTAAACATCTATTTCATGGTCATACGTATACTGGAAATCCTACTGCTGCTGCATTATCTCTAAAAAATCTTGAATTGTATGAAAAATATCATCTAATTGAAAAAATCCAAAAAACATCTAAGGTTTTTGAAAATAGAATTAATGATATTTCTACTTTAGACATGGTTGGAGAGATTCGACATAAGGGAATGGTTATGGGAATTGAACTTGTTCAAAACAAAAAATCAAACAAACCTCTTTCTTCTAAAATTTCTATGAACAAATTAGTATTTGAAGAAGGTAGAAAACATCAAATCTATTTCAGAACGCTTGGAAATATCATAATGCTAGTTCCTCCATTAGCAATATCTCAAAATGATCTTAATTTTTTAATTGATGGAACCATATCTACAATCAAATCATTATCTAGGAAATTAAGATGAATTCATTTTTTGTTACTGGAACTGATACTGATGTTGGGAAAACATGTGTCAGTGCTGCAGTAGCTAAGCATCTTCGTGATAATGGTGTTGATGTTGGAGTGATGAAACCTTTTGCGTCTGGTTACAAAGCAACTGCTGATTCTATATCCGGAGATGTTGAAATTCTAATGAAATATTCTGGAGCAAAAGATCCTATTGACCTTGTAAACCCATACTATTTTGAAATTCCTACATCTCCATATGATGCGTGTAAACAACTCAATCTTGAAATTGATATCTCCCTAGTAATTGATTCCTACAAACAACTTGTTTCTATCCATGATGTAGTGATTGTTGAAGGAATAGGCGGAATTATGACTCCTATTTCTAAAAATTATTTTGTTTCTGATTTAATTTCTGATTTACAATTGAGTTCAATAATTGTAACTGGTTCAAAAATAGGGACTGTGAATCATTTAATGTTAACGTATGATCATGCACAACAAAAAAATTTGAAACTAAAAGGATTCATAGTAAACCAAAATATCTCTACTGGGTATGAATTATCTAATTTGAAGCATCAAATCTTTGGTCTGACTGGGCATAAAGTTTTTGGCGCAATTCCTTATCATGAGTCCTTTAATATTGAATCATATGTTGAAAATTTTTCTAATTTTGTAGATATCTCAGGTCTTGGTTTTGAAAATATTTAATTTATTCATCTTTTTAGTTTTAATAAAATTCTGAGCGTCTTGCAAAAATATACTAAACGATTCTTTTTTTGTCATGTATGTGGATTGTGGAATTTCAATATCATCTTTTGAAATAACCCATATATTCGCATCATCTTTTTGAATTTTCTTTATATTTTGAATTATTTGTTTTATTTGCTGAATATTAGATGTTTTAACAAAAAATATCATTATTGCATTAT
This sequence comes from Candidatus Nitrosopelagicus sp., assembly GCA_028242535.1. GTDB lineage: Archaea > Thermoproteota > Nitrososphaeria > Nitrososphaerales > Nitrosopumilaceae > Nitrosopelagicus. Next base: position 20,591 of record JAOJYB010000004.1, on the reverse strand, counting down.
GACTATCTTTTTGTAATTCTATGGTATTTGGAATTATCATGTCTAGTTCTATATCTTCAAAAGTAATTTTTCGTTGACTAGGAATTAACATCTCTGTAAATAGATAATGTGTTAGACTCTCTGCTAAAGTTCCATGTTTTTCATATTCGTCAATATTTTCTATACTATCGATGACTGGTTCATAGATTTTTTCAAATATTTCTATAAATTTTCCATTTGATAGAAGTTCATGTATGTGGTTTTGACCAATTAAATCTATTTTTGCATAAAGTGCATCTTTGATGGGTGAATTTTCACTCATTTGATTTATTCAACAAATGAATATCTTCGTTCCCCTCTTTTTTCTGAGGATTTACTTTCTTCATGTACTAAAATGAATTCTTTTTTTCCAGATAAAATTGATTGATCTGGTGTACGTTTATTCTCATGTAATTCTTCATATTGCTCTAAACTTAATTTTGTTCTTTCTCCAAGCTCTGTTTCCAAATTCATTTCTTTTACAATTTCTAGATGTTCTGGTTGTATTACTCCGCTAAACACCATTGCACTACTTCCACTTCCATATGATGCAAATCCGAAGCGTTTTCCTTCCAAATCAACTCCTTTTTGGAACTCATACTCTAGACAACTTCTGAATCCTAGATAGAGTGATGCCGTATACAAATTGCCTATACTTGTTGATGCAATAAGTGAACTTGCAACCTTATTTTCATAAATTTCTAGATATACATCCGTCTTTGCAAATTTCTTTGTAAATTCACTATCTTTTGTCATAAATTCTGAATCTGCAATTATAGACTCAATTGTTCCGCGAGGATCTTTAGGAACTGGCTCTTCCATCCCGATATCCATAATGATCTCTTTCCATTTTGGAGTACCTCTTAATTCATGTCTTACTAGATATGCTAATGCCTTTTTGCCCATATTGCTGTATGGTAAATGCATGTTTAGATAATCTATATGATCAAGCATACTTTCGCCTTCTTTCATGTCTATCAGTCCTGTTTTGATAGCTTTTCTCTTGTAATCAACTAATGCATTTTTTACCTGAATTAGATACAACAGGTTAGAATATTGTCCATGAACTATTGGGGTTTCTTTTCCAAATGGCCTATAAAAGTCATATTCATTTTTAATTGAAGTTGAAGTAACTTTAGGATCAAATTCTAAAAGTCTTGGTGACTCATTTAGCAACATTGCAATCGCTCCTCCGCCCTGAGTCATCTCTCCACTCGAACCTAGGTCATATTTTGCAATATCTGATACTACAACCAAAGCATACTTATCTTCAGATTCCCCTGCACGAATCCAATTTGTATTGTCATACAATGCATATGATCCACTCACACATGCAAATTTACATTCAATTCCTCCGCAGTGTTGAAATGAGCCCGAACCATAAACCTGTTCTAACATTCCGATAACGTAAGAATTCATTGCTTTTGATTCATCAAATGATGATTCTGTGGCAACATACAATCTTCCAATTTGTTCTGGTGATAGTTTATTTTTTTGCATAATTTTCAAACAGGCATTAGATGCCAAACATGCGGGATCTTGATTAGCATCCACTATTGCCATTTTTGACACTCCTAATCCTTTTACTAATTTCTGAGGATCAAGACCTCTTGCGGCTGCAAAGTCTCCTGCATCCATAAACAATCTAGGGATGTAAATTGAAATATCATCAATTCCTGCTGCCATTAGCTATGCCCCATGATGTGGGTATATAAGATTTCTAGAGTAAATATGATTTACGTAGTGATGAAATTTCTGACGATCTTATTGATACTATCTAAAACTTCCTAATTTTCAAGCATAGTGTTAAAGATTTTTTCAAAAACATCGTATGGCTGTGCACCTGAAATCACTTCAATCTGTTTGTTTTCCATGGATAGTATATAAAATGCAGGAGTTCCTGTTATGCCTAATGTTTGTGCATCTGCATTACTTGCAGAAATTTTTTGCTCATAGCGGTTGTTAGAAGTACACTCAGTAAACTCATCCATATCTAATCCAACTTGTTGTGCAAATATCAAAATATTATCTTGTCCAGCCCATCCATTATTCTCGCCAGCCCAATTGTCAAACAATGTGTTATGGTATTGCCAAAATTTACCCTGTTCTGAAGCACAATGTGCTGCATGTGCAGCTTTTATAGAATCTGGACCAATTATTGTATAATCTTTGAAAATAATCTTTACTTTTCCTGTTACGACATAATCTTCATAAATTTTATGTTCTGTATTATGATAATATACATTACAAAAATGACATTGATAATCTCCAAATTCAATCAATGTAACTGGTGCATTAGGATCTCCAAGAATAACGGAACCGTTCTCTAAAAATGTCTTCATTGTAATTTCTTTTGTTTGTGTTTCTTTTTCTACTAGTTGTTTTTCAACTAATGACTCAGATGATTCTGAAATACTTCCGATCCCGAATACTATCACCGCAATACAAATTCCAGAAATAATTGCACCGATAGTTAAAGAAGGCAAATGTAATGTTTGCTTTTGATTCTTTTTGATTGAATTGTTTTTCTCCGAAATGGCATACTCCTTGCCTTCTATAGAAAATGTAAATTCATCATTAGAATCTTCCACATCCATCAAAAAAATCCCCAAATCCTTGGATTTAGTCCTTTGTTAATCTATAAAAGAAGGATTCTATAACATTTTATGATGAAGAAAGTCTTTGTCAATGGTTATGGTTCCATAGGTAGTCGTATAATTCAGTTCATCAAAGATGATCCTGAAATCCAAATAGTGGGAGTTGGTAAATATTCTCCAGATTCAAAAGTTACTGAAGCAATAGAGCAAGGCTTTAACGTATATGTTCCTGAAAAAAATCAAAACGCTTTTTCTGATTTTAGCATAACTGGAAATATAGAATCGGCATTAGATGAATCTGATTTAGTAATTGATGCATCACCTGGTGGATATGGTTTTAAAAATAAAAAATTGTTTTATGAGCCTAGAAACATCTTATCGATATATCAGGGAGGAGAAACCATTGAAGGCGAAAATGCAGTCTCTGATTTACTATTTAATTCAAAAGTTAACTATGGAGATGCAATCGGGAAAAAACATGTGATGCAAGGAAGCTGTAATGTTACGGGAATGGGTCGCATCTTGGAACCATTAAGAAAGAATTTTGGAAACTCGATACGAAGATTCGATGTTACTCTTGTTAGAAGATGGGCCGACATTGAACAAATAGATGAAACAGTACCTGATACCATTGAATTAACACAAAACCCACACCATGGAGAAGACGTAAAATCTTATTTTGGAAAAGATGCTCCATTGTTTGTACGTGCTATTAAAGTGCCTACGAGACAAATGCATTTGCATATAATGGATATCAGATTTGAGAGAAATACTCCTTCAATAGATGAGATACATGATATCTTCAAAAACGAATATGGTGTTGCAACACTATGGAGTGCAAAAGGAACTAAAGATATTAGAGATTTTGCTGAAAAACTAAATTTTAGTTTTAAAGATACGAATATGATTCACATACATGCAAACATGACACAAAAAATTGACGATACAATACAAATAATGTATTCTGATGATCAAACTGGTATTGTAATACCTGAGAATCATATATTGTTACAAGCAATGTTATTTGAAAAATCATATGAGGATGCTGTAAAGCACACCGAAAAACTATTTAATATATCTGAGAAAAAAAGACTCCTAGAATCTAATTTCGCTAAAAAATAATTATTTGATTTTTTCTATTCTGATTTTATCTGGTTTATTCTTTGAAACTTTTTCTATTATGATTCTTAGAGAGTCAATTTCAATTTTATCTCCTTCTTTTGGTATGTCGCGTAATTTTTCATGTAATAATCCATTTAATCTTGAATAATCATCCCCTTCAGGAATACTGGTTTTAAAAATCTCATTAATTTTATCAATTTCTATATCTCCGTCAGTTAGAATTGCATCATTTCCTTCACTCTGAAATATTTCTTGTACGGTATCTTTTTCATCATGAATCTCCCCCACAATTTCTTCAAGTAAATCTTCTAATGTTACACATCCTTCTACGCCTCCAAATTCATCTACTACTATTGCCATGTGAGTTTGCCTTCCTTGCATTTCTTTTAGTAAATCACTCACCATTTTCTCTTGTGACACAAATATTGGTTCTCTCATTATGCTATCTAATGATATTACTTTCTCATCATGTTCAAGTGATTTCAAAACATCTCGTACATGAACAATTCCTATGATGTTGTCGCTATTTTCAGAATAAACTGGAATTCTTGAAAATCCACTATTATTAATTTCAGGTAATGCCTCGAAAAGCATTTTCTTAGAATTCAGTGTAAACATTTTTGTTCGTGGCGTCATAACTGAGCGAATTATTATATCGTCAAAATTCAATGCACCATGTACTAATTCACTTTCTTGTTTTTCTATGGCTTTATCCTTTAACCCTTGATCAATAACTCCTTTGATCTCATCTTCTGTTAAACCTGGAGGATTATCACTACTGCCAGTTAAACGAATAATTCCTTTAGTTATTGCTTCCAGCATTCTAACAATTGGATAAAATGCATAACTGAATGCCAATAGTATTCCACTATACCTGGCCGCAATTTTTGGGGCATTTGCATTACAATATGTTTTTGGCGTTATTTCTCCAAAAACAAGTATTAAAAATGTCATTATTCCAATTACGATAGCTAGTCCATCATTTCCAAATATTTTTAGTGCAATATCTGTTGCAATTGCTGTTGAAGCTACGTTCACTAAATTATTACCTAGGTTGACACTAGCCATCATTCTACTAGGATTTTTCTTAAGCTTCAGTAGTGATGTTGAACCTTTCACTTTATCCTTAACCATCTGTTCAACTTTTGCCATTCTAATTCCTACTAGTGCAACTTCTAATCCGCTAAAAAATCCAGAAAGTCCAATTAAAACTACTAGTAATGGAATCTCAAATTCTAGTTGCATTCGATAACCTCTATTAATTTTATTTTATTAAAACGTCTACTGTACATCATTTATTGTAGTTACACCACATTTTCAGATTAATCTAATTTGTAATTGGTTTGTATTAAAGCCTTGAGATTAAGTAAAAATGATTTTCTACAGTTTGAGCCTAGTTTTTTAGGGGTCTTGCAAATCTATTTGCAGCATCATTATGATAATCAATTGGAAGTAGAGGTTCTTTTTGACGTCCTGTTAAAATACCCACAACTTTGTCGTCCTTTTTGATGATTTCTTTATCTCTTAATTTTTTAATACCTGCAACCGATGCCCCTGATGCCATCTCGCAATCAAAACCATTCAATCCTACAACAGACATGCCATCAAGCATCTCTGTATCTGTCACTTCTTCAACTACTCCATTTGTGAAGTCTAAAGCCCGTAATCCTTTTGTAATGTTTGCAGGTTTGCCAATTTGTATGGCTGTTGCTTTAGTCTTTGGTTTTAGACTTTCATCTTCTAACATCCTGTCATAGATGCCCTGAATTAAGTTGAAATTTGGAATGCCATCATCCCATCTTAATTTTTTATTTTCAAAGTGTCCGTTAAATAATCTGTATAATGTATTAGCTCCACTTGCATTAATTACTGCTATACGGGGAATTTTCTTAATCCAACCCCATTCATATAATTCCATCAGTGCTTTTCCACAACTGGATATATTCCCTAGTGCACCTCCTGGATAAACAAGCCAATCTGGAACTTCCCAATTTAATGCTTCAAGTGCTCTGTAAGGAATTGTTTTTTGTCCCTCTATTCTAAATGGATTTACTGAATTTACGGTGTAACTTCCAGGTTCTTCTGCAGCTTGTAATGATTTTGTAAATGCATCATCAAAATTCCCATTAACTTTAACCATTTGAGTTCCAAATTGATATGCTTGACTTAACTTTCCTGGAGCGATTTGTCCATCTGGAATGTATACGTCACATTCCATATTTTCATTCGCAGCAAACATTCCTGCAGATGCAGATGTATTTCCTGTTGAGGCACAAATAATTTTTTTTGCACCCATCATTTTTCCATGGGTAACTGCAGCAGCCATTCCATTATCTTTGAAAGATCCACTTGGATTGTATCCTTCTGGTTGGAATACTACATCTTCATTATTAATTCCAACAAATTCTGCAACTTTACTCATATGGTATGGTTTTGATTGTCTTCCTTCTGCCCCATCTAGTGAAACCAGGTGTTTTGAACATTGTTCAATATCCTCTGTTTCAATTTCACAAAAATTTAGTAATTCTCTAAATCTCCAAACTCCACTTTCATTGTAAATACTCCCTTGTGGATTTCTTCTTTCATAAAACGTATCTTTTAAATTTGAATTTGGTTTATCTTCGTACTTGGCATCAAGTAGGGAATTACATGAATTACATTTTATGTCTAGTGATCTTATTGGATATGTTTTACCACATTTGGGGTTTATACATACTAGTTTGGCTCGTTGAAGCATATTTCTAATATTATTTTGCTACTAATTTAAAGGCTGGATTGATAATTTTTACCACATATTTTCATAATATTAACAAAGTAAAGATTTAGAACTAATTTTTACTTAGATTTTGTATGGTTGTAGTTGATGAATATTTTCGTGATCTTATGACAAAAATTCTAAGTAGATATGATATGATTAAAAATTTAGGAGATTCTAAAGAAGATTTTTTTACACTAGATGCGGAATTGACAAAAATTAATGGATTACTTCGAGTTTTGCTTAGGAAATCTGAAGAGTTTTCAGATAAAAATCCTGAGTTCTCAAAATTGTCAAAAAAAATACAAAATTATTTTGATAATTACTATTTCAGTGGTGAACTTGAAAAAATTAAAGAAATTTACTCCGAGGATCCGTTACGGATTAAACATATTAGAAATTCTATTATAAATTCTCTTCAAAATGATAACATGGTTTTTAGAATTAAAAAAATTGCAAAAGACTTGAAATAATTATTTCTTCTTTTTTGAAATTTTTGAATCTTTATCTTTTAGTTGTTTGTCGACTTCTGATTTTTTATCATCAACTGCTTTGAAAACTTCTTGAATTAATCCGTCTAGGTGTCCATCTGAAATTTCAGGGGATACTGATTCGGCTATATTATTAATTGCAGCAGAAATTTCAGAGCTTACTTGCTCAAAACTTTCAGGATCTTCTGCAGCTGTTGCATACAATGTCTTTAGATTATCTACTTGATTTAATACTTGATCTGTTAATGTTAGCTTATATTCGGCACCGTCTACTGCAATATTCTTTGTTATCATAAATTTTGTTCAAAAAGTAGGTTCTTAAAGTTTCTGACGATTAGAATAGTATCATATCAAGTGCATGTGCATCACTAATCAATGTAGTATGTCTTGAATTTATCACATATCCATTTTTAATCTCTTTTGTAGGGACCCATCTGTTTGTTGATGTATAATGTCTGTCTTTTACCAACATCTTTTCTACTTCCTCTATATCCAATTCACCTTCTTCAATTTTCTGTGTTTCGAGATGTTTTATCGTAATTATAACTTTAGTCACTTTGACCCTATCCCCAAATTTCCATTGCAAGGGTGTAGTTTCATCTGACACCTCAACTACTTTTATTTTCATTTCTTTTGTTCCTAGTACATTCTTACTGATTAGCATACGTTCATCGATGAAATCTGAAAAACTCATAATTTTTTCTCTAATATGTCATTAATAAACAAAGATGATAACTTTCAGATATAATGCTAATTCACTCTGAGAGCTATTTTCCGATGTCTGGATTTGAATGGCATTTCATAATCTTTTAAATTTACTTTCTTTTTTTGACCTTGAATTAATGCATATGTGGTTCCATCATACCTACATACAATGTCTATCGGATCTTTTTTCTCATTCCACACTTTGTAAAACTCTCTTAGCTCTCTTTTTTCATACAAACCTGTTCCAATCCTCTTTTTTGATAGAAATTTGAATGCAAGTACCACTTTTCTTGTTTTATACACTGTAAAATTATTTGTCCAATTCAGGCATCTGGTTATCTGATCAAATGGAACTGTTAATGTTGTACCTGTCCCAGATTTTGCTTCAATTGTGAATATCATACTGTTTTCATTATTGACGCATAGAATATCAGGTAATGCCACGCTGGGAGACCCTAGCCTAAATGCTTTCCAATCATCCATCTTATTGAATCGTTTAACTAGTGTATCTTCCCAATTATAGCCTCTTTGTCTTCTAGTCTGTGCAATTTTTTTAAAATTAAGTGATTTTGTTTTATTCTCAATTTTTAAATTGGATCTCATAGATTGTGTTCATTTTATGGAATATAGTAATACAGGTTATTCTGTAATGACCAATTACTAATTGTTTTCAACAAGAAACGAATAATGAGGTTTGGAGTTAAATGATACACTCATTCTAACTGATTGACCTATTTCCGGTACTGATGTTGATAATATATTTCCCAAAACTCGTATGCCATCATCAATTTCTATTAATCCAAAATATGTAGATTCTCTTTTTGAAAATTCCATTATTTTTCCAAGATTTGTAGATTTTTTCCAATCTGTTCTATTATGACATATGTGACAAATTTCTTTAGGAGGCCATATTGTGTCGTTACAATTTTTACAATAACTTATTTGGAAAACACCTTCTTCTAGCTGATCTTCAAAAAATGTCAATTTTCTAACACCATGATTGAACTTGATGTTCCTGCTGCAGACATATTGTGAATTAATCCCGTTTTTGCATTAGAAATTTGACGTTTATCTGATTTGCCTTGAAGTTGATTTGTAATCTCTATTGTTTGGGATATTCCTGTGGCGCCTAAAGGATGCCCAGCTCCAATTAATCCTCCTCGTGGATTTATCATTCTATTTTCTGTATTGAATAAATTTCTAACAAATTCTCCACTTTTGTCATTTGATGTTATTCCTAATTCTGATATTGCCATTAATTCACAAACAGAAAAAGCATCGTGTACTTCCGCTACATCGATTTGTTTTGCTTCAATTTTTGCCATTTTATATGCCGAATCTGCAGCTATTCTTGTACTTCCAATCTCTTCAAGAACATTTTTTGTAAAACTTGCAGATGTAGTTTTTTGCCCAATTCCAGTAATTCCAATTGGTTGATCAGAAAATGTTTTGGCTTTTTCTTCAGATGCCAATAAAATTGATGAACTTCCAGAACATGAACGTGAACAATCTAAAATTCTAAGATCATCTGTAATTTGTTTGGAATTCATTACTTCAGATATTGTTCTAGGTTCATTACTATATGCAAATGGATTATCCATTGCCTGTTTATGGTTTTTAGCAGATACTATAGCTAATTCTTCTTCAGTTGTTTGAAATTTTCTTTTATGCGATTTAGTAAGCATTGATCCCCAATAGATTGGATGCTCAAGATTTCCTCTAGATTTATCCCATTCTAAAACTTGACCGGGATTAGTTGCAGATTCTGCACCCGAAACCAATACCATCTCAGATAATCCTGAAGAAATGTAGGCGTATGCGGAAATGATAGCGTTTGTTCCTGAACTACAAAGATGTTCAATAGAATGTGAAATTTTAGGTCGTATACCCATTGTTTCTGATAAAATCGCACCGAGATATTTTGAATTGTTATTTGTAGAAACAAGAACTCCGTCAATATCGTTTGAATCACAATTAGTTACAGATTGAATACAGTTACTGGCTGATTCAAAAAGTAATTTTTCAACATCTCCATCGTCTTTTGAAAATTTTGTTTGTCCTGTACCTACTATTACCACCTTACTCATTTGATCCTCCTGAAAATGTTTTTGTTAACAATTCAAATGATTCTTTTACGTTATCTATCGGATTAAATTGAATAATAGGCAGATCTATTCCTATATTTTGAAATGCATTTAATTTTTTTACTGCAACATCGGGCGTACCTGCAATGCATAAATCATCTAACATTTTATCCGATACAAATTCATCCAAACCATTTAATCCACCTTTCTTATACTCCTCGTAGATAATTCCTGTTTCTTCAGAATATCCTGTTGACTGTAAAAATTCACGATAGATTTTTCCTACTGCGATGTAAAAACTAAGAGTTTTCTTTGCACGTTTTACAGCTTTTTCATAATCGTTATGAATACATGTGATTATCTGTAGTGTAGTGTCAATTTTTTTCTTTTTTTGCATTCTTGAAATTGTTTCTTCCATCTCATTTTTTGGTCTTAAATAAAATATTACTCCGTCTGCAATATCCCATGTCATTTCGACCATTTTTTGATTAATAGCTGCAAGGTAAATTGGAATTTCTTTCCTTATTGGCTTTGTTAGTAATGAAAAATCTTTCAGTGAAAAAATTTTTCCAGAATAATTAATTTTTTCTCCACGCAATGCCATACGTATAATTTCAACATATTCTTTCATTCTTTGCACAGGTGATTCAAAAGAATTGCCGTGAAAATCTTCCACAATTGGTATACTACTAGTACCCAATCCAAGTATTAATCGACCGTTAGAAATTATGTCGATTGTAGAGGCGCCCATTGCGATTAAACTTGGACTCCTAGAATAGATGTTAATAATAGATGAACCAATTTTTGAAAATGTATTTTCCTTAGATGCCTGCCCTAACATAGAAAAATTTTCCATGCCCCAAGTTTCGGGAATCCACATAACTTCAGGTTTTATCTCATTTAATTTTTGAGAACATTCTAAAACTTCCTCAATTGAAAGTAACGACCCTAGACTGTAAGATAATCTTCTCATTTCAATACTTGAAATATTTAGAATATTTTTTTGATTTTATTTCTTTTGAACATTCTTCGATATCTTTGTGAGAATCTATAGAAAACCATAATGCGTTTTTGAATTTTACAGTTTCTAATGTCTTTTTTTTAGCCATTTTTGGAAAAACTATTCCTTCTAAACTTCCTTTTTTTGGAATTATTTTTTCTATATTTTTTGAAAGATGGTATATTCCGGGATTCATCCAGACGTTCGTTACATCTATTTTTTCATTAAATTTCAAAACTTTATTATTTTTAATATTCATCGTACCAAATTTTGTTTTTAGTTCATTTGATGCAATTGTATTTGGTTTTTTTAGAATTTTACGAAGATCAATATTTGTAACAATGTCTCCATTTAATACTAAAAATGATTCATCTTTTACATTAACAAGTGCTTTTTTGATTGCACCTCCAGTACCTAAAGGTGTTTTTTCAATTGAGAAAATTATATCACAACCGAAATTTTTCTTTTTTTTAAGAAATTTCTCTATTTGATTTGATTTGTAACCACTTGAAATAATGATTTCAGTTATTCCATATTTTTTTAGATATTTTATAGTACGCTCAATTAATGGTATGTTATTTATTGTGATTAATGGTTTTGGAATTTTGTCTGTTATTGGACGTAGTCTTTTTCCCCTTCCTCCTGCCAAAATTATTGCTTTCATATTACTTTCTAATTATTTCTATTTTTTAACTTATGTTATCTTATATGATCATCTCAAATGCGGTTAAACCAAAGAAATATCCGACCAAAACCATTGTTATTCCCCATCCGCAAGAACCTAGTATTGTATATAGCAAAAATTTCTTGATATTCATTTTCAATAATCCTGCTGGAACTGAAATCATTTCTCTAAACACCGGAACCATTCTTCCAAATAGAACTGCTTTATCACCGTATTTTTCAAACCATCTTTCAACTCGGTCTAATTTTTTTTCAGAAATTTTAACTTTGTTTAAATATTTTAGTAATGCAGTTCGACCTAATTTTAGAGCGATTAGATAAATTACTGTTGATCCAATTGATGCACCTAGTCCACCTACAATGCCTAATAATACTGCCTCTGCAACGCTTAGACCGTTTTGTGATGCGATAAACCCCGCAGTTGGAAATACGGCCATTGTAGGGATTGGAGGAATTATTGTTTCAATTAATGCTGCAACAAAAACGCCTATGTACAAATACTCGGAAAGTAAATCTGCAATCCATTGAACTAATATTTGTAATTCACTCATCTTCTTTTTTCTCAGTTATGTAGTAGTGTAATTCGGTGTAACATTCCTTGCAATACTCTTCAAATTTTGTATGTTCACAGTCATAACCTTTACTAGTATTTTCTCCACATTTTTCACATTTTGGCATGTGAAATTCTAATTTGATGACTTCTTTATCTTTATTGCACCTAATGCAATTTGGAAAATTCCTGGAGCAAATAACATTACAGGATTTCTTTCTACGCCTTCTGGTGCAGGGGTTCCAACCATTGCTAAACCGCCAATCAAGATTAAGACCCCTGAAATAATAATCATGCCGCCTAATCCTTTTGATGATTCTTTTAGAGATATGAAAAATGCAATTATCGGCAAAATTATTGCAGGACCTCCTAAGCCCATACCTCTTTGCATATCATTTAGCGGTAGAAATCCGTCACTTTTTTCCCCAATCTCACCATCCATGTTTATACTGGCTACAATATCTGCACCATACAATACTAACAATCCTATTGCAATGCCTGTGATTACTAATGATGCTTTTAATGCCATGTTATTTTTTAAAATTAAGTATTAATAAACTATTTTGATAAATTTTGAAACTAGTACTGGGTTTGTTTTGGTTCGATAACTAGATTCTTCTTTAAATCTTCAACTTGGGCTAACAATTCATTCATGCCTAAATTGTCTTTATCTACAATGTTGATATGTCCAATTTTTCTTTTAGGCTTGGATTCTAGTTTTCCATACATCTTCAAAAAAATATTATTTTTTTTAGGGCATAATACATTATATTCACCTTGAAATGTTGCAGGACCTAGAATATTGTACATGATAGTTGGAGATTTAATCGACACATCGCCCAAATTCATCCCTAAAATTGCTCTTAGATGTTGTTCAAACTGAGATGTATCACTAGATTGTAACGTATGATGTCCAGAATTATGCACTCTCGGTGCAATCTCATTTATCAAAACTTCATCATCTGATGTAACAAACATTTCAATTCCGAAAACACCGGCACCATGTAACACTTCCATGGTTTTTTCAGCTATTTGCTCTGCTTGTTTTTTTACATTCTCTGAAACACGACCTGGCGCAATTGTCATTTTTAGTATGTTATTTTCATGAATATTTTCTACTACCGGATATGTTGCAATCTCGCCTTTAGTATTTCTTGCAGCTATAACTGAAACTTCTTTTTCAAATTTTATGAATTTTTCTACCATGAGTGATTTTCCTGAAAATAAATCTAATGCATCGTCAATGTCTGATTTTGAATTAATCTTATAATTTCCTCGTCCGTCGTATGCATCTTTTCTCATTTTTAATAATAATGGAAGCCCCATCTTGTCTATCATTTGGCCTAATTCCTCTTTATTTTCAATTATTGCAAATTCTGCCACAGGGATGCCGTTCTTTTGCAAAAACTGCTTTTGTAGTAATTTGTCTTGAATAGTTTTTAGGGTTCCAGGTGATGGACTTATCTCGGTATGCTCTTCTAGTTTTTTTAATGTATCACTGTCACCTGATTCAATTTCATATGTTATGATATCTGATAATTCGGATAATTTTTTAATTGCATTTTTATCTTTGAAATCTGCAATAATTTGTTCTGCACCAACTTTTGATGCTGGACAGTTTTCTGTAGGGTCTAATACTATGATCTTTGAGATTTCCTCTTTCATATTTTGAGCTGCTTCAGTAAGCATCATTCCTAATTGGCCTCCACCTATTATTCCTAGAACCTTGCTCATAACGTCAAACAATTTCTGTAATACATAATAGTTTGTCGAAATTTTTCGATTGAAATTGTTTAAAAACACCAGAAAGATTGAAAAAATATTGAAATCAAAAAAACCACTTGTTGGAATAATCATGGGTTCAAGCTCAGATAGCCGTATCATGCATGGTGCAGCTGAAATTCTAGATTCCTTTTCAATTTCACATGAAGATCAGATAATTTCTGCACATCGTACTCCTGAAAGATTGGATGAGTATGCCAAACATGCTGAAAAAAACAACTTCAAAGTTATAATTGCAGGTGCTGGCGGAGCTGCACATCTTCCCGGAATGATTGCATCACATACAACAATTCCTGTCATAGGAGTTCCAATCATGGTGTACAATGATAAACAACTGAAAAAATCCGATAAAAACAAATATTCCGCATTTGGCGGCCTTGATTCTCTTTTGTCAATTTCAGAAATGCCGACCGGTTCTCCGGTGGTGGCGGTTGGAATTAACAAAGCATCAAATGCAGGAATTTATGCACTAAAAATTCTTGGGAATTCTTTCCCAGAAATCAAAACCAAATTGAAGAAACATAAATTTGATCAATATACTTCAGTTCTAAAAGAATCTGAAGAGCTGAAGAAATTAGGTTTATCTAAATTTGTGAAGAAGAAATTCCGTTAAGATATAACCTGAAATTCAATATTTTTGTCTCGTAAATGATTGATTAATTCATTTGATTGATTTTGATCTTCTGTTTCAAGACTAATTGTTACCTCTGCAGAGCCTGCATTTACTTCAGAACTTAGTCTGTCATGAATTACTTCAACAATATTTACATTAATTGAAGAGATTTCATCAACTAACTCCTTTAATGCTCCAGGCTTATCTTTTAGTAGGACGGAAATTTTTAGCATTCTTCCCATTCCAGATAACCCTTTAGAAACAATTTGACCCAAAAGATACATGTCTATGTTCCCTCCACATAATATGGGAACGACATTCTTTCCTGACTCAGGGTTATGTTTTAAGATGTATGCAAGTGCTACTGCACCTGCAGGTTCAACTACTGCTTTTGAACGCTCCATTAACAAAAACATTGCATTAATTATTTCACTATCATCTACAGTGACAATCTTATCGATTTTTTGTTTGACTATTTCAAAAGTTAACTTTCCAGGTGTCTTCACAGATATGCCGTCAGCGATAGTTGTCGCTCCATTCACTGTTTCAAGTGAATTATTTTCTAAGGATTTCTTCATTGCAGGATAAGCATTAGATTCAACTCCTATAATTTTCACATGAGGATGTTTTTCTTTTACTGCCAGGATGATTCCTGCGGCTAATCCTCCCCCTCCAATTGGAACATAGATTTCATCTACATTAGGTAATTGTTCAATTATCTCTAAGCCAATTACTCCTTGACCTGCAATTACATGTGAGTCATCAAAGGCATGAATTATTGTTGAATCTGATTCTTCAGATATTTTTTTAGCATATGCCCATGATTCATCATAAGTGGTGCCCTCCAAAACAACTTTAGCACCATAGCCTCTGGTCGCAGCTACTTTTGCGGGGGATGCATTTTTTGGCATCACTATTGTACATGGAATATTTTCAATGTGAGATGCAAATGCAACTCCCTGTGAATGATTTCCTGCAGATGCTGCAACAACTCCTTTGTTTTTCTCATCATCAGTCAAGGATTTGATTTTATAATATGCTCCACGAATTTTAAATGAACCTGTTTTTTGTTCATATTCATTTTTAAGATATACGTTAGCTCCGCAAATTTTACTAAATGTTTCAGAAAATTCTAGATTTGTCTTTCGAATTACTTTATTCTGAGTTTGCTGTGCCTTCACAACATCCTCATACGTTATCGTCATGGAATTGTTGCACATTCAGTACATAATTAAATTGTATGAAACCAACTGACTTCTTTAATTTATGCCTAGAAATTAAAAAATTCCTAAATACTTGCGATCAAACTCTAAATCATTAGTCAAGTGGTGCAATTCCCCGAAAAGGCATAATGGCCTTTGTGCCCTTGATTATGATTTATTTTCTAAAATTACATTGAGAATATTCTCAACACACTGTCGGATCCTGACTTTGAGTTGTTCAGTAATGATTGATGCATCAATCAGTCCCTGTTTTGCACCATTGTCAATATATTCCAGATCAATATTACATAAACATCCTTCTTCCCCATTAACCAGTTTTTGTTCATCAATCATAACTGATGTCGTATGAAATGTCTCTAATAACAAATTATCCAATTCTTTAAACAATTGGTTTTTCTTATCTTGAATGTCAATAATCTCTGGTTGAGATTCATCAATCATTTTCTTTATTTTTAATGCTAATTCTTCATTATTATAAAATAATTCAAATAATTCTTGTTTAGCCATATCCTTGAATCCTAATTCATTTAATTTTTCAAGTATCAATCTCTCACTTTCATCTTTATATTTTGATTCAGAATCACCAGAATTGTTAATTAATCCAGCAAGTTTTTTCTGTAATTCAATTACTTTTTGCAATGGTCTGTAATATAATAAAACATGATACTGTAACGAAGCATGTAGTGATAAAATATAATCCTCAGCCCTAATTTCTGATTTTATAAATATTCGTCTTAAATCTTCATCGCTAGAGTATGTGACGCCTTGTGAACTCCATTCTGATAATTTTGAATTAAAATCTCCAAAGAAAACTTCCACATTTTTAATATCAAAAGTTTCTACGTGTTTTGTAGTACTATCACCTAACATTACATCACATGTTACAGTTCTAGTTTCATGAATAATTTTTTTAAGGAATTCTTCCTGAATCTTTTCATTCAGTTTGTTTAATTCTAAAAAGAACTCATTATTTGTGATATTACCTATTCTCATATGATTTCTTTCATATACTTCCTTAAATTCTATCATTTATGGAAACTTTTTCTAATAATATCTGCAAACTAAAACGTGAATTTGTAAAATCATACAAAGGCAATAGTCACACCACTGAAATTTTGCCTAACTCACCTTCGGATTCATTTGTAGTTGAAAAAAATCATCTATCCTTACTTCATAAGTTTCTAGAGAATAACCCCATTTACTCAAATCAAATATCTGAAAGACTCTGCGATGTAAATTGCACTATATTTGAAGGAGATCTAAATAATTATTGGATTGATAGCATAAAACATGATACAAGTTATGCCCCGTTTTATCCCACATGGATGCTTTCAGCATATGCATTGGCATGTGAAGCACAAAATCTTGGATTTGAACAGATCATAGACATAGGTTCAGGAGATGGCAGAATTGCATATTGTGGAAAAATTTTAGGGATGGATTCAATTTCTATTGAAATTGATGAGAATTTAGTTGCAATGCAAAAAGAATTATCAGCAAAGACGGGAGTTTTGTTTAATCCTAGCTGTTCTGATGCAACAGTATACGATTTTCAGAAAATTCCATCAAAAGCAACTGTTTTTGTTATTGGAGGTGTGCCCGAAATTGGAGAAATATTAGCTGACTCCGTAATTACAAATGTATTACAAAATGATGTTATTTTAGGTGATTCTGCATTTGCTCTCACGGGTAGTTATCCTCAAAGAAGATTTTCAAAAGTTCAATCGAATTTTGGATGGGATGAACTAATCAAAAAATTTCAATTAGCGGTAATTTCGACTATTTCCTTACCAACTTATTGGACAATGGACCAAAAATTTGAGACACCGTATATTTTCACAAAAAAAGAATAAAAGTAGTAACTTATCAAAATAACACATGTCTAAAAAAGAGGATTCGATTTTGCCTGCAGATTCGAATTTTGCTCAATCAGATACGACTCAAAAAGGTAGTGTTGCAGATATGATGCTTGGAAAGAGTTCTGAAAAGGTAGTAGATTCAGATACCATGATTAAAGAAACTCAACAAAGAATATGGAGTTCGTTAAAAAAAGGAATTGAGTATGATGCAACAGTGGACAGATCTGATGCATATCTCCGAAAACATGTTCATGAAAAACAATCTATGGTAGTTTTGTATGTGGATTTAGTGGGGTCTACAGATATCACATTAACACTACCTGAAGAGAAGATTGCAATAATAATCAGTTCTTTTGCTCAAGAAATGGCATTTGCAATCAGACATCATGGGGGATTTACATTAAAATTTGTAGGTGATGCAGTTATCGGATATTTTGTACATACTAGTTCCTTAATTGCAGCAGATAATGCGGTCAGTTGTGCAAAATCCATGATAAAAATTATTGAAGAAGGAATCAATCCAATCCTAAATCAATATGATTATCCAGATTTATTTGTCAAAATTGGAGTAGATTTTGGAACAAACATGATTATCAGATATGGGTCAGATGCTGAAAAATCACATGTAGACATTTTAGGCCCTACGATGAATATTGCAGCAAAGATTCAAGGAAAAGCAAAACCTCAAGAAATTCTAATAGGCGAAGATGTCTATAACAGAATTCATCCTTCAGTTCAAAATGAATTCTCTAAAAAGATATGGAATGAGGGGGAATGGAAATATCATAGCAGAGATACTGGAGAATTATATCCAGTTTATCATCATTCTGATTAAATTGTAAATTTGTCGGGGCATTCTACGTGTTCATAGTGGTGTTCTGTAAATTGCTCTTCTACAACATACATCACAATCTTGTGTAATTCGCCTTCATGGATTATCTTTTCACATTTTAGACAACGTTTTACTTTATTGTGTTGCATGAATCAATCCAAATTTATGATCGCTATAAGGATCTGCGATCAGAAGAATATGACTAAAAATTGATGTTTATTCACAATCTAAGCCTAGTTATCATATACGAATGCTAAAATATTGTCCAAGAATCAATATATTATGGATACTGGATTTTATAATCAGAAAAAAACACCATTCAATTCAATAGATACTTCTCAAGGAAATGATAACTCTATACGCTACCCTCCTAAGAGCAACCCTCCTACAGGATTCTCTGGAATTCAAAAAATTCGTGAACAATTTAACAAAAGAAATGCATCTATGATGCCAAATCTTGAAGATTTTAATCAAATGTTTCGTCAGTATGCTGATGGCTTACTAAACGCAAAAGAATCAATATTTCCACCTGGCCATCCACTATACAACCGAGAAAAATCATTTTCTCTTCTAAAAGAAGCGAATGATAAACTACTCAAAGAAAATCTTGAATTAAAAAAAGAACTTCAAAAATCTGATAAAAAGTCATCACAATCTAATTTTTAAGAAATTTTTTATATTTTTCAATGATTTTATAGAGATTCTTAGTTTCTAATTGAGAAAGTACTTTCATATGCAGAATGTTATCGAGAACTAGTCTTTCTGAGGTCTCAAGATAATTTACTGCATCAGAGCAAAGTAGTTGATTTATTTTTATCTTAATTTCTTTATTCAATTTTAATGATATGCCTTTGACGTGGTTTATTAATTTGATATCTTTACAAAATATATGAATAAAGAGTTGTGGGACAAAACCATATCTCTTCATAAAAATAGATGTGAAAAGATCCTGTCCTTTTCAAAAACAATCAGATATGCAGGTGTTTTTAATCAACATGGACGTACAATCTCTGGAAAAATTAGACCTGGGATTAAACCTATTTTTTCCCCAAATTCCATTAGAGAAGAGTTTTTTACAATTTCATCAATAATGAAATTAAGAGAAAAATCCACCAAGGAATTAGGTGAGATAGAATTTATTCACATCCGTCACAAAAAAATTAACATTTTATTATTTCATAAAAACAACAGAACATATTATATTACTACTAATCCAAAAACAAAACCAACATCTGTATTAATTAATAAAATTAAAAAGTTAATCACTCCGGAGTGAACCCAACATATCCTGTAGTTTGCGTCGCTTTGTCTTCTGAAAAGTCAGGCTCAAATAATGATATCATATATCCGTCAGGATCTAAAATTATTGCATTTTTTCCTGCTTGTCTTTTTTGATCATCTCTGAAAACTTTCACATTGGATTTTTTTAATTCTTCCATTGCAGATTGTAAATCTCCTACCGTTAATCCAATTAAAATTCCATTTCCTTTTGAGGTTTCTGTATTAGGTGTTGTTAGAGATGCAGGATGTAGGCTTAACACTCCTCCGGATTGTTGTCCTAAATCTACCCAATTTCGTCTCTCATTTTTTATTGGCATTCCTAAAACTTCGTGATAAAATTTAATTGAGATATCTAAATCCTTTACCTCAAGAATAATATTTCCAATTCGTTTTATGTTCATATATTATTATATCAATTATTAGTTATAAGATTTTACGGATTTACCTCTACCAGGGTTTCAGTTCTAATCACCCCAGGTATTTTTTGTATTTGAGTTGTAATATCTTTAATCTCGAATAATTCATTTACATCAATTACTGCAACTGCGTCATATTGACCACTAACAGGAAAAGACTCTGTGACTTTATCCACTTTTCTTAATCTTGCAGCTATAAGTTTTTTTGGCGATTTTACAAGTATCACTGCTCTTACCATCCCATATCAACCTCCACTTCGATTAATGTTTCAGTATCCACAATTTCTTTTACATTCTTTAGATCAATTACAACAGTATTAATTTCATCTATGGATGAATTCAAAATTACACATATGTCTGCCCTGCCTGTAACAATCATAATATCTTTTGAAATTTTTCTTTTTTTCCTTAAAATTTGAACAACTTTGTCAACCATACCTGGTTTCACTGTAATCATGCATAGAGCTTTCATGAATTAGACATACTATTCTATGTGAAAAGGATTTCTAATCGGAACTTGCTTCTTGTGAGCGAGCTTCTTCAAGATATGCACGTCGTTCTTCATCCGCAGTTTCTTTA
>JAOJYB010000003.1 GCA_028242535.1 Candidatus Nitrosopelagicus sp. | reverse complement strand
ATGTCCAACATAGAACTTGTTGTTTGAATATGCTATGGAATGTGGTGCTTCGTTTTTTGGCACATAATCATTTGGGATTTGAGGTACAAATGCACCGAACATCTGTACATAATTTCCTTCAAAATCAAAAACTTGAATTCGATTATTTTTACCATCAACAACTAATAGATGATTTTCATAAGTCAGCAGATCATTTGATGTTTTAAGTTCTTTTTCACCATCGCCTTTGGAGCCAAATTCTGTGATAGGATTACCATCTATATCATAGACAAAAATGCCTGGTTTTATTGTATCAGTAAGAAAGATTCTATCTCCGGAAACCGTGATTTCAGAAGGATATTGTAGATTATCATGAGACGGGCTAAATTTTGAAATGAAATTTCCATCAAGATCAAAAAATTGAATTCTTTTATTTTTTGGATCAGTTACAAAAATCATATTTTGTTCTATTGCAATATCATAGGGTTTTTGAAACTGGCCATCACTAGCACCCTTTTTGCCAAATGAGAACATAAATTCCCCAGTAGTAGTAAAAACCTGTATTCGATAATTTCCTGTATCTGCTACATAAAGCATGTTTTCATGTAGGGCCATACCATATGGATAAATTAGAAATCCATCCTTGATTCCAAAATCTCCGAAAGTGTCTAGTAGTGTACTATCAAGATCGTATACCTTGATATGATTCCAAGCAGTATGTGACATGAATAACATATCATCTCCTACAACAAGCCCATACGGATTATATCCACTCGGCGAATTACCTCCGCTTCCGCTTCCGCCACCACTTCCGCCTCCGCCACCGTAGGCAAAGACAGTTTGTGTTTGAGATACGGACAAGGAAAAGAGTAGCACCATACTAATGAAGATAATCAATTTGTTAGGTCTATGCATGTAATTTAGAAATACATTAGAATTAAAAAATAAGGTTGTTTCAAAAAATTTTAAAATTTTACATAAATTTTGATTCAGAAGTTGGGACGTTAAATTGCTCCAATCCAGTTGATGGTACTGATGGGAATTGTTCGCCTGATTGTGATTCTGCAACTGCTGCTGCTTCTGCTAGGATGCTATCAGATTCGCTGTTTGTTGATTCTTCAACTCCGAAAGATGATCCGCTGCTGCTGAAGGTTTCAGTCATTAGTCCACCTAACATCTCAGTCATTCTACCAATCTCTTGGTCTGCACCTGGCATGAATTTGACAAGTGATGATTTGAGTCCATTCATGAGGCCAATTGTTGGCATCAATGTGGTGACTGTATCTCCCAAGTCATGGAAGGTTGTTAATCTTAATTCAATTCTTTCCAAGCCCATTTTGGCGTTGGACATTATTTTGTTAACTTTACGAACTTCAACTAGTTCATTTGATAATACTTTACTTGAATAGGTGTCGTGTGCTTGTTGAGCAGCTACGATTTTTTGGAAAATTTTCTGGTCTCTTTCTTGGAGTTTTTGGCACATGCCGTCAAGTTTTCCGATTTGAGCCTGTAATCGTTTTACAGCCATTTCGACTCTTGGTTTTAGTGATCCTTTTGGTTTGAAGGTATCACCTAATTTATCTACAAAACTTTGCTTTTGTGGAGCAGACCATTTGTCTTGGAAACTTCCCATGCGTTGTGTTTTGAAATATGTTATTAATTTCCGGTGTGAATAATGGTTCACACATTATGGAAAATGTATGACTAAAATTCACCAAAATGGCTTTAATTTGGAAGATTCATGCCTAGATTATGAATAAAATGGTGATTGTTGGGGGCGTAGTCATAGCATTAATTGTAATTTCAATGGTATATGGTGCATCGATGAATCCAGGTGGAGATGAACAAAAACGCTCAGGTGGAGAGATATGGGATTTTCGAATTTCAGGACAAGAGTTTCATGGTAAGACAACTATCATGACTAGTTTAGGAGTAATAGAAGAAGGAACGTACGAAATTGGATTTGTTCCTATGGGAGATTCACCTAAAAAAATCAGATTGATAATCGATGGAGTGATTCCAGAAAATCAGAAATATTACTTGGATGATCCTGTCAAAACAGAAATTTTTTCTGAGGAATTTATTTTGGAACGAAGTTTAGTTGATACAGGCGTCTCAAAATATTATACCTGGGAATATCTTGGTCAGAAATTTGTCCAATTTCCAAAAACAGAAGGAGATGCAAGGTATGAGATCACTATTCAGAGAGATGGAAATTTGGAAGGGTCTGTAAGCATCTCTTTATCGAAAGTAGATAGAAGCATCTAGGCTAAATTAATGGGGGCGTGGCCCTTCGGCAAAGCAATGTGAGATTCCCTCACTTGAAGCAACAATGTGCTCACTTGATTTTCTGCTTCGCAGGACCACGCAGGTCTAATCGATAGGATTTACATCCTTCCGCATTACTTGCTATAGGTCTTTATCATATTTAAAATATATCCATAATTTTTACAAAAAAAACTAGGCTTTTTTGAAAATTTTAATTGATTTGATCAGTTTCTTAATTATAGAAGGTCCATTCAAGAGGGACATGACTATAGAGGACGAAAAAAAGAAAGGCGGATTGTCATTATTTGCAAAACATGCGGTTCAATTTTACATAGTTGGTGCAACCGGTGTTCTAGTAAATCTAGGATTATTGTATCTTCTAACAGACATTGGAGGATTTTGGTATGTTGCATCTCAAATTATAGCAATTTCAGTTTCAATTACTACAAATTTCTTTTTCAACAGATATTGGACATTTGGTAGTTTTGTAAAAGACCAGAGAAATTCTGTCATGTATGTCAAATTTTTAATAGTTAGTGCAGTTGGAATGGCTATACAATTAGGAATTACAGTCACTTTAGTTGAGAGTAGTGCATTTTATCACATGTATGGAGCGATAATTGGAATTGCAGTTGCAAGTGCCATAAATTATGTTCTAAACAGAAGAGTTACTTTTGGAATAAAGTTCTAAGGGTTAAAATTTGATGAAAGCACAGAGTAATTACGATGAATCCTAAGAAAAAGCAGAAGATTGAGATAATTGGACTTCTAGTTGGAATCTGGTTTATTTTATCACTTCCACTACCATGGCTGATAACAATTCCGGATGTAGCACAACAACAATTATTGATAATTCTGCAAATGACAGGATTGGTATCTATTCCATTTATTGGTTTAGCTGTAGCATGGACTCTAAAGCCAGAATTAGCAAATAGAGATTTAAAATATGATTAGTGAATTACCGTTTAATTCAAGCCAACCAAAATTAGAGAAAATTCTTGATGGGGTAGTAAGAGCCGGTGAAAAAATTATTGAGATATACAATACAGATTTCTCAACTGAGAAAAAAGATGATGATTCACCAATAACTCAAGCAGATATTGAAAGTAACGAAATTCTCAAAGAGGTTTTAGAAGAAACAGGAATTGCAATATTATCTGAAGAAGATGTTGACGACAAGAAGAGACTATCTGAAGAAAAAATTTGGATAATTGATCCATTAGATGGAACAACAGATTTTGTAAACAAAACAGGAGAGTTTACGATAATGGTAGGGTTAGTGAAAAATCATAAATCAATTTTGGGTATAATTTACTGGCCAATAAAAAAGAAGATGTATTTGGCTGAATCTGAAAAAGGAGCATTTTGTCATGATGAAGAATGGGAGAAGATTGAAGTTACTATGATGTCAGAAATACAAAATTGTCATGCCCTAGTCAGCAGACATCATCTATCAGAGAAAGAGAAAAAATTACTAGATGAGATGGAGATTTCAGTTGTTACAAGTATTGGAAGCTCGCTCAAAGTAACAGAGATTGCATCTGGAGAAGCCGAAATTTATCTAACTACTACTAATAAGATGAAACAATGGGATACCTGTGCCTCAAACTGCATAATTTCAGAAGCTGGGGGTAAAATGACAGATATTTCAGGCAAGGAATTTTCATACAACACAGATGCGGTTCATCATGAAAATGGAATATTAGTTACAAATGGATTAATTCATCAAGATGCATTAGATGTTATTTCTAAATTAGATTCTTAGATTTCAAAAATTCTAGTACTTCAGCAGCACTCTCATCAAGTGATTTGTTCTCAGTATCTAGGACTAAATCAGCGTTATCTGGTGCCTCATATGGGTCGTCGATTCCTGTAAATCCCTTAATCTCTCCTGAGCGGGCTTTTGCATACATTCCTTTGACATCACGCTCTTCACATTGTGCTAGTGAGGCATTGACATAAACTTCAAAGAATTTTGTATCATCACCGATGATCTCTTTTGCATTTGCACGGTTTTCCTTGTATGGACTGATTAGTGAAACACCCATTGGAACGTTATGCTTTAGAAGTAATTTTGACAAGTGAGCAACTCTTCTGTTGTGCTCATCTCTTGCCTCTTTTGAAAAGTCCTTTGGTGAGAACCATTCTCTTAGTTCATCTCCGTCTAAGATGGCTAGATTTGGTATGGTTTCAGCAAGTTTTCTTACTATGGTGGTTTTACCTGAACAAGGTAATCCAGTCATCCATAAACAAAAGGCCATTGTTAATGACAGAGAAATTACCGTTTAAGAATGTTATTTTGCCCAGTCTTGAGATTCCAGATAATTGATATCTTCTAAAAGAGAGGTGACCTTTTCTGTGATCGCAGAAATTGATTGGAACTGTTCAAACATTTCCTGTTCCTCTTCTCTTGATAGAATCTCTTTTTCGGCTTTTTCAAAAAACTGTTCCTCTTTTTGCATATGATCTATTAGAAATATGGAATATGTTCTAAGGAATCTGGCAACAGGTTCACGTTTGTCTTGTCCTTTTTTCCATAGTTTTAGATTTTCTGATATTTGTTTAGCAATATTTCTACTGAACTCATGTTCAATTAACAAAGCACGGATTTCTTTATTCAAATGATCATATGTTGCAACACATGGAAAATAGGATCCTTCTTCTCTTGTAAAATGTACAGAATCTAAAAATTCTGCAATTAGAAAATTAATCTTATCAATATGAGAAAATGGAATATTTACTCCATCGTATAGTGCTTTGTATGATTTTGTAATTACTTTTTCAAGACGCATTATTTCTTGATGTTCTTTTCGTAGAAACTCACTTGCACTCATATTCTACTTTTTTGATTTCGAGAAAAGGGATCTTATTTTTTCTTTGTAAATATCTAATTCCATTTTTAAATTTTGAACCATTTCGTCGGATTTATCGCCCATGAAGATAATAGAAATTTTAGATTTTTAAAGAGATCTATACGCCTAGAGATTCTACTTTTGAGATATCCAGGCTTACTTTATCTCCTACAGATAATGCAAGTTGTTTGTATTCATGCATCTCTAGTTTGATAGAAGTTGTTCCTGGTGCTGCGCCACCCATCATACCTGGCATTCCACCACCTGCTATCATTTTGTTAAGATTTTTCATCATGTCATCCATATTGGAAAATCCCATTACATTTGTCGTAGATGGATTTGGAGGTTGATTTCCCTCTGCCATGTCTTTTGCTAGAGATAGAGTAACTAGAACGTATGGAGAACCATCCGGTGCTGCATCAATTCTCATAACAACAAATTCTTTTCTCATATCATATCACCAATAAAATCCATATTTTAACTATTCATGTTTTTCATTTTTTGTTCTTTAATTTGCTTTAATTCATCTTCAAAAAAGAACTTGTCTTCAAATGCAGGTTTCAAATCATCAAGCCAGATTGCATTTTCATCATATTTTGCAAAGAATGGACGATTTACCCACTCTGGATTTCTTCCCTGAAGCATTCTCAATACAATAACTTTAGTTCCATTAATTTCAGCAACACCATCAACCTGAACCTTTCCAGGGGTGGCTGACATGCTTGGACCTCTAACTGTTCTTGCCAAACCACTTACTTTTTGAATTGCTTGTTGGAAAATTTCATGTGCTTTTACTAAAGAAACACCAAAGTAATGTTGTGCACCAGTATCTCGTACAACAAACATGTAGTATGGAATACAACCAAGTTCAACTTGTTTTTGCCACATCTGAGCCCACATGTCTGCATCGTCATTAATGTTAGTTAGAAGTGGAGATTGAGTTCTAATTTGTACACCAGTTTCACGAACCTTTTCAATTGCAAGTTTGACTGAATCAGTTTTTAGTTCTGTTAAATGATTAAAGTGACCCATAAGTGCTACGTGGATTCCTTTTGATTTTATTCGTCTAAATGTTTCAAGTGTTTCTTCAGAATCACTGTCTGAGGTAAATTTGTATGGCCAGTAAGATAGGGCCTTTGTTCCAATTCTAATTGTTTTAAGATTTGGCAAGTTAGCATCTAATATTTTATCAATATATGTGGCAAACAAACTTGCTTTCATAATCATTGGATCTCCTCCAGTAAACAAAATATCAGAAATTTCAGGATGTTCTCTTACATATTGTGCCAAATCATCGCCTTCTTTCATAGCAAATTTCATTTCATCCATACCAACGAATTGTGGCCATCTAAAACAGAAGCTGCAGTATGCATGACATGTTTGTCCTTGACTAGGGAAAAAGAGAGTAGTTTCTTTGTATTTGTGCTGCATTCCGAAAAGTTTCGTTCCATCTTTTAGCATTGGGACATTTAGTTCCATTTGACCTGCAGGATGTGGATTTAATTCCAGTCTGATTTTATTTGCCATTTCTTGGATTTGTTTTCTATCAGGATCATTTTTCAAAACAGAGGCCATCATGTCATAATGTTCTGTTTTTAGCATGTTCTTTTGTGGGAATGTTAGATTGAACATCGAGTCACCAGGGACATTATCCCAATCAATTAATTGCTCAATTACGTAATTGTTTGCTTTGAAAGGAAGAACATTTCCAACCACCTCCATCTCAAAAATTTGCTCTTCTGAGAAATTTTCAATTTGTGGAAGTTTTCTTAGATTCGCAAGAGTAACTGATTGAAGTGATGGTGAAGAATCCACTGTCCAAACAGATTCCTGTTGATTAGTCTGTGCCATTACAAAGTTAAGGTAAATCCTCTGTTAAACTTTAGGATCTGCGTCATACAGAGAAATTGTGCCTAGAAAGGCGATTTTAAAAAAAATTTGACAGTTTTTTGAAAACTTGACGACAAATCTACTAACTTAAGTTTAGGATTCTCAAAAAATAGAGAGATGGCAGAAGAAATTAGTGAAATTTCAGTTGGTCAGTTTGATACAGTTTCACAATTGATCGCATCATCGGTTTCTTTACAACTAGCTGTAATTGGATTAATAATTGGAATTATCATAATCAGTGTAGTTTATAGAAAATTTTCGTTTTGGATTAAAACACAAAAATTTAACCATACAAAACCACACGTTGCAAGATTTGCAAGAAAAATAATCTTACCATTCTTGGCAATTGCTTTAATTTCATCTGTAAACATGTACATTCAAGTTTTTGAATTATTTGATGAAGAGTCAACGGTTATGCAAGTAGAAGGAGAACTAGCACCTAGTGAAATTTTTGCAAAAATGTTAAACACGTTGAATATCTTGGTGATAGGATATACAATTTCACAGTTAGTTCCAATAGCATTAACAAAACGTGATAGTTCACGTCTTGAGCGTGAAGATTTTGAAGCTTGGCGAGAAATGAGAGGATTTCCAGATGATGATGATGATTTATTTCATAAATTATACAAATGGATTCCACCAAAACAAAAACCGGATGATCTAACAGAAGAAGAATTCAATAGTTACTTGCAAACTGAAGAAGGAGTTCTATACTTGGAAAATTTTCGCACGGCAAGAGGAGCTCCGATTGGAAGTTACGAGAAAAATAGCAAAGAACCATATGAAAAGTGGAAAAAATCTGAACGTAAAAAATATGAATTATATTTTGAATCTTGTATAACTGGAAATAATATATCTGGAAGGAAATTATTTCCAGGCGTATTACCTGAGGAGATTTATCCTATAGATATTTGGAGAGAACAGAAAAGAAATACAGGTTATGAATCAATAATTTCTGGAAATAAACCTCCTGGACACTCACGTAAACAAAAAGAAGGTGTTCCAAAATCTGCAAAACAAGTTTTACCAATTTTAATTTTTGTTGGAGTACTAGTTGGAGTAGTATCATGGTGGGAAGTAGATTTGATAGTTTTAGCAACTGCAACAGGAGGACTTGCGTTTGGTGTAGGATTAGCACTAAAGGAAACATTAGAAAATTACTTTTCGTATATTCTTATCAGAAAAGATAAGGTTGTCAAAGAGGGAGATAGAATAGAATTACAAAGTGGATACAATGGATATGTACACAAAATTACGCCGAGGGTAACATACATTCGCCATGGCTTGAATGAATCAGTTGCAATAATCCCTACACGACAACTGGTTAGTGCAGAAATTATCAATTATACAAAAGAGATCAAACTTGTTCCTGCAGTTGTAAGTGTTGGTGTTTCATATCTGAACAATCCAAGACAAGTCACATCAATTCTAGTTAAAGTTGGTAAACGTGCAATGGTAGAAGCTAAAGATGCAAGAGGAAGACATCTAGTTAGACAAAATAGATGCCCATACGTTGAGGAAAATAAACCAAGTTGTGGATGTGATAAAGACATTCACGTAGATGTAACACAACCAGTTGTACGATTTGATAAATTCAATGATTCCTCTTTGGATTTTTCAATGTGGGTTTACGTTAGAGATTATGGTGCACAATTCAAGACAAAAAGTGATATGCGTCTAATAATGTATGAAGAATTTAAGAAATATGACATTAGAATTCCATGGCCAATTCGAACTGTTTACCAAGGTGATGAAAAACGTGAAGAACAAGAGATTAATCAACTTGATTCAAAGCGTGATGAAGTGATGGATGAATACGGCATGGGTGATTTGGGTCGTGGCGAGTCTGCAGATGAATAGTAATCATTAATTTATTCAGAAATTTCTTTTTACATAATGAGGGATCACATTAAATTTATTTTACAAAATTCAATAATTTTTGCTGTAGTTTCATTTGTATTTTCGATTATTGGAGGGTTATTTCCATCTAGTGAACATACGTTTGTGATTGGAAATCCATTGGTAGTTAGTGGTATTACTGTTGAACATGTAGTTGGGCACATTTTTTGGGGGGCAATAATTGGACTAGGAACTTTAAGTATACGATACATCATACTTGGAGGAAGTTTTGCAATTTTGTTAGATGCAGATCATTTACTTCAATTCTTAGATATAGAATTAGTTTCAAGAATGAGTCATTCGGTGGCACTTGCAGTTATAGTGGCTATAGTTTTTTTCATAGTTCTTCGAGGAAAGGATCTGAGAATTGCTGCAATAGCATTTGGAGCCGTACTATCACATATTGCATTTGACATATTTCTTGCAGATGTTGGATTTAATTCAAGTACAACTTTCCCGCTATTCTCACCATTCATTTTAGATAGAATAGAATTTGCTGGTTTGGACTGGCTTGGAATTGAAATTATTGGAGTAGTGATAGTTGCTGTTGTTAGCTATCTTGCCAAGAGAAAAGAGGGTAGGCTAGAAAACAATCTTACGAAAACTTAAGAATCCGTTTTGATTCGTTGATTTAATGGTAAAGTTCACAGTAGTTGGAGGAGATGCATCATCAGATTTAGCAAAAAGGATCGCTAGAAGATTAAAAGCCCCATATGTAAAAACTGAGAGAAAAGTATTCCCAGATGGGGAAAGTAAAATAACAATTAATCACATTCCAAAAAAGAGCATAGTGGTTGTGGTTCAATCAACTTATCCACCAGTTGATACAAATCTTTTAGAATTATTGAGTATTGTTTCAAAAGTTCAAAAATTTTCTTCAAAAATTTATACTGTAATTCCATACATGGGATATGCAAGACAAGACAGAGAATTTCTGGATGGAGAAATAATTACTATTGGCGTAGTTGGAAAATTACTCAAAGCATCGGGTGTAAAAAAAGTACTGACAGTAGATATTCACAGTAAACTGGCATTAAAAGAGCTAAAAATCTCATCAGAAAATGTTTCTGCAATGGAAGGATTAGTCAAGTATTTTAAGAAAATGAAAATGAAAGATCCGCTTGTAGTTTCTCCTGATTTAGGCGGTCAGGAAAGAGCAAAAGAATTTGCCAGTCTTTTAAAAACTGGTTTTATTGCATTAAAAAAACACAGAGATAGGAAAACTGGAAAGGTGAACATTCTTTCTGAAAAAGTTGTGGTAAAAAATAGAGATCTAATCATAGTTGATGATATGATAAGTACGGGAGGAAGTATCATTAAGGCAACTCAGTTTTTGAAGAGACAGAAATGTAAACGCGTTTTTGTTGCATGCACGCATGCATTATTAGTAAATAATGCTGCAAAAAAGATCAAAAGTGCAGGAGTGTCTCAAATAATCAGCTCAAATACAATACCAGGAGATTCTGCGAAGGTAGACGTGTCAAAAGTTATTTCTGATGCATTAAAATGAAAATAATATTATGAAATTAGTTTATCTTGGAACATCAGCTGCAGCACCAACAGTTGAGCGCTCGTTAACATGCATTTGTCTTGTACGCGAAAATGAAGTCTTGATGTTTGATGCAGGAGAGGGAGCACAAGTTGCATATTTGAAGGCGAGCCTACCTTGGAATAAAAAAATGAAAATATTTGTAACTCATCTTCATGGAGATCATTGTTTAGGAATTTTAGGTCTTCTTCAAACAATGTCATTACAAAAAAGGACTGAGAGTTTAGAGATTTATGGTCCTGCTGGAATTGAAGAGTTCATTACAGCAAACATTAAGGTATTAAATTTTGGATTACCATTTCCAGTTTTCATTACAATCGTAGAAGAAGGTAATGTGGTAAACGAAAAGAATTATCAAATAAGATGTTGTGAAGCACAACACGGGGTTCCTGCATTTTCCTATTGTTTTGAAGAAAACGAAAAATCTGGAGTTTTTTATCCAGATAAAGCAAAAGAATTAGGAATTCCTGAAGGAAAGTTATGGCAAGAGTTGCAAAATGGAAATTCCATAGAAATAGAGGGTAAGAAGATTGATTCATCACAAGTTACAGGAGAGAAAAGAGCCGGTAAGAAGATTGGAATTTCAGGAGATACGCGTCCTACTGAAAAATTAGAAGAGTTTTTCAAAAATAGCGATTATTTGAGTTTTGATTGTACATTTTCAGATGATCTAAAAGACAGAGCGATTGAAACAAATCATTCAACTGCAAAAGAAGCTGCTGAATTGGCAAAAAATGCAAATGTTAAAAATCTCATTTTAACACATTTTTCTGCAAGATATAATGATGAATCAGTTTTGTTAAATGAAGCAAAACAGATTCATGAATCAGCTATAGCTGCAAAAGATCTACTTGAAATTGAGATTTAGATTAATCTTCAAATTTTAAGAAATCAATTTCAGGAATCTCTGTCTCATCGAGGGTATTTTCGACTTGACCTGCAACATCAGTTACTGTATCTCCAGCTATTAATCCTACATCATACAATGTTTCACCTACTTGGCTTGTGTGTTCATTGTATTGCTTAATGTTTGTAGCATCTTCAATTAATGCATCAAGAAGCATCTGACCAGCAGGAAATTGACTCATTGTTTCAGGTAAGAAAAATATTCCTCCTGCCACCAATACTGCACCAATTATTGCTAACTGTATCTTCATGAATAATCCTGTAAAAATTGATTTTTCATAACTGAGCTAAAAAAAAGCTCTCAAAATGGCTAGAAATAATTAGTTGACTAATTCGTTATGGAATCAATTACTTGTTCAATATCATTTGAGCGTAAAATTACCTTGATTGGACCTAAAGATGATTCATTTGCCTCACTGGACAAAGATACAGTGTTTACAAATGCAGCCTGTTTATTGAGATAAAACCAAGTGGATTCACCATCATTATTGTTTTTGAGTATGCGCTGGTATGTTTTTTTTACATTTTTTTCACGAATTGATTTTAAAATTTGAGATAAAATTGCAAGATTGTTTGTTTTTCCAGTAATGTCTGTATCAGATATTTCTAATTCAATATCAGGAAAAATGTTACTTACTGCTAGTTTTACTTTTTCAGAATCTTCAGAAGGATTGATTTCACAGAAAATTTGAATTGTAGTTTTTTGATTCATTTTTCTGTCCAGTTCTGAAAAATTTTGATTGCCGAATCTACCATTTGATCAATCGTTACATTATTGTTTTCAATTGATTCATCAGCAAGTTGAATTATTTCTTGTAACCCAACACCAATTTCACGATTATCACGTTCTTCAAACTTTTCTCTTGTTAGGGGATCATCAGATCTTTTACGCTCACTTAAAAATATGAATCTTGTATCAGGAGATGCATTTACTGCCAAAAGTTTTACATTTCCAGTTTCTTTTAGAACATTAATTTCATGTATGGAACGAACACCATCAATAATTATAATTTCATGAGTTGAGTTTTGTATTGATTCTTTAATTAATTCAGCAATAGCACCAGGTCCATTTTTTTGACGTAGTTCTAACATCAATTTTCCTAAATTTTCTCCAGTAGGTTCTAAATTTTGTCTTTTAGCTTCAGATCTAACACCATCACCAAGACTAAAGGTTTCATATCCTTGTTCTTTTAGTTTTGAAACAATTGTAGACTTTCCAGCTCCTGGCATTCCAGTTAAACATACAACCAGTTTTGACAACAGATTATTTTTGGGAGACTAGTCTATGAAGGTAGCGATAAATAATTACTAATGTTTTATTTTTCATGAGAGTCTTTGTAGCGATTGAAATTTCTAAAGAAGAAATTCTAAAGAAGATCCAAACATTTCAAAAAAATGTTGGGATTGATGCAAAACCTACAAAAATTGATCAGATCCATTTTACTTTAGAATTCTTAGGGGAAATTGATCAAGTCAAGTATGATCAAGTGAAAGATGTCATGGAGAAAATATCATTTTCTTCTTTTGATATATCGTTGAAAGGTGTAGGAGTTTTTCCAAACTTGAAAAATCCACGAGTAATTTGGATTGGAATTGATGAAAATGGTGCAGGTAAACTAATCTCCATAGCAAACGAAGTAGAAATTAAATTAACAACATTAGGTTTTGAAAAGGAGAAAAAATTTAAACCTCACTTGACAGTTTTTAGAGTAAAAAAGAAGATTAATGACATTTCAACTATAATGAAAGAATATGAGACTGTTGAATTTGGTGTACAGACTATATCCAAAATTAAAGTAAAAAGAAGTGTTTTAAGTCCAAAGGGACCAGAATATTCAGATTTACTGGAGGTTAATGCAAAATGAAAAGCGATATTATAAAAAAATCAAAACAAATAGCAATTCCAAATAATATACAAAGAAAAAAGGTGGATAAAATTGCAAATCAGGTTTTTAGTTTAGTAAATAGAGAAGCTGAGAAACACAAATCAGTTGTATCAGTACATTTTGGGGGATCATACGCAAAAGAAACTTGGACTCCTGAAAAAATTGATATTGATATTTTTGTTAAATTCAAAAAAACAACAACTGAAAAAAAATTTGAAACAATTGGTAAAAAAATTGGGTTTGATTCGCTAAAGAAATTCAAACCATATGTAAGATATTCAGAACACCCATTTGTTGAAGCAGACATTAATGGTGTTGGAGTAAATGTCGTACCATGTTATGATATTAAAAAAGGAGAATGGAAAAGTGCAGCTGATAGATCAACATTTCATACAGAATTTATGAGTGAAAAATTAACTGGTTTAATGAAGGATGATATCAGAGTTCTAAAATGTTTTTTGAAAATTAATGGAATGTATGGTGCAGAGATTGCAAAACAAGGATTTAGCGGGTATGTTTGTGAAGTTTTAGTTTATTATTTGGGTAGTTTTGAAAATGTCTTAAAGAAGATTGTAAAATTACAAAATAATGAAATGGTTGGGGAGTCTCCAAGAAAATTTGAGTCTCCAATAGTAATAATTGATCCAATAGACAGGAATAGAAATCTGGGTGCTGCAATATCAATTCAAAATGTTACAAATTTCATTTTAATTGCTAGAAATTTCTTAAAGAAAAATTCAATTTCATACTTTAAAGAAAAATCAAGAATAAAGACTCCTGGAGAAATTGCAAAAAACTTGTTAATTATAAATTTTACATACAAAAAAAGAAGCGATGACATAATTTATGGACAAATTAAACGTGCATCTAACTCAATTGAATCTCAGATGACCAATGAGGGATTTAATGTTCTTAGAAATGATGCCATAGCATACAATGAAACTAAAGCTAGTTTATTGTTCTTGTTAGAATCATTAATTATTTCAAAAAATGAAATCAGAATAGGACCAAATGTATTTTCTGGTGATTTTTCAACCAAATTCATTCAAACTAATTTTAAAAAATCTAAATTGATGTGGACCGATAAGGAGGGGAAGCTGCAATCATTACAAACTCGAAGGTATGAAAATGCCAAAACATACCTTAATGATCTAATAAAAAATCATATTGGTGAGTCAGGAATTCCAAAAGGTCTAAGAGGAGATTTTAGAAGTGGTTTTAAAATTTCGAGTGGAGAAGGAAAACAAAACATATCTGTTAAAAAGAGTATTTCAAATCTAGTAATTACCGATGACACAGTATTTTCAGCCAATTAGCGTTTTCAAAAAAGATCCTTACAAGAAAATTCTTACTTTCCCTCAAGTAACAGAATCGGAAATAACAAAACGAATGGTAGAATTAAGAAAGTTGGGAATTACACACATTTCATTTACAGGACCATTACAAATTGAAAAATGTCATATACTTGGAAAGGGATACGTGGGAATGGTTGTTCTTGCAAAAAAACGAAGTAGTATAGTAGCGTTAAAAATTAGACGAACTGATTCGCCTAGAAAAAATATGACAAATGAAGCTAAATTACTTAAAACTGCAAACAAACTGGAAATTGGTCCGAAGTTTATCAAAAATTCAAAAAACTTTTTGATAATGGAGTACATTGATGGTGAAAAAATTATTGATTGGGCAAAAAAATCAGAAACAAAAGCTAAAGAAATTCATAGTGTTGTAAAAAATGTATTAAGAGAATGTTTTCTCTTGGATGATGCAGGGCTGGATCATGGTGAATTAAGTACAATAGACAAGCATGTGATAGTTAATAAAAAAGGAAATACGATAATAGATTTTGAGAGTTCTAGTGTGAACAGAAAACCTTCTAATGTTACAGGTGCTACACAGGGAATTTTGATAGGTACTGGGTTAGCAAAAATTATTCAAAAAAAGATTAAGATTCCATCTAAAAAGAAAATTATTGATCTAATTAGGGTGTATAAAAAAAATCCAACAATAGAAAATTTTGAGAGCCTCCTAATTGGTTTAAAATTAGAGAAAAATTGAAGGATAGAAGATGCAAGAAATAAATCGTGGTGTGAGTAATTAACAATATGAAAACTTGTTCCATCTGCAAAAAAATTTCTGCATCAGATAACGATCATTTAGATTGTGTAGAAAAAAGACGAATTGAATTAGAAAATTTGCAGATGAAAGATACAATTACAGAAAAATTAGATTTGGGAAAAGACCCAAATAATATAGGTGCAGAAATTAAGGCACTTTTAGGACATATGGCTAGAGAAAAAGAAACTAAATCAAAATAATCATACTTCTTGTGCGGTCGGTCTTACTAGAATTTCATTTACGTTGACATGGTTTGGTGCATCAATTGCAAAAATGATTGCATTTGAGATATCTTCAGCCTTTAATCCTTCCATTTCTTTATGCTTTTCAACAAATGCCTCTAAAGCTTTTTCAGTAATTGTATTAGTTAATTCGGTTTGTACAACTCCGGGTTCAATACTAGTAATTCGAATATTTTTTCGAACACTAAGTTCTTGTCGTAACCCTTCTGAAAATGCAGTTACTGCGTGTTTTGTAGCACAATATACACTTCCCGCTGGGAAGACAACTCTTCCCGCTACTGATGAAATGTTTACAATGTGACCTGATTTCTTCTCAACCATTGTAGGTACTACTGCTGCAGTACAATAGAGTACACCTTTGATGTTTACGTCTATCATTCTATCCCATTCATCTATTTTTAGAGATTTCACAAAACTAAGAGGCATCAAACCAGCATTATTTATCAAAACATCTACGGTTCCATACTTGTCAATTGCTTGTTTAACTAAATTATCACAATCAGGTTTTTTGGTAACATCTGTTTCACAGATAATAATTTCACCACCATCATCGGTAATTTCTTTTTTCAAAGTTTCTAATTTATCTAATCTTCTTGCTCCAGCAACTATTTTTGCACCTTTTTTTGCAAGTGCTTTAGCAGTTGAATAGCCAATTCCGCTAGAACCACCAGTAATTACTACAACCTTATCTTGTATCAAAGTTGAATTTTATGAAATTCGTTGTGACTAAAAATGTTACGTGATTTAGATAAAAAGAAGATTTAGTGACTATGTCCACAGCCACATCCATCATGACCCTCAGACATCTGAGGTTCACTTGATCTACATTTGGAACATTTGTCTTTTCCATCTGGGGAAAAGAATCCAATTCCACATGTTACACATTTTGTACTTGACATATCATTGGTCGATTTGGTGAGTATTTTATGCTATCCTTCCATGCCTTGAGCCGTTTCTATCATCCACATCTCAACTATACCACCAATCAACAATAATGCAATAACAATGCCAATTTCAATAGATAAAATGAGTTTTTCATTTTTGATTAGTTCCCAATTCTTTTGAAAGACATTTTTTGCAAGTAAAGTACTACGTGACATAGCAATGGAATAAGCAGCCATCTCCATCAGTCCAAACGGTGTCAAAAGAATGGCTAAAGGGTTTAGTTGTGCAACATCAGCATTTGCAGCTGCGATTGCTGAAAATGCAAATCCTGTTGAATAAGCAGAAAATAACCCCCATGCAACTCCAAAGCCTGGAATGAACATTGGTAAAGCTATCAAAACATTGTGCACAAAGATACCAATTCCATCTATAGTACCAACAATTTCATCAAAGAAATCCATGACTTCCTGAATCTCTTCTTCTGTTGGTTCACTAGTTACAGCAGAGGTACCATATACTACTGTAAAAATTGCTGTAAATATGAAAAATAGGATTATTCTTTTCATGGTTAGCATGGTGCACGTTTAATCGATCTATATTTGAGGTTTTGTTGTAAAACAGATTTAATTAAAACTCTAATCACTATTTGGAATGGATGAAGAAATTTCCTCAGCAGTCTCTTATGCTCTGAATAAAGGATTCCAGATCCATCCTGATGCATTAGAAATTTTACATAAAATCAATGTAAGTGAATTATCACAAATTATCAAAGATGTTGTTAGAGAAAAGACCAAACAGAAACAATTCTTGATAAACGAAGAAGATTTTGAGATTTATCTAGGAATTAAGGATGACGAGGAACATCAGGTGGAATTTGAGATTTTATCGGATCCTACTGACAAAATAACCTCTGCAGAAGGTGTTGATGGATATGGTAAATTATTTGCTAGTAGATTTAACAAATTAAAACAGATAATGTCAGATAGACCAGAATCAAAAAAGGTCAGAGAAATAGCATCTGTGAAATCAATTACCAAAACTGATGATGAGTTGTTTGTGTGGGGATTAGTCTCAGATAGAAAATCAGATAGAAAAATTACAAAAATTACTCTTGAGGATCCTACCAGTTCGATGGAAATAGTGGTTTTTGAAGGTGATTTGAAAGATACGGCGGATACTTTGTTGATGGACCAGTTTGCAATGTTAAGAATAGTACCTGCTAAAAATGGAGGATTTTTTGCAAAAGAGATATTCCTTCCAGATATACCAGAACATACTACAAATCGCTCAAAAACTGAGACATATGCCGTATTTCTATCAGATTTACACGTTGGAAGTAAATTCTTCATGGAAGAGGAGTTATCAGAATTTATCAATTGGATTTCAAGTGCAGATTCGATAGCTAGAAAGATCAGATTTGTTGTAGTAGGGGGAGATTTGATTGATGGAGTAGGTGTGTTCCCAGGTCAAGAAAAGATATTGAACCAAACAACAACCGAAGGTCAATTACAAAAGACGTTTGAGGTCTTAGATAGAATTCCAAAACACATCAAGGTTTTCCTCATATCTGGAAACCATGATGCTGGAAGAAAGGCTCTTCCACAACCAGCAATTCCAAAGATGTACAATTCTCAACTATGGGATAGGGAGAATTTCTTCATGCTAGGAAATCCATCAATGGTCTCACTAAATGGGGTTAAGGTTTTGATGTATCATGGTCAGTCCATAGATGATGTAGTTAGGACTACACCTGGAGTTAGTTATGATAAACCAGCTGCTGTGATGAGACATTTTCTAAAGGCCAGACATATGAGTCCAATTTATGGAAGCAGAACACCAATTGCGCCTGAAACAGAAGATATGATGGTAATTGATGATATTCCAGATATTTTCCATTCTGGGCATGTTCATTTTGTGGGTCTTGATATGTACAAAGGGG
This sequence comes from Candidatus Nitrosopelagicus sp., assembly GCA_028242535.1. Lineage (GTDB taxonomy): Archaea > Thermoproteota > Nitrososphaeria > Nitrososphaerales > Nitrosopumilaceae > Nitrosopelagicus. The sequence goes on along the minus strand of JAOJYB010000003.1, from coordinate 88,108 downwards.
TATTAATAATTAATTCAGGCGCATGGCAAAGACAGACTGATTTTCAGGAAAGTGTTGGGATTACACCTACTCCAGGAATGGCCATTATAGTGAACCTGCAAACAATGAAGGTTTTCCAAAAGGACTTTCGTGTTCAAGAATCAGACTTTATTGAACCAAAGTATGCAGAGCCTGCACCACTTGGTTAGAGAATATCTTCTAGTAACATCTCATCTTTGAAGGTAGTTTTTACCATATCAGGTGAGACTGTAATTCTGAATTTCTTTGTGTTTCCATGTGTGCCTTGGTGAACGATTCTACCAGCAATAATTCCTGACATTTCTATCTCACTGAGCATTTGAGTAACTCTTCTTTGAGTGAGCTCTTTTTGGCGTATATCTTTACAGAGGCTTTTGTATGTTGAATATACCTCACCTGTGGATATCTCTGACGATTTCATAATTGCTAAGATTAGTAATTTTTCATGTAGTGGATATGAGCGAAGTGCTATGACTTCTTTGTTTTCCTCTATCTTTTCAGCTGCCATTCTGATGTGCTCCTCTGTTACAGTTGACATTTGACTTCTTTCTGCTATCTCTGCTGCTACTCGTAAAAGATCAAGTGCACGTCTTGCATCACCTGATTCTCTTCCTGCCATAGCAGAACAAAGATTCAAGGCCGAATCTGTTACTATATCTTCATCAAAAGCTACCTCAATTCTAGCATTCAATATCTCTCTGATTTGGGGTAAGTTGTAATTTGTGAAGACAACCTCTTCCTCACTTAAACTACTGATAACCCGTGGGTCCAGCCTTTCTTTGAAGGTAAGGTCATTTGATACACCAATTAGTGTTAGTGAGCCTGTGGTTAATCGCTCGTTTGCTCTGGTAATTTGGTATAGGACGTCTTTACCTGTTTTTTGGATTAGTTCTGCCAAGTAATCAATTTCATCAATAACGAATACTGCGTTTGTCTCGTTTTTTTCTATTACATAGAGAATTCTATTAAAAACCTCACTTATGGATAATCCTGTGCTTGGAAGCCACATTTTCTCATCAGTGGTTTTTTGGCTACCTAAACCTAATTGCCTTCCAAATGATACTAAAAGTCCGTATAGGGTTGTCTCTTGTTTTGCGTTTGTGTATACTAGTTTAATTGGAAATGATCCCTCTTCTACTCTTTTTTGTATTTTTGAGAGTACTTTTTTGATTACCAGTGTTTTGCCTGTTCCAGGCTTGCCATACACCAGTAAATTAGATGGTCTTGATTCCATGAGAATTGGGAGTAAAGATTGAGTGATTTTTTCCTGTTCAGGGTCTCGATGAAGGATTTGATTAGGCATGAATGTGAAGTGGAGTACGTCTCTATTCTTGATTAGTATTTTACCGTTCTGGGCTGCATCTAAAAGACGGTCAATTGGATCGATGGTAGTTGTGCTCATGTTGAGATCATTAACTATTTCAAAACAACAGTTCAACTGATCTTTTTGAAAAACTTCACAAGACTGATCGTTCTTGTTGACTCTTCTCAGATCGATAGGATCGCTCCCAGACACCTTCATTTCTAATGATAGGTTGTATTGTATAATGAAATAAAATAAAAATAATATGAATATGAATTCTCATTTTAAAAAAATTAGAAAAGGCAACACTGGAAAGATTGGTGTGTGGGATATTAAAAAATAAAAATGAAAAATAAAATTTATAAGAGAATTTTATAAAAAATCTAAAAAGCCTGAGGATAATTAACAATTGTTAAGGACATGTTAAGGAAAACAAAAAGAAGGTCATTTTACCCCCCTATTTCCAGTCTAGGTGTGAAGATGGCTGTTAACACTGTTAATATCCTAAAACAACCCCCATATTTCCAGTCTAGGCGTGATATCATCTTAATTGTGGGGGATGTTGGAACAAGTTTTGTTAATGATAAAAAACTACCCAGGCGTGGGCTAGGCAGTCAATGTTAACAAACCTGTTAGTTAACAAATCTCAGAAGATCAGTTGATGAGTTAAGGTCGGATCCTTATTGATCTGAATGGCAGGAAAAAGAATTAGAATAGATCTAGAGGATAAGGATGGGGCCAAATACAAGTTCAACTTGGAAGGCAACATCAATCGTGATAAGGTCCTCAAAATTTTCGATTTATTAGACTTGTTGAATATAGAAGAGACTGCAAACAACCCGGGTGTAGAGACAGTCGGAGGCAAGATATGGCACATCGTAGACAAATACTACCCTACTGGTAAGTTCACTTCTTCAGAGATACTAGAAAAATATGAAGACGAGTATAACGAACCAATCAAACTTAGCGTAATTTCGACATATTTGGCCAGATTTACCTCTAAAAATAAGGTTGAAAGAGCCAAAAAAGGCAGAGAATGGGCATATCACACACTAAAACTCACTAATACGACCCCAAAACTCTCAGAAAACTAATCCTAGTGAATAGGCTCATGCTCTGGGGTTTTCCAAGTTCCTTTACTTTCTAAAAACTGACGTATAGCATGTGCAACAACTTGTGAGTTAGACGTCCATCCCTGATGATAAGCCTCTTGGCTTTTTACAAACTCATCAACACGTTCTGAAAGTCCTTTTGGCAGCTTAACAGTCTTCCATTTTTCAGTATTTGTGTCACCCATGGGTCATATATGACATAAATCTATAAAAACATTCCAGCTTAGAATATATTTCTATGAAATATGCACTTTTCGGACAACTAAATGATCCCCTTCCAGGCCTATTTTGAGGTAATCACCCTTCTGCATCTCCAAATATTGCCTAAATTGCTTAGGTATGGAGATGGTTCCACCCGATGTTATCTTCACTAACTCTTCTTGAATCTCACTCATATTATATATTATGATAAACTAGTATTAATTAATTATGTTTTTTATTTCTTTATAAATTATAATAGAAAATATGAGTAAAACCCTCATTTCAAACACAATTCAACAAAGTCAAAAAACCCTTCAGATCATTAAATTTACCTTGATTATTGCCGATTAGGAGGTTTGTGGAGCTATAGTTTGAGGTGCTGAACCTGGTTCAGACAACTTAGAAAGGCCATTTTGAGTAATTGAGTAGCTGTATGGCTTTGCATTGGTGTTTCTCTTCACCAATCCATCATCAGACATTTTCTTCATTGTCCTTGAAATATGCTCTCTACTCTTACCAAGTGTGATTTGAATATCACGCGATGTGTGTGACCTATCTGTGATTAGTCTTAATACTGCTTCAACAATATCACCGCTGCTCATATTGGGTGTTCTTTCTACTCTAGCCGAAACTGAGACTTGTTCAGGCACAATTTGCACCTGTTTCTCTACAACTTGTACAGACTTTTCCTCATTTTTTACAATATCTTGTGGTATTTCTTGAGAAAAGCTAAGATTTTCCAAGTCAATTGCGTCTAATTTGATTTTAAGATCAATTAACTGCCTTTCATAGAACTCCAAACGCTCTGAATCTGCCTTTATTTGGTTGTTAGAGGCTGAATCTGCCTTTAATCTAGAATATACGAATAATGTGAATAAACCACCTATGAATGCCGATACGAGTCCAAATATCACATTAAGATCTGGTATCTCAACTAACATGACATATCATGAGGAATTTGTGATTTATCGTGATTGGACAATATTATTTTACACTTAGAGTAACCAAAACCTCATCACACTAACGTAAGAAAAACACCCTCTTAGCCACAAAATCACATTGCTGTAGTCTGCTTGACTACACGTTCTATCACACTAATGATTTCTTGTTCTTTCTCAGGGAAAACATCACCATCTTTCATCACACTCATTCGTTCGGATAGTTCTGATATCACATCAATATCATCAGGTAAAACCACGCCTAGTATGCCTAGAACTATGAATGAATAATACAAGCCTGAAAGCTTGTCTCTACACTGAGAAACCTGCCTGTAATAGGCACCTTTAGTCATAGTAAATTCGATATCAGAAAGATTCTTTGATTTTAGAATAATTTCAATTTGTCTCTCTGTAAACAGCGATTTTTTAATAATTTCCTTTAAAATATTAGAAAAATTAGAATTATTAGGGTCGCTCATAGCTATACAAATCTGTATACCGATACTTGAATAAAACTTAAAGGGTCATCATTAAACGTGAAGCATGACTGGAAAAGTAGAAGAATTACTCATTTCTGAGCGTAAAAAATCACCATTACTATTCGTATTAATCGATTCAGAGACATCTCAGATAGATTCTGCTATAAAACTAGCCAAAAATGTTGAGGAAATAGGTGCAGCATCAATATTGGTAGGCGGTTCATCTGCAACTGATCAGATGGAGATGGCCGAAGTAGTCAAAAACCTCAAAAATGCAGTAAATATTCCCATTATTCTATTTCCAGGTAATATTACTGGTGTTGTACCTCAGGCAGATGCTATACTGTTTAGTTCCTTAATGAACTCTGAGAACCCATATTATATTACCCAGGCACAAGCCCTTGGTGCCCCAAACGTCCTCAAATTTGGCTTAGAACCACTCCCAACATCATATTTAGTGATTGGAGAAGGCACATCAGCTTGGTTTGTAGGAAATGTAAGAGGAATTCCATTTGACAAGCCAAAAATCGCAGCTGCATACTCCTTAGCAGCCCAATTTTTAGGCATGAGATTTGTCTATTTAGAGGCAGGGTCTGGGGCAAAAACCAACGTAACTCCTGAGATGGTCGCAACTGTAAGAAAGGTTTTTCAAGGATTCTTAATCGTAGGCGGAGGCATTCGTGATGCCCAGACCGCAAAAGCATTGACCGATGCAGGAGCTGATGCTTTAGTGATTGGAACTCTCCTTGAGGATAGTAAGAACTTGGAGAAACTAACCGAAATAGCCAAAGCCATCAAAAATTAACCTCTTACATGTCTACTACCGCAAATTATCTTAAGGAAATCAAGGTTCCTCAGAGTTACTCTGAATATTATGAAGAACTATCAAAGCAAGTTTACAAAGAATTTGAGGCTGCAGCCGATGCAAAATCGACACTTTTAGACTCTTCTGGAATAATAGAGCCGAAAATCGCATTTGATCTAGCGGAACGAGTAGCTAAAATGCACGATATTGATATCGCAACACCTCTTCGTGAATTATTAGATAAAACTGGAAAAGAAAATGCTGCTCTGATAATGTCAAAGGAGATCGCATTAGGAAAGTATCAATCTTCAGATGCAAGTTTAGAGGACAGATTAGATCATGCAGTTAGAGTTGGATTAGCTATTGTAACAGAAGGTGTGACCATTGCTCCATTACAAGGAATTAGTGAAATTAAAATTAAAAATAATAAAGATGGTTCTCAGTATCTTTCTGTATCAATTGCAGGGCCAATGAGATCTGCAGGAGGAACGGAATCTGCTGTTACAATGTTAATCGCTGATCATGTGAGACGTGCAGTTGGTCTTTCAAAATATCAAGCTGATTGTTTCGATGATGAAACAGGAAGATTTGTAGAAGAACTACGAATCTATGAAAGTGAAGCAAAACAAAGTTTTCAGTTTCATGTATCTGATGATGATATTAAAACTGTAATCTCGAACTTACCGGTTGAATTAGAAGGAGAAGGAACAAATCCTGTTGAAGTAGTTAATCATCGTAACATGACACGAATCAAAACTGACAGAGTTAGAGGTGGTGCATTACGAGTTTTAAATGATGGATTAATTGGTAGATCAAAAAAACTTCTAAAACGAATTGAGAAGTATAATTTGGAGGGTTGGGAGTGGCTAAACGATGTTCATGGCGCTGTCCAAACAGGAGAATCGGGTGATGATGCTTCTGAAAAACGCATGAGAGAAGTTATCACAGGAAGATCTGTGTTATCTATGCCAAATAAGATTGGGGGCTTTCGACTCAGATATGGTCGTGCCTGTAATACCGGCTTTGCTAGTGTAGGTTTGCATCCAGTCATTGCTGAAATTTTAGATCACACCGTTGCGGTAGGCACACAAATCAAACTTGACAAACCAAGCAAAGGTGCAACTGTAGGCTTTGTTGACTCACTTGAGACGCCTATTGTCAGACTAAAAGGAGGCGAAGTAGTCAAAATTCGAGATACAGAACACGGAATTCAGATTAAAAATGACATTGAAAAGATTCTTCATCTTGGTGACATTCTAATCACGTTTGGTGACTTTTTGGAAAATAATGCAGAATTAATTCCAACTCCAATGGTAGAGGAAGTCTGGACTGAATATCTCAAACCGAAACTTTCTGAACATGACGAAAGACTCGAGTTTCTAACTAAAACTCCCTCATTTGTTGAGGCTATTTTACTCTCAAAAGAATTGAAAATTCCTCTACATCCAAAATTCCTCTATTACTGGGATTTCATCACAACAGAAGAACTTGAAGAAATTACAAACCCAATTTTGAAATCAGAAACCGAAATACACTATGAAATTTCCAAAAAACAAATTTTCGAAAACTTGGGAATTCCTCATAAAGTTGCAGATGAGAAAGTCATCATATCTGGAATAGACGTTCAAATCTTAAACCATCTAATTTTTGGAAATACTCTGGATTTTGGTACTTCAGATTCTGTCTTAGAATTGTTAACAAAAAGCACTGGAATTGCAATTAAAAACAAATTTTCAAAATCAATCGGTGTTCGAATTGGTAGACCTGAAAAAGCTGCACCTCGTTTAATGAAACCGCCTGTTCATGTATTATTTCCAGTTGCTGAAAAAGGTGGAATCACTCGTGATATTCTAAAAGCATCCGCCGCATCAGAGTCATTTTTCACAAATTTGAATAATCGTCGTTGCACACATTGTAATATTCCTTCAATTGGAATAGTTTGTTCCAACTGTGGTAATAAAACAACAAAATTTTACATATGCAGAATTTGTAAAGATGAATTAGAAACACCACATTGTGAAAAATGTAAAAGAGATGCAAATGGATTTTCTTACAAACAATTTCCATTAAGACAAAATCTAATTGCTGCACAAGAAAAACTTGGAATTCGTGTACAACAACCATTCAAAGGTGTTGATAAATTAATCAACCAAGAAAAAATCCCTGAACCTCTAGAAAAGGGACTGATTAGGCAAAAATTTGGATTATCTGTTTTCAAAGATGGTACTGTCAGATTTGATGCCACAAACTCACCTTTAACACACTTCAAACTGTCCTGGATAGGCACAACAATTGAACAAATCATCAAACTAGGATATGAAAAGGACATCGATGGAAATCCAATCACAAATGATGAACAATTAATTGAATTAAAAATGCAGGATGTGATTATTCCCTTAGAAAGTGCTGAATATCTTGTTAATGTTTCAAAGTATGTTGATTTTGAACTACAGAAATTTTTTGGCAAACAACCATTTTACAACATAAAGAATACTCAAGACTTACTAGGCCATCTAGTAATTGGTCTTGCACCACATACCTCTGTTGGTATTACTGGACGACTAATTGGTTATACAAAAACCCATGTCTGCTTTGCTAGTCCAATCTGGCATTCTGCTAAAAGAAGAGACGCGGATGGCGATGCAGATTCTGTCATGTTATTATTAGATGCATTATTGAATTTCTCAAGACAATTCTTGTCTGATAAAATTGGAGGATTGATGGATGCACCTCTCTTAATTCAACCAATTGTACTGCCACATGAGGCACAAACTCAGGCACACAACTTTGAGGTTACAAAAAAATTCCCACTCGAATTTTATGAATCAAGTTACAATCATGAGAAATCTGGAGAGATATCTTCAATTGAAACATTAGCTATGAGAAAAGACACTGGTGATGAAAATATTTTCTATGATCATTTTTTCACACACACTACAACAACATTAACCTCATCAAAACCACGAAGCGCATATTCAACACTTGAATCAATGGTTGACAAGCTTGACTTACAAATTAGAAATGCAGACATTATCAATGCTGTTGAAACAAGAGATATTGTTTCATATTTGATATCAACACATCTTATTCCTGATATAATGGGAAACATCCGTGCATATGCAAAACAAAAATTTCGTTGTACTGCATGTGGTGCAAAGTATAGACGAATGCCGTTACTTCAAAAATGTACGTGTGGTCACAAATTATTACAAACAATTACTCGACCGTCAATCGAAAAATATCTCCCATTAGCAAAGAAACTAGTCATAAAATATGATGTTGACCCATATCTAAAAGGAAGAATTATGACATTATCTGATGAAATTGAACTACTCTTTGGAAAAGGTGATGGTTCACAACAATTGTTAACCGATTATGTGAATTAGCGTAATTTTACGTATTCGTAGGCACCAAGTTTGTTATCAAAACAGTATTGGGTCTTTTTAAAATCAGTCTTGAACTCCTTAACATGTGCTGCAATTTCTCCTGCATCTTTCTTATCAACAATAACTTGTTTCATCAACGATGCAATCTCTTTCATTTCAGATTCTTTCATTCCTAGACGTGTGATCTCAGATGTTCCTAAACGAATTCCACCTGGGTGCATGTAGTGACGATTTGCTTTCAAATCTCCAGGAATTAACTGACGGTTTACAATGATGTTTGCTTTTTCCAAATCAGCTTCAATTGTTCCACCATCGCTATAATCTAAAACATTCACAACTGTTTGGTGTGATTCCGTATAACCTCTCTTCTCACCTAACACTTTGAATCCTACATTGTTTAATTCTGATGCTAATGCTTTTGCATTTTTGATTGTTTGTTCTGCATAATCTTTTCCAAACTCTAAAGCTTCTGCAAATGCTACTGCTTTAGCACCCATATGATGAATGTGATGACTACTTGTTAATCCTGGGAACGTTGCTTTTTTGATTTCTTCTGCATGTTTTTCAAATCCTAATACTAATCCTCCTTGTGGGCCAAACAAAGTTTTGTGAGTACTCATTGTCATTGTATCTGTTCCTTCTCTAAGTGGGTCTTGGAATCTTCCACCTGCAATTAATCCTGCAACGTGCGCTGCATCATAATTAATGTGCATACCATGACCTTTTAGGAAATCAGCTAATTCTTTTACAGGATGTGGAAATAAAAACACTGAACCACCAAACATTGCAATCTTTGGCAATTTTCCTTGTGATTTTAAATCTTCAACTTTAGCTTTTGTTTTATCAACATCTAATGTCATTTCTACAGGATCAAATGCAAAGAACTCAATGTCTAATCCGTGTACTAATCCTGCAGTTCCTGAATGTTCTTTTTTACCATGAGAAATGTGACCTCCAGCAGGAATTGATGATGCAATCATAACATCACCTGGATTTGAATAAGCAGAATAAATTGCCAAGTTTGCTACAACACCCGAAACACTTCTTACATCTGCAAATTCAGCTTTGAATAATTTTTGTGCTAACTCCATACATTGAATTTCAACCTCATCGATGTAGGTACATCCAGCATAGACTCGCTCACCTGGCCAGCCTTCAGCATATCTATTACCGAAATCTGACATTACAGCCTCTCGTACAGCTGGACTAGGAATATTCTCACTGGCAATTAACGGAATTGAATTCTCAAACCATTCATGATGTTTCTCGAGGCTGGAAAAAATCTTATCATACGACTCTTTGTTCGAATCAGCCATGACTTTCAACTCGATTTTCCTAATTTAAGAACAGCGATCTTTCTTCTAGAAAAACAAGAAGCTAGCTATATATTTTGAAAATTGGCGTTTTGATCTATGGCAGCACAAACTCCAAAAGGCAACATGCCGGTTGTGGTTCTCAAAGATGACGCAAGTCAAGTAAAAGGACGAGAAGCCCAGAAAAACAACATTGCAGCTGCTAAAATTATAGCCGAAATTGTTCATACCAGTTTAGGTCCAAAAGGAATGGACAAAATGCTTGTAGACTCTTTAGGCGATGTTACAATTACAAACGATGGTGCTACAATTCTAAAAGAAATTGATGTACAACATCCAGCAGCAAAAATGCTAGTTGAAATTGCAAAGACTACTGATAATGAAGTAGGTGATGGAACAACATCTGCAGTTGTATTGGCTGGTGCATTACTAGAACATGCTGAAACACTAGTCCTACAAGACGTTCATCCAACAATTATTGTTGATGGTTATAGAAAGGCAGGAAAAAAAGCAAAAGAGTTCTTAGATCAAATTGCAGATAAGGTATCTCCAACTGATAATGCAGTTCTATTAAAAATAGCAAAAACTTCCATGCAAACTAAACTTGTTAGAAAAGACTCAGAACAGCTATCTGAAATGATTGTCAAAGCAGTAAAAGCCGTTGCAGAAAAGAACGGTGAGAAATACACTGTTGACATTGATGATATTAAAGTAGAAAAGAAATCTGGTGGCTCTATCAATGATTCTTCAATTATTCAAGGAATTGTTTTGGATAAAGAAATAGTTCACTCTGGAATGCCAAAGAAAATTACAGAAGGGAAAATTGCACTCTTAAACGCAGCACTAGAAATTAACAAAACAGAGACTGATGCAAAAATTAACATTTCAAATCCACAACAAATGAAAGCATTCTTAGATGAAGAAAACAAAATGCTCAAAACAATGGTTGACAAAGTTATTGGTTCTGGTGCAAATGTTGTATTATGTCAAAAAGGAATTGATGATATGGCACAACATTACTTGTCAAAAGCAGGCATCTTAGCTGTAAGACGTGTAAAAGAAAGTGATTTATCAAAACTTGCAAAAGCAACAGGTGCAAGAATTGTAACTAATCTAGATGATTTATTTGAAAAAGACTTGGGTTCTGCATCCTCAATCCAAGAAAAGAAAATTGAAGAAGACAAATGGGTTTTCGTTGAAGGTTGCAAACATCCAAAATCTGTAACATTATTACTTCGTGCTGGTTCACAAAGAGTTGTTGATGAAGTAGAACGTTCAGTTCATGATTCATTAATGGTTGTAAGAGATGTAATGGAATTACCATCTATAGTTGCAGGTGGTGGGGCTCCAGAAACATTTTGTGCTACAAAAATCAGAAGTTGGGCAAAATCTCTTCAAGGGCGTGAACAACTAGCTGCAGAAAAATTTGCAGAAGCATTAGAATCAATTCCTTTAGCATTATCTGAAAACGCAGGAATGGATCCTATTGATACTCTAACCCACTTACGTTCAAAACAAATCAAAGGTGAAAAATGGACAGGAATTGATGTAATGAAAGGTAAAGTTGGAAATTTGAAATCAACCGATATTATTGAACCACTAGCAGTAAAACACCAAATTGTTTCGGCAGCAACAGAGGCTGCATGTATGATTCTAAGAATTGATGATGTTATTGCTACAGCAAAATCTGCTGGTCCTCCACCAGGTGCAGAAGGTGGAATGCCTGACATGGGTGGAATGGGTGGTATGCCTGGAATGGGAGGCATGGGAATGCCGCCTGGAATGGGAATGTAGATTAGCAAAAATTTTAATCAATCAATTTTAGACTAAATTAGAATGGCAAAACATAGACGATTTTCTGACACTCCAGAACCTGACTCTGTTCAAAAAGATGAAGAAATTGAATTAGTAGAACAAGAAATTCCCTCTAAAGAAACATCAACTAATATCAAATCAATACTACTATCTGGAACAAAATACGTCTACATTATAGCAGCGGTCGCATTACTCTCTGGAATATTTACTCCCTTGACTATAGGTGCAGAATTTGAAACTGTAGCATTCGGAATGCTTTCAGTTTTCTTAGGACTTGGAGGAGGCATTACAATTTTTCTAGGAGTCAAAAATCAAAAATTCACTACATTGATGATCTGCGGCGGATTGGGAATGATGATTGCTTCGTTGGTGCTTATTTATGAACTGGCTGATCGTCCATTATTTTGAATCTATGTCTATACATCAAAATAAAGATAAAATTCATGAGGATGTGGTCTAATTGCAATCTCTCTATGATCTCTTCTTTCTAATTCAATAATTTTATCTAAAACTTCATTTGAGAAAACTGGGGTTAGAAATTTTCTATCACTTTCCAATTCATCTAATGCTCTTCCAAGATTAGCAGGCAATGTATCTATTCCGCGTTTCTTTCTTTCTGTTTTTGTCATTTTGTAAATATCCTCTTTTACCGGATCTCCTGGCTCTGTTTTCTTTTTAATTCCGTCTAGACCTGCAGCTAACACTGCTGAAAATACAAGATACGGATTTGATGCAGGATCAGGTACACGATATTCCATTCTTTTCATATATGCATATTTTTCTCCCTTAAAATGACCTGGAATTCTAACTGTTGCAGAACGATTACTTGAGCTCCATGCAATGTAAACTGGTGCTTCATAACCTGGAACCAATCTGTGATAAGAGTTTGTGGTAGGATTTGTGATTGCTGTTAATCCTTTAGCATGTGCCATTACTCCTCCACAAAAATAACGACCAGTTTGACTTAATTCTAATTCTTCATCTTTATCATAAAATGTATTTTCATCTTTTTTCCATAAACTGACATTAGTATGCATTCCAGAACCCGAGTCCATAGAAATTGGTTTTGGCATCATTGTTGCTACTTTACCAAATTGTTGTGCAACATTTCTTACAACATACTTGTATGTTTGAGCACCATCAGCAGAATTTGTCATATAATCATATTTGATATCAATTTCACATTGTCCTGCTGTTGCTACTTCGTGATGATGGTTATCACATAAAATTCCAAAATTATCATTCAAAACATCTACACATTCATTTCTAAATGGCGCAAGAGTATCTGATGGTGTACTTGGGTAATATCCTTCTTGTAATCCCATAGGATACCCAGTTCCTTCCTGACTCCATGGTGCTTCGACAGATTCAATCGAGTATGATTGACCTTTGTATGGTGTCAAAACATCCCAATGTACCTTATCAAATACAAAAAATTCTACTTCAGGTCCCCAATTACTAAAATCAAATCCTTGTGTTTTGACATATTTCTCTGCTTTTTGGCAAATTCCTCTAGGATCACTTTCTAGACGACCTCTGCCTCCACCCCAATAAACATCACAAAGTAATCTGGCTGTCTTTTTCTCTTTAACCCATGGGATGATTGCAAATGTACTTGGATCAGGTTTTAGTATTAAATCCGAATCTGCAATGTCTGTAAATCCTACAATTGACGAACCATCTAGTTTTGGTAAGCCATCTTCCATCTGATCAGGCGTGAATGTATTTGCTGAGATTGTGGTATGATGAAATCTACCAGTTAGACCAGTAAATTGAAGATCTATGAACTTGATATCCTCATGTTTTATTCTAGAGAATACCTCATCTGATGAATATTTTACTTGTGTGGCTTTGCCACCAATTACTTTATACGGCAATTTTTTACTTCAAGCTAAAAGAATTAAACGTACCATTTAAGATTAACTTTGTATTAAAATGTCATCTAATGAATCAGTGGATCTAAAAAATCTCCATATAATTGTCATGCAAGAATTTCAAACCGATGAACCGCAGGAGCTTAGTACTGATTTTTTTAGAAATTTATCAAACTTTATTGGAAAATTAAAAAATGAAGAATACGATGGAATTGCAAAGAAAATTAAAAACCAGATAATTTCAACTGCTACAAATTTAACTGAACTCTTAATAAATAGAAGACTGGAAAAAATCTCTACAATGTCCACAACATCTTATAGTATTCTAACTGATGAAGAAAAATTTGTTATTGATTCAAACGATGAAATGAATGAAAGAAAAAACATAATAATATCTGGAATAGTAAATGGAAAATCAAAATTACTAGAAATTACTTCTACAAAACACAAAACAAAACCTGTAACAGTCAGATTTGTCAAAGAATTTGACGAAATTGTAGGCGTTGATCTAGAAAAATATGGCCCATTCAAACCTGAAGATATTGCAACAATCCCTAACGAAAATGCACAATCTTTAATTTCAAATGGAATTGCATTAAAAGTTAGAATAGAAGAATAACATGTCTCATCCTGGCTCAGTTGACATAATTGATTTCTTGGCCTTCACAATCTATCCATTTCTGGCTCTTATCATAATAGAATTAATCAGCAGGGCAATCAAAATTTCTTCATGGAAAAAACTTTCTGTGCAGGGAGTTTCTATGATAATCTTATCTGTGATTTATGTTGTTTCTCCTTCAATGATTGTTACACAAGAGAATAATGTACATGTAGAACCATTATGGATGTCAATTTTGGTAATGCTTGCATTAGCTGTTACATTATTTTATCAAGCTAGGCGTTCAAAAATTGATCCAACAAAAGCAGATTACTAAATTATCGAAATCTTCCAAAGAATTTTTTGAATTTACTAGAATCCGGTCCGCCATCTCTAATCACTCTGTTCTCTCCAAACTTTTTTGCTCTTATCACTGTTAATTTTACACAGCGATGGTCTTCTGGAAGTCTATGTTCATCACAAAATGGATCTTTACAATATGTGCATTCAAATGGAATGTCTACCATATCTCCACAATATGCACATTTTTCTGGCTTCATAATATTGAATAGATTTTTTCTCTAATAAATTTACAACATTTTCTCTAATACTGTAAAAGTACTAATCACACAAATTCTATACTTTTCAAATTTCGTGGTTGGATTTGTATGTGATACACCAAGATACTCTAATTCTCTAATATTGTTTCCAATCGCTTTTTCATCAGGTTTCAATCTATGTGCATATCTATTTCTTATACTGTTAATCAAACGAACATTTTTCTTTACATTACCTTTGAGTAGACCTGATTTTTCTAGTATCAAGTATTTTTGTGTCCACATAATCATTGGATCATCTAATGCTTCTATAGGAATATTGAATTTCTTTTCTAATATTTTCTCTAACATTCTCTCGATACAAACCTGTCCAACTAGAAATAATTCATGTACGTTATCTACTTCTAATATTTTCTCTAATTCTTTTTTTGATGGAGCCCACATTGGTGCTTTTTTACCCATAACTATTCAAAATTGGTATACGATTCAAGTGTTGCCTGATTGAAAACCATTACAGAGAGGTCTGAGAACTCTTTTCCTTCTAATTGATCAACTGTACCCTCGAAATTTGTTTCATTTTCTGTAGTTATTGACTCGTAGACATGTACTTTCATCTTTGAAGTATCAAAACCATTTTGTTTCAAATATTTTGCAATTTCAGATTGCATAAAATGTTTTTCTGGAACTTTTGGCCATGGTCTTGGAACTAGTATAACACTAAGACCGTCAATTAATGCTTTTTGTAATTCTAATTTTTTCTCTTCAATTGATGTTGAAATATGCATAGTAATTACTTTGGACTTGTCAGTTGGGACTCTCGCACGTGATGCAGCTACTTGCGTTGAACTAATTCCAGGAATTATCTCCACTTTATCATAAATCTCAATTAATCTATCAACTACTTCAGATTCTGAAAAGTTGACATCACCTGTAAAAGGAACTAGTATTGTATGATTGTCCTCTTTTGCAATCTCTTGATATGCGTCTTCTTGATTCTGCATCGTTATTTCAAGTATTTTTTTCCCTTTGACAAACTCTTCAATTGTTTTTATCGTATATCCATAACCAATTACAACATCACATTGTGATATTGCATCTTTTACAATATCTGTAACATATTTTGGTGAGCCTGGACCCACTCCTACAGCAAAAACTTTGTTCATTTTATTTTGTGACTCTTTGTCTTGATTTAATGAATTCTACACAAGGTTTCCAATTAACACTAAGATATTTTGTTGGATCTTTAATTGGATATTTTACCCAGTCTTGTACAATCGAAAATTCAAAATTTTTCTCTTTACCATTTTCAATAGCTTTTATTTGTAATACACTACCCCATGTTTTTTCTTCTTCATCAATTTCTAAAATATTGTCAAATGTAATTTTACTGATATATTTTTCTTTTACTTCTTCCAAATCTATTTTCAAGTCTTTTTCCTCATATCCATCCAATTTGTCAGTCATTGTATTTTTATTTTGTAATAGTGTAACTATCTGTCTTTTACTTGCTGCCCCCCACCATTTTTTCATTCTCTCAGTTCTTTTTAGAAATATGAAATGATTATCTGTTAAAATTAGCATCCCTTCTTTCCCACCAATACCAAAAAACGATTTTGATTCTCTCCAAACAGACATCAAATGTGTATGGATCTTTTCATCAAATTCCATAGAACAAGTTGAAAAATAGATCGTTAAAAGTCAATTGCAGATCTAATTTTTATTATAGATAAAATTTTAAAATTTATGAATGGAAAATTCCTCTCCATACCTCTTACATTATTGATTATAGCCATCACTCCTCAAGCTTTTGCAGAAAACGAAGACATTGTAGTTGTTCTAGAAACTGGTTCTGGTGATATTGTTATTGAATTTTTTCCAGATCACGCACCAAATCATGTTGATAATTTTCTAAAATTAACAGAAGATGGAGTTTACGATGGAATCATCTTTCATAGAATTATTAATGGATTTATGATTCAAGGAGGTGATCCCTTAACTGCACAAGCCGGGGTATCTCCATCATTGTGGGGTACAGGTGATCCTGGATATTCAATAGATGCAGAATTTAATGACATCTCACATGAAAGAGGAATTGTATCTATGGCACGTTCAAATGATCCAAACAGTGCTGGCTCACAATTTTTTATTATTCACAAAGATTCTACTTTCCTTGATGGTCAATATACTGTATTTGGAAGAATTATCACTCAAGAAAGTTTTGAAACTTTAGATAAACTTGCGGAATTAGAAACAATGCCAAATGATCAAGCAGTTCAAACATTCAAAGCAATTGTCACTAAGGCAATTGTTAAAGATCGTAGTGAAATTTCAAATATTTTGGATTTGAAATCTCCAACAAGTACCAACACACCAATTATGCAGACCGCACCTGAACTTTACACTAACAACTATCTTGGAGTTTCTTTCAAGTCCCCAGTTGGATGGTTAATACAATCACCACCAAAAACTGATTCTAACGTTCCTGATCTAGTTGTTTTAGGACCTCAAACTTCAACTTCAAGTCCTGCATTATCACTAACCATTGATGGTACATCTGGTACTCTTGCAGATGAAATTTTAAAATTACAAGATAAGATTAGCCCTCTGATTACACAGAAAGTTTTAACAATTACGGATGAAGGACGAACATCAATTGATGATAATCCTGCATACATCCTTCGTGCAACAGGAAAATTTGAAAATCTAAATGATGTAGTAAGAGAAGTAGGCTTTTCGACAATCATGTTTGTTAATGATAATCGAGTTTACACAATTCAATATACAAATCATTTAACTGACTATTACAATCATGAAGACGAAATAAATGACCTGATGCAATCGTTCAAACTAATTCATTCAGGACCTCCACCTTCTGAAGACTCCGAAGAAGTAACTGGTTCTAATGAAGAAGGTGGTGGATGTCTAATTGCAACTGCAGCATTTGGTAGTGAAATGGCACCACAAGTTCAATTCTTGAGAGAGATTAGAGATAATACCGTTATGACAACACAATCCGGTACAGTATTCATGACAGGATTCAACCAATTCTACTATTCATTTTCACCATATGTAGCAGATTATGAAAGAGAGAATCCAATCTTCAAAGAAGCAGTAAAAGTAACACTAACACCATTACTCACTTCATTAACACTACTCAACTACGTTGATGTTGACTCTGAGCAAGAAATGTTAGGTTATGGTATTGGAATCATTCTACTAAACATTGGAATGTACTTTGTAGCACCAGCCGCAGTAATCATTGCAATAAAAAATAGACTAAAATAATTTTGTAATCAAACTAGCCTTGATAATTCCCATCAGGTAGAATTGTTGGAAACTTGTATTCAGGTTCAGTAAGTAAATTATAGATATCAGGATCCCCTTCCATGATTTTTTCTTTAGTGTTTAACTTCCATTCTTGTCCAATTTCACCCAGTCTGTTTTCTTGTGCACCCAAAATTGATGTCAGTGCCCAATAGATGTATTCAGTATGCTGATCTTCAAACGGCATCCTTTCATCAACGAATGGATTGTAGTGCCTAGATTCAATTGCATTTGTCATTGCATTAGAAAGAGCAGATCCTTCTTTTTCAGCAAAAATTTCTGGGTACGCTTCTCCATAACCACACTGTGTGATCATATGCAAGATTTCTTCTAATGATGCATCAAACTGATTTCTGGGGTTTGTTTCATCCGCATAAAGTGCAATCCAACAATTAAGCTCATAACCGTAACCGTCATCACTAAAGTCATCCCAAATTTTACTAGTCTCATCTTCCCATTCATTGGCAAATAATGGGATTACTGAGTTTGTTTCCTTTAGTTTCTCCACCACAAGTGGATTGTCAGGTGTGCCATCTGCATCATTGTCTAAATACTGTGCAAGAACATTTGCTGCGTGTAACACTTTGCCATCGGTTACTTGTGATGTTGCATAAATGGGAACACCAAACACATCAACATACTTTCCAAAATATTTCTCAAATTTAGGCGGAGATGAGATAGTTAGGTCTAATGATTCAACAACTTGTGATTCTGTTTCCAGCCGTTCTTGTTCTATAACGATAATTCCTTCCTTGATCAAGAATTGTATTCCTTGCACAAACGCAGAATCTGGAATCTGTCCATCTGCCCACCATCCAGCATTATTCTTAATCCAAGCTGGAATAGATGTAGATTCCGAACTTGCTTCCTGCTCTGTTGGAGGAATAACGATAATTCCTTCCTTGATCAAGAATTGTATTCCCTGCACAAACGCAGAATCTGGAATCTGTCCATCTGCCCACCATCCAGCATTATTTTTTACCCAGTTAGGTATTTGGTAACTAGTTGAAATAGGATTTTTTCTATCTATTATTATTGGAAATTCAACATTTGCCAGTTTACTTCCATCGAGATTCTCAAATTTCACAACTAAAATTCCAGATATATCAGTTGGAATGAAAAACTCAAAATTATCACTTTGTATTTTTGAGCCAGTACTTATTCCAGTTTTACTTTGTATTTCTTTTTCATTATGGAATAATTTTAATTCGTATGGAACTGCAATTGGCTTGTCTCTGAGAAATGTATCTAACACATCATAATGAAGAATTGAAGTTTGCCCAGATTTTAATTCACTATCCCACCATAACTTAATTTTGAATTGTCCATTTTCTGTAACTCCTGATAATGGTAAAGTACTTTCAGGTTTTATTGTCATCAAAATCAAATCTTCATTAAATTGACTGGTTAGAAAAATCTCCTGTAATTCATTTTGACTTACAACAACATGAACAAGTCTATCATCAGCTGAAAAGTCATCTATATTTACCATTGATTCAGGTAACTCCAATCCATTTAATGTTGCAACATACTTTGAAACTAAAAGATCACCAAATGTTTTTGGCACCAAAACTTCTCCATGTATTACAGTTGTCTGATCAATTGTTTTCTGATTCCATTTAAATGGAAATGAAAATTTTATTTCTTTTGTCTGATCATCATATTCAAAATCTATTATTTGATCAAAGTATGTGATAATCCCTAAACTCTGTATTCCATAATTTACATCCTTGATATCATATCTAGTGGTTTCTTCAATTGAAATTCCAAGTTCATAATTTACAGGATCCATTAAAACATTATCGTAACTATTAATTGTTATAACTGTAATTTTAAACTCATACAAACCACCATTTTCAAAAATCTCTCCTTCAAAGTTGTATTGTTCACTTGCTAATCCCAAAAATGATGCAACTGTTTCACGTTCCAAAACTCTTACATCTTCATTATTTGATGGCATAAGATTCATTATCAAAACACCATCGTCTCTTTGAAATATTTCATTAATTAGTATGGTATTCCCTTTTATCAATTCAACTTGAAATGTTACGTTGTTGATTGGTTCTACAGCATTGGAATTCATGCCAATAAAACTCTCAAACAAATTAATTGTAATCTGCTTTATTCCAACTTCTTCTCCATCAATGTCAACATAATTTGTAAATGAATTAACTTCTAGAGTGGCTTCTGTATCGCCAATCATTACTGGAGGCATTGTCTCAGAACCAAGACCATGTCCTAATGAATCTGGAACTAATCCTAAAAATAATAATCCTATAAGAAAAACTGGAATTATGAGAAATTTAGAATTCATACCAATAATCAACCTTTTCTATAATTAACTGATATTACAGAGTCATTTTAGGCTCAATTTAGGCACAACCAAACAATTAGGATTATAAACCAATTCTGTAATGGATTAACATTATGGTTAATCAAGGCGCCTCAAAAGATAGTTGCCCACGTTGTGTTAAAGGTAAAATGGTCACAGATAATGAATCTGGCGAAATGTTTTGCTCCAAATGTGGTTTTGTAATGTCAGAAAAACTACAAGAATCTGGTCCTGAATGGCGTTCCTTTACACAAGATGAACATGGTGACAGAGCAAGAGCTGGTGCACCAACATCACTAACAATGCATGACATGGGTCTTGCAACTGTAATTAATCCTGTAAATAAAGATGCATCTGGTAAACCACTTACTGCATCAATGAAAAATACAATTGAAAGATTAAGAACCTGGGACAGTAGAAGTCAAGTTCATGAACCAGTTGACAGAAACTTTAGACAAGCATTCAGTGAACTAAATAGACTAAAAGACAAACTTGCAATTTCAGAATCTGTTGTTGAAAAAGCAGCTTACATTTATCGTAAAGCACTAGACAAAGGTCTTGTAAGAGGACGATCAATTTCTGCATTAATGGCATCTGCATTGTATGCTGCATGTCGTGATACAGAAACACCAAGAAATCTTAAAGATGTTGAGATTGCTGCAAACATCAAAAGAAAAGATATTGCACGCTGTTATAGATTATTAGTTAAAGAATTAGATCTAAAAATGCCTGTTACTGATTCAGTGCAATGTGTGGCAAGAATTGCAAGTAAAATTGGTATTGCAGAAAAAACAAAACGTTATGCAATCAAAGTCTTAAAAATTGCACAAGCAAACGAAGCATCTGCAGGAAAAGATCCAATGGGATTGGCAGCCGCAGCATTGTATCTATCTTGTGTTAAAAATGGTGAAGACAAAACACAACGTGACATTGCAGAAGCTGCAAATGTTACTGAAGTTACAATCCGAAATCGCTACAAAGGCTTAAAAGAATCTATAGACGTATAAAGCAATTATTTATCTTTTGTTTCTGTAACAAATCCACCTGAACCTTCTGGTGGTGGAATTTTCTTTGCTCTACCCAATCCAATTGTTGTAATTATTACAGATGTTAGTATTATGAAAAATATTATCTGCGGATAGGCCTCTCCATTTTGAAGTCCCATTGTAAGCGGTATTGTAGCTAGTACAGCCGCAGCTAATCCTCTTGGTATCATTACAGATGTAACACTCTTATCTAATCTAGAGAATCCACGCACAAGCGCTGTATGTGTAATTATAATTCTTCCAACGTAGATTGCCACCGCCGCTATAATTCCAAATATGACATATTCAATCTGGCCAAAGCTTGCTAACAGTCCTACAAAGACGAAGAAGAATGCTCTAACAATGAAGGTAACCTGGCTATGAAGTGAATTATCTATGGTATGTTCTGGTAGCTTGATTCGTAGTTTTTTGAGCAAATACCTTTTGTTTCCAAGCATTAATCCAAAGACTAGGGCTGTTAGTGCTCCAGATTCTCCAAATGAGGTTGCCAAGAAGAATAGCAAAAACAGAACGCCTAGTGTGAGCATGTAACTGTGTTGTGCATTACTTAACTTGGAAATTATAAACATCCATGGAATTCCTACTCCGAATCCAAGTATCAAACCAACTGCAATTGCTCTTCCAATTGTTTCGCCCAACAGATCGATACTGAATGTTCCTGACAGTACTGCTTCAAACAAAATGAATGCAACAATTGTTGATAAAATATCAGTTAATGCAGATTCAAAACTAAGCATTGATTTTGCTTTGTCTGAAATTCTCAGTTTTCTAACCAAACCGAAAACAATGATCGAGCTGCTACCACCCACTATTGTTCCAAGTAATATGCTATCAAGCCATTCCCATCCTAAACCATAATGACCAAATACACCAACAGTTCCAACAGCTGCAGCAAATCCCAAAATTACTAGAATCAATGAAAAGTGTGCAGTCTTTATAATTTGTCCAATCTTTAGATTATACCCACCATCAA
Source organism: Candidatus Nitrosopelagicus sp. (assembly GCA_028242535.1). Taxonomy (GTDB): domain Archaea; phylum Thermoproteota; class Nitrososphaeria; order Nitrososphaerales; family Nitrosopumilaceae; genus Nitrosopelagicus. Next base: position 66,034 of record JAOJYB010000003.1, on the reverse strand, counting down.
ACATGATTATGATTAATGCAAGCGCTGCAAAGTACGGAACAATTTCTATAACTGCAGCCGGTTGTACAATTCCAAGTACTGGTCCAATCATTACACCTAGTATCATCAAAAATGCGATGTCTGGAATTCCAGTCTTTTTGAAAAATGCCTCACCTAAAACGCCTAAAATAATTACAACACTTGCAGCAAGTAACAAAATTGGAGCAGATGCAATTAGTGAACCTTCTCCCATTGAAATCTCACCTACGAAATTTTGAACGTTTGCTAACCCATTCAGTATAATTTCCATACCTGGATTATTACTATCCATTTCGGGAAGTGGATTTCTTTCAAAATATGATCTTACTAAATCTCGAGCATTAGAATCTGCTAGAGCATCAGTATCAATTTTTGACAAGAATCCGTCTTTGAATAAATTTTGAAATTCCTCAAAAATACTCAGAAAAATCAAATTCATGATATTTCAGCCTCATTAATGGTAATTTAAGATTGTATTAGAAAATTTATCCTCAAAACTCAAGAGAATTTATCGAGAAATTTGGGCACGTAACTTTTCATATGCTCTTGGAGCATCTGCTTCTTGCAAAACAATTACCACTCCATCTGGTGTGAATAGCGCATCAGCCATTTCAATTCCATTATACTGTAGAATTTCTGCCACGAACTGCATTACATCTGAACGACTGTGGCCTGCTGGAACTGCAACCTTGATTTTTGCCAATCCTGAATTATATTGATTTTCTTTAGGTAGGGATTGGAACATTCGTCTAACTTTATCACTATCTTCGGCTAAAATTCTAAAGGAATCTCCAAATCTGAAAAACTCTGAATCGGTAAACTCTTTGTGGAACTCGTTTAGCATCTTTGTCATCTCATCTCCTGCATCTACCATATTCCATTGAATGCCCATAATTCCATCAGTTAAGGTCAATCTGGCATCTTTGAGGACCGGCTCATCTATCATTTCATTTGTAGTCTCAAAAGAGTCGGCATATCGCTTTATGGCAACTACTATGGTGTTGAGATGAACAGGACCTCCCATTGTCTTTTCTACATCAGCTTGAATCTTGACTGCCAATGCGGTGAAATTAATGACATCCATCTTCATGCAGTCGTAAATTGAGCGGTTTCTAGTAATGATTTCACGCACAACTTCAGGCATGGAAACACCACTTGTTCTCATAGAATATAATACCTATGACATATATAATAAGATTATGTAATTTTAGATCTATATTGTAAGTATACTCATGAATAGAAAATAAAACTTATATAATGTAACGTATATGACATAATAGAGGTAAATATGACAATGTTTAACGACGAATTCAATAGAATCTTCAAACAGATGTCTAGTTCCTTTGGGAATCTAGACGATGTCTTTGAGATGCTACAAAATTCAAGCGGACAATCAGGCCCACTATATTTCGGTTATACCATGACCGTAGGACCTGACGGAAAGCCTGTTATTCAAGAGTACGGAAATGTCAAGCCAGACATTTTACCTACAGTCGATTCTTGTGGATGTGCCAACCACTCCCAAGAACAGATTGCCGAAAAAAGAGAACCTCTGATAGACACCTTGGTTGACGAGAAGGAACAAACTCTCAAGATTGTTGCAGAGATGCCAGGTGTTGAAAAGACCGATGTGAAAGTCGTTGTGGATGAGGATATCATTCACATTGATGCAGAACATGGCGAAAAAGACTACCATGTTAACGTCCCAATTCAACACACGGTCGATTCAGATTCTCCAAAAGCTACTTACACAAATGGTATCCTTGAACTAACCTTCAATTTGGATACCAAACCAAAAGGCAAATCTGTAGACGTACTCTGATCCTTTTTTTTTCTAAGAAAACTAAAGTCGCCTAAAACTACTCTCATAAATCTCAAAATTCGTGCCTACTCATGCCTAATTTTCAAGAATTTATGAACACTAGAATTTACGTCTAGTTTCAAATACTAGTTATTGTGATAGATAGTATGTGTGGAGACCCAATACTAGATTTGCTATACCTTGCTATTCCAACTGCATTATTGGGTGCTGGGGCTTTCTTTTTAATGGGAAAAGGTAACCGGAAAAAGATAGAAGAAATTTTTAGATAAAGAATTAATCAATTTTTGAAAATATTATAGATTTTGTTTTAAAATCAATCTTTTCAACTTTGTAACCTGCTTTGAATACTGCTGAATCGCTTGGAACAGGGAGTTTTTCTCCAATTATTTCATTAATTTCTATAAATGTTAAAGTAATATTTTCAGTTTTATCCATTAAAAATTCTTCCAAAGCCAGATATTTTGTTCCACTTCCCATAGATGATGTGGGCATAAGGCGTTAATATTCCATGTCCTAGTTTATGCCACCGTGATAAACACTGGATTGATGCTATGGATCAAGGTCAAACAGTAAACCTTTATTCTCTTATTCGAAATGTTTGACTATGGCAGTAGCTCGAACACGAAGACATTATTGTAACAAGTGTAATCTAAAACGCCCTCAATGTATCTGTAAAAAACAGTAAAGATCCTATGAAAAGTGAATTAATCTAACTTGAATTAATGAACACAGTAGAATTAGACACTGATATCATTTCAATCATCTTAATTGGAATGCTTTCTCTTTCTGATGCCTCTAACATCTCATTATGATGTACATCATTCAGATGCTTTAGAAACTCTTCTTCTTCAATGTCATTTTTTTTAAAATTACAAGATGGGTAAACACAGTTGAAATTCAATAATATATGACTAAATTATTTTTAATTAAAATTTATGCCTGAAAATGACTAATATCTTCCGCGTCCACGGTCGTCTCTTGCTGGTTTGTGATCTTGGAAGCAATCATTACAATAAACTGGTTTGTCTCCGCTTGGTTTGAATGGAACTTCACATTCGTTACCGCAATCTCCACAAGTTGCTTTGTGCATTTCTCTTGGTGGTCTGTCTCTACCATATCCGCCCCCGCCACCACGGCTGTTTCTACCATATCCGCCGGCTCCGCGTCCACCATCTCTATTACCACCATATCGTCCACCGCCGCCGCCTCTACTATATCCGCCGCCACGGTCGTCTCTTGCTGGTTTGTGATCTTGGAAGCAATCATTACAATAAACTGGTTTGTCATTACGAGGCTCAAATGGAACCTGGCAATCTTTTCCGCAATCTCCACATTTTGCGTCGTGCATTTCTCTTGGTGGTCTGTCGTAACCCATATTATTTCTGAATTTTGGCTGCATCACCCCTAATTATACTAAGGGATCATTTACAGATCAGACTTAAAGATGCAAAATTCCCTCAGTTGACATGCGATTTTTTGGCAAATCAGAAGAAGAGAAGATGGCTGAAATGCAAGCAAAACAGTCACTCAAGAATGGCAAGTCTCTCAAACAAGTTCTAACAGCACTAAAGGAGAATCGCGACCAAATAGAACAGAGTACAGGAAAAAGACCTGAGATTGACGATACCACAAAACTCTTCATGCAAAAAGTTCTCAATGTTTGGTTATCAGAAGGTAGAGATATTGATGATGAGAAGTTTTGGGAAGCAGTTGATTACAACAAGCAGTTTGATTATCCAGTTGAATATTATGAAAGATAATTTTTCCTTAAACTAACAATTTGGACAACTAGGTCCAGAGTCTTTTTTGGCTTTACCATGAGCTTTTAGCATATGTCTCATCAATCTATCAGTGGCAACAAAACTCATTCCACAAATTTGACACATTGTGCCTGTGATGACAATTTTTCTTCCTTTATTTCCAAAAAGACCCATGAAGTGAGATTTTCAAGATTGATTAAAAGTGTTTTAGAAAAAACAAAAAAAGATAGAATTATGGTTCAACCATTGCTAGTTTCTCATAGATTCTGTCATAGTAGCCGTTTTTGTCGCTGGCTGGTGCGTAAAATTCTGCGGAAATTACATCCCCAACGCTTGCTGAACAATCACTGACTACAACTGATTGGCCCATTTGGGATTCACCAACACATCCGTAGTCAGTTACTGCAATCACAGTAATTTGTTCTGCGTATTCTGTTGGCATCCAGTTCCACGGTGCAAGCAATAATGTTAGAATTACTGCGATACCTACTACCGCAAGACCTAACATTGCTACACGTGATGTGCCCTCGTTTTTGAGTGATGTTTGTTGCATTTTCCTCAGTGTATCTACGTGTTCAGAACATATAAGCAAGTGCTAATAATATAAACTAGTGCTAAAATTAATCAACTAAGGCCATTGCTCTGATAGGCGAGCCTGTAGCATTTTTTAGCTTTAATGGAGCGACAATTAGATGAAACTTTTCTGAATGAATTTTATCAAGATTTGCCAAATTCTCTACAATTAAAATTCCATTCTTAGCTAAAATACGATGAACAGAAAATTTATCATCTTTTCCCAAATCAATACTTGGAGAATCAATTCCCACCAAATTGATCTTCTTTGATGCTAGATATTTAGCAGCAGATACTGCTAGTCCAGGATTTTTCAAAAAATAAAATTTCTTTTTTAGATTTTTCTGCCAGCCTGTATTGAAAATAACAGTTGAACCATCATCTATTTTTCCATGTTTATTCTCAAATTTTTCTATGTCAGCTTTTGTGATTGATTGATCTGAACCCTTTCGAATTTTTATCAAAACAGCCTCAGTTACCAGTCTTTTAGTTATAATTTGATGAATTTTCTGACCTTTTTTGAGGAAATGATATGGTGCATCAATATGAGTTCCTGTGTGAGTGCTAAGAAACAGCAGTTCCAGATTATATCCATCTTTTTCTATACTCTCCCAACTAATGAAATTTGGTTGAGGAGATCCTGGAAATGTTGGAATGTTTTCAGAAATTGTTAGTGTTAAATCAATTACTTTCATGTTGATTGGTACATCTATGAAAAGTTAAATATCGTATTTGAGGCTTTTTGGTTATGCCCACTTCTTTCGTATTGATCAATTCAAATCTTGGAACAGACGTTGAAATCATTACCAAAATCAAAGATATTTTGGCAGATCAAAAAGACGTTGAATTTGAAATCAATGGTGTGTATGGTGTTTATGATATAATCGTTAAATTATCATCTGATAATAGTGAAAAATTAAGATCAATAGTAACAAACGATATTAGAAAAATTGAAAACGTTCAGTCTACTCTCACAATGATGGTAATTGAACAACAAGAAAAATCATAACTTTTTTAATTCTTCTACCAATTTTAAAATCTCATTTTTTGTGTTAAAGACATGAGGAGAAATTCTCAAAATTGGTTTTTCATAAATCTCTCTCTTTGCAACAATAATTCCTTTTTCAGCCAATGCTGATACAATCTTCTCAGGATCATTTTTTCCAACCTCAAAAGAAACTATACTTGTCCTTTCATTTTCATTTTCTGGTCCAAAAACTCTAGCTTCTGGAATCTTTCCAATCTCATCTATGAATAAATTTGATAATTCCATGATATGTTTTCTGATATTATCTAATCCTAAATTTTGCAAGATAGTAACTGATGATTCCATTCCTGCAAGCCCAACATAATTTCTAAAACCTGTTTGAAATCGATCAGGTAATTCATTGTATACCAAAGTCCCATTTTCATTTGATGTGGCGGATTCTCCTCCAATGTTAACAGGTTCTAGTAAATTACTTGATTCTCGTTTACAATAAAACACTCCAGTTCCCATTGGTCCACATAACCATTTTGAACCATTAAACGACATGAAATCACATCCCGTATTTGCAAAGTCATAATCACCTATACATCCAACAGTCTGAGCTGTATCTAAAAAATATGGAATGTTCTGCTTTTGCAATTGTTCTCCGATCTCTTTAACTGGTAAAATTAAACCAGAATTGTATAATCCATGACTTAATGCAACTAATTTTGTTTTTTCATCAACCATTTTTTTGAAATCTGAATCTGTAAAGCCTCCATTTTCATCAACTGGTAAACTTCTTACATCAATTTTCTCTTTCAATTTTAACCAGGGAAAATAATTTGCATGGTGTTCGTGATCTCCGCCTCGTATGATAATATTCGAATCATTACCAAACTTCATTCCATTTGCCACCATGTTTACTCCATCAGTAACGCTTTGTGTAATTATGATCTCATCAGGCTTACACTTTACTAATCTTGAAACTGCCTTTCTTGTCTTTTCCCATAATTCTTTAATGAAAATTTCAGATTCTAAAGAATCTGGTCCCATCTCTGAGTATGAAATAAGAAATTGTCTCATTGCTTCTATGCTTGTCTTTGGCATTATTGAAACAGAAGCGTTGTTCAAATAGATCTTATCAGTTTGAAATTCTTCAGAAATTGATTCAAAATTCATTATATATCCGATTCAAAAATAATTACTGTTGGATAAAAACCATACAACATTTGAAAATCTTCAATTACTAGAAGAAAACCTAGTTCCATCTAACTCTAGTCTTCTTTTTTATGAAAATGCATTTTCTAAAATTAAACTAATTCAGGAAATTACATCTAAACAAAATCTTCCAATTTTGTATATTGACTTTGATTTTCTTTTTTCTGGTTATGTAAAATCAAAACTACTTACTATGTCTAATCTGACATTATTCAACACATTAGAATCAAAAGTGAATGAAATTATTCCTAAAATACTCACAAAAATTTCCATAGAACCTCATCTTGTGATATTTGATTCGATAAATGGATTATACAACACTCTTTCAAATGATGTGGATTCTGGAAGGGTCGTAAATTCAATTTTAATGCTTCTTGCAAGAAATGTCTCATTCTCAAATTCAATTTTGATCATTTCTGCGTTGGCTGGAAAAAAAGAAAATAATTGGCTCCTTCCAAACGGTCGTCAAATTCTTGAAAATAATAAAATGAAAAAATTTATAATTTCTGATCGATCAAAAATCTCAATTGAAAATTAAACAATTTCAAACGGTGTTATAAAAATTTCAAACGGTGTTATAATTTGCTATTTTGAGGCAAGTTATATTAAGATCAAATTATCATAATTTTTCATGCCAGTAGCAATACTTCCAGACATTAGTGAACAAATGTGCATTGGATGCGCACTATGTGTTGAAATTTGTACAACTTTGGGACCTGATGTATTAAGAGTAAAACCAGTCGAAGGCTGGAAAAGAGGAAAAGCATTTGTCTTTTATCCTGAAAGATGCATCTCAGACGGTGCATGTATCGGAGTTTGCCCAACAAAAGCAATCTTTTGGATGAGACCAATGGACTTTACAGTAGGACAACCTGTCCCACTATACAAGAACTCTGTCTTCGTCAAAGGTTGGACTGAATTAATAGATTAGTCCACCAAAATTTCTTTTTATTATCTTTTATTTTATATTGTGATTTCATATTTCATATCTTATGACAAAAATTGGAGATGCTAAACGAAAACTTCACGGAAAACTTACTGGAAGACCAGATAATTTTTCATGGTTAATTGAAGGAAAACTAGCAGGAAGTGCAATTCCTACATCAAAAAAGGAAATTGAATGGATGCAAGAAGAAGGCATTAAATCAATTGTAACAATTAGAGAAGAACCACTCGATGAAAATTGGGTAAACAAGATGAATTACTTGCATGTATTATCTGATGATATGGGTGTGCCAAGTTTTGATGATCTAAAAAATTCAGTAGATTATGTCCATGAAAAAATTCAGAATAAAGAACCTGTGATGGTGCATTGTTTAGCAGGTTTAGGACGTACTGGAACAATTCTTGCCTGTTATTTAATAAAATATGAAAAAATGTCAGCCGAAGATGCTATTCAACACGTTAGAGAAAAAAGACACGGTTCAATTCAGTCATTTGTACAAGAAGAACTAATTTTTCAGTATGCCAAAACTATACTTGATTAAGTCTATTCCGGGATAGACTCAGAAACTAATTTTCCATCTACAACTTTAATTTTTAGTAGTCTATTGTCTTTGAATACTAGGGTAAGACCGCCTTCTTCATCAGGATCCTTAACTTCAACCAAATCTTGCATTCTTACACCGTCAAATTTTGCCATCTTAAATCACTCCGGAATTGAGACAGTATCAATTTTGCCATCTACTGCCTTAATGAACATGAATCTGTTATCTTTAAAAATTATTGTAATTCCGCCTTCTTTGTCTGGTTCTTCAACTTCTAAAACTGGTTGTCCAAGTAATCCGTCATATTTTGCCATACTATTGTCTTAAAATTAACTAATTAATACTTATTTCAATCTCATTTGATTGGTTTTTTGCATCTCCTTTTTTGATGTAAGGATGTGTTTCCCATGATACGAATGCTTCTGCAGAAATTTTATGATTTCCTGTTCCCAACTCTGAGGCTTTGAATGTGAATTTTTCCTCAAAATCAAAAAATTCCTTTCTCACATCTTCTTCAGTTAATGCAACAAATGGTTCAAAATTCTTTGCCACCTGCACCCAAATTTTTCTATCTTTCATTGGATTCACCAGCTTTGGATTTCTAGTCCAAAAAATTGATGCCTTTCTGTAAGTGTCTATGGTCTTGCCAAGTTCATGTTTTCGAATACCTCCTTTTGCCAATTTTACTCCATATTTTAGCTTCATAGTATTATCATTTTCATTATACGCCTGTGTCCAATTTTTCTCAGTAAATGCATCCCTTAATCCACCAGTCAGTGAAAATCTGACATTAATGGTAATATTTTCATCACCTGAAAACTCATTTTTTTCTTTCTCCAGAGTTATTGCTGAAATCTGAGTTTCGGACATAATTGACATTGATTTATATCCACAATAAGTTCTTTTTTGATCAATTGAACATTCAATTGATTAATTCAGATAAAAAAGAGGCAAGTTTACAAATCAAAGATGCTGATATAGGCGCTCTTTACATTATTCAACACGAACTCCTACAAGATAAAAATACGGATTTTGCTGGTGTTATAATCAAGCATCCATTAACCAATGAAATATGGATGAGAGTTAATTCACAATCCAACCCAATGACTCAAATTTCTGCAGCAGCAGATACTGCCATTGCTGAAGTTGAAAGTTTAAAAAAACTAATCAACTCAAAAATAAAGTGATTGTAACAAATGAAATTCTGTCCTACTTGTGACATCAGACTCAAAAAAGACTCCACTACTTCAATTTTAACTTGTTCAAAGTGTAATTATACTGAAGGTGGACCAAAAGATAAAAAGAAATCAGGTGTTCAAAAGGTAGAATCTGATTTTCTTGTGGTAGGAGAAAATGAAGGCAACGAATTTTCATCTACAATTGAGATGGATTGTGAAAATAAAAAATGTGATGGTAGAGAGGCAATTTCGTGGATGTTTCAAACAAGAAGTGCAGATGAACCAACAACACAATTCTTTAGATGTACAAAATGTAAAACAACTTGGCGAAATTACGCATAAGGCAATAAGGTTTAACTTTAGCATTTGTGACCAAAAAGTGATTTGGTTTTCTCAGCAAAGACAAATAGAGCAGATGAATGGAAGGCAATAATCTCTGCTATTTCCACACTTGTTGAAGAGGCAACATTTGAAGCAACTGTCGAAGGAATCTCATTCCGAGGGATGGATCCTTCTCATGTAGCATTAATTGATATCAACTGGCCAAATTCTGCATTTGAAAAATACAATTGTGATAGTGATATAAAATTTGGAGTCCGTATTGATGAATTTTCAAAATTAATAAAAAGATCTGACAAAAGCGATTCAATTGAAATTAACATATCTGATGATAACATGCTTCTAGTCACCATAGGCAAGAACAAGAAATACAAAATGCGATTAATTGAAAGCTCCGCATCTGATACCCCGCTGCCAAAGATTCCATATGATGCAAAAATATCTCTAACCTCATCTGCTTTAGATAAAATTCTTGGAGATGTTCAGGTAGTTTCTGATTATCTAGCTATAACTTCTAGTGAATCATCTGCGACGTTTTCAGGTAAGGGTGATTCTGGGGAAGTTGATATCTCATTAGAAAGCAATCAGGATGAAATACAGGAATTATCAGTAAAACAAGAAAGCACTGGAACATATAGTCTGGAATATCTTAATCCTATAATCAAGGCTGTTGGCAATAGTGTTGATATTGTTACATGCGAATATTCTACTGCAAAACCACTAAGAGTTGAATTTAAGGTCTCAAATCTCGGCCAAATTCATTTCTATCTTGCTCCTCGTGTTGAGAGTTAAAGAATTTTAAGACCAATTGTTCAGGTGAAACTGATTTGAAATTAGTAGTAAAATTTGGCGGAACGTCACTAGCAACTGTAAAGGACATCAAAAACGTAGTCAAAACTGTAGACAAAATATCAAAAAATAACAAAATTGTAGTTGTCTGCTCTGCCATAGATACTGTCACTGATGAATTGATTCAGATATCTTCTCTAATAGGAAAAGGAAATAAAAAAGATGCAAACAGAGTGCTTGCAAAAATATCTCAAAAGCACAAACAATTTGCCACACATCTAATAACAAATTCTAAAATTCTAAAATCATTATCAAACAAGCTTTATTCTGATCTTTCTGAACTAGATGAATTAGTTCACGGATTAATCTTGTTAGGTGAGGTGACTCCACGTTCATATGACTATCTAATCTCTTTTGGTGAAAGACTCTCAATTGATTTGGTTTCATTTACACTACAAGAAATGAAAAATAAATCTGTACCATTAAGTGGAAAAGAAGCGGGAATAGTTACTGACTCTAACTTTGGTGATTCCAGACCTCTAATGGATACCACAAGAATTCGTCTATCAAAAACAATTAATGATTATTTTGCTAAAAAAACAATTCCTGTTATTGCTGGATTTGCAGGAGCTGACCAACATGAAAATACCACAACATTTGGTCGTGGAGGCTCTGATTATACTGCAACAATAATTGCATCATGCATTGATGCAGATGAAATATGGTTGATGAGTGATGTTGAAGGAATGATGACAGCAGATCCAAAGTTGATAAAAAATGCAAAATTAATCAAAGAAGTGTCATATTCTGAGGCAATTGAGATGGCTAGATTCGGTGCAAAACAAATCCATCCAAGAACATTTGAGCCATTATTATCAAAAAAGATCCCAATGCGAATAAGAAGTAGTTTTAATGTGAATAATCCAGGAACTCTTGTAACATCACTTCATTCAAAATCAAAGAATTCTGTAAAATGTGTGTCTGCAATTAGAAAAGTTGGATTACTTGACCTAACTGGCGGTATATTATTTGCTGGACCTGGCGCTGCTGCAAAAATATTTTCAGTGCTTACCAAAAATAACATTAATGCAATGATGGTATCATCAAATCCGTCTGAATCAAGCATAACGATTGTTGTCAAAAAAGAGGATCTTCATAAGGCAGAAAATGCATTAGAAATCAACTTACTTGGAACAACTCTTAAAAAAATTGACACAATCCCAAATGTTGCAATAATTGCAGTAATTGGTTCTGGAATGAGAGGTAAAGTTGGAATAGCATCCAGAGTATTTCTTGCAGCGCAAAAATCTAATTCCAATGTAATGATGATTGCTCAAGGTTCATCTGAACTAAATTTGGCATTTGTTGTAAAGGATAATGATTGCAAATCCGTAGTTGAATCTCTACATAATGAATTCAAACTGAATACAATAAACTAAGACAAGGGATAAATTATTCAAAAAACCATTAATTTCCATGGAGGGCAAACTGTACATTGTTGGAGTTGGTCCTGGTCATCACGATCATATGACATTTCGAGCAAAACAGGTAATCGAAGAAAGTGATACTATAGTTGGATATACAACTTATGTAAATTTAGTTGAAGATCTGATTCAAGGAAAGGAAATTCATAGTTATGCAATGACACAAGAAGTTGAACGTGCACATCAATGTATTGATTTAGCTAAGGAAGGAAAAATTGTGTCACTTGTTTCAAGCGGTGATCCTGGAATTTATGGAATGGCTGGATTAATTTTTGAAGTACTTGCAGAATCTGGCTGGGATCCAAAAAGTGGCTTACATGTTGAATTGGTTCCTGGTGTTTCTGCATTGAATTCTTGTGCAAGTATAATTGGTTCACCATTAATGACAGACTTTGCAGTTTGTAGTATGAGTGATTTATTAGTTCCATGGGAAATTATTGTAAAAAGAGTAGAGGCTGCAGCACAAGGAGACTTTGTCCTAGTAATTTACAATCCAGCTAGTAAGAAAAGAATTCATCAATTACAAGACACAAGAAAAATTTTATTAAAATATAGAAAACCAACAACACCTGTAGCAATAATCAAAGGAGCATTTAGAGAATCTGAAACTGTAATAATGACTGATCTAGAGCATATGGAAAACTATGCAGATCAACTAGGAATGATTACTACTGTAATAGTTGGAAATTCATCTACTTACAACTTTAAGGATTTAATGATTAATCCACGTGGATACAAATCAAAGTATAATCTAGAAGAACCAGAAATTAAAAACTAGTGACTGTTTTTAATTAATTCAAACAATTCATTACTCAATGAAATTTTATCTCTGATTGGAGCAATAATCTTCACCATGTAGTCACTTATGGTGTTTTTCAAATCACCTGGGTGTAAATTCTTTTGAGCAAAATCGGATTCTAACTCTTCATACGAATTGTATGTTACATTTCCTCCAAATTTCTCAGGTCTCTCTATTGATATTGAATCATATTCATGAAATACAACTTGCCTTGCAAGTTCCAATATTGGATTATTTTCTGTTAGTCCTTCTTCACACCAACCTTTTCTAATTTTCTTTGTAATCTCATCATCAGAATTATGTATAAAAATTCCTGAGTTTGGATCTGACTTGCTCATTTTTCCTGGTTCTGATGTAGAATCATCTTTTGGTTGTGTTAATCCTGGTAGTAATGAATGATGTATCGCAACAGGAACCTTCCATTTCATTTTTGGAAAAATTTCTCTTACTAACATGTGAATTTTTCGTTGGTCCATTCCTGCGTGTACGATATCTAAATCTAAAGAATGAATGTCTGCTGCTTGCATTGGAGGATACAACAATTTTGCCAAATCAATTTTTTCTTCATTTTCCGATCTTCCCATGATTGTTAAAGTACGCATTGTTCTTGCAAGAGTCATATGTTTTGTAAATTTCACAAGTTCTGCCCAATATTCTTTTTTAGAATCATAAAGTTCTGTTCCCATTACAATGTTTACACCTGGGCAAACCAGTCGAAATGCATCTGCATAATATTTTGAAACTTTAGAAATTGTTTCTAAATCTCCTCCAAGTTTATCATTAATCAAAGTGTGCCAATCTGCCAAAAACACAGTACAGTCAATTCCTGCTTTCATAAAGTCATTAATTTTAAAACCAGTGCTGATTAAACTTCCAAGATGCAAAAATCCAGAAATCTCTAAACCAATGTAGTGTTTTGGTTTGGAATTGCTGTTTAGTAATTCAATTAATTCTGCTTCATCTTTTACTATTTCTTTTGTAGGTGGCCTCTTGATTAATTCTACTTTTTCTGTAACATCCATTTTAACAGATTTTACTTTTGTTTATCTATAAAGTCTTGTATTAATTTTTGAAAGTAATTACAAAAATTTTCTTACACTAAAAATCAAGCATTTCTATTGTATTTTCTAAAAGTTTATCAAGTAAATTTGGATAGTACTCCCTCAATACTCCCTCAACCTCTTTAGGATTTTTTAGGGAATATTTGTTTGAAGGAATATCATATCTTTTGTTGATAATTTTCATTCTAAAAAGTTCGTTAAGATTTACAGATATGACCGATGGTGATTTTTTCAGAAATTCTCTAATCTCAATTGATGTGGCAACTTCTTTTTTGAGTAAAAATAGAATTAACTTTTTCTGAGTTGGCATTGTTATGTATTTGCATATTGTAGCCTCGTGTTTAGCTATGCCTACTGGATACGCACGTGTTACTCGTGGGGTTCGCTCTAGTTTGATAGTACCATTTCCTTCTAATCTTTTTACATAATGACTCAGTGTACCATTTCTGATATCTGTAATCCTCATAATTTCATTAAATCTAATTCCAGGATTTTTTTCAATTACTTCTAAAACAATTTTACTTCTATCCAATTTTAATTCTAAAAAGTTTTCGTTATTTATACTATTTATTTCTTAAGTGTCATTTTGAAATTTAGAACTTTTGTTTGATTTTATATAGAGGTAATTTTTTTGATTTTTTGAAATTATCGTTTGTAAAAAATTCCAATTGCAAACAAAACAGTCATAATCACAATACAATACTCTAAAACATTACCCGGACTTGTTAGATCTACAGTATGATCGTGCATTTTTTGATACATTACCTCACCTTGTCCAAATGCTAAAACACCAAATGCAGCTGCTGAAAACAACATTCTTTTGACCTTAGTTTTTTTGTAAGAAATTATAGCCATTACAGTCAAAAAAGTAGCTAAAATAAAACCAGATTCATGAATTGCAACAAAAAACATATGTCCTTCATGAAAAAAATGACCGTACATCATTGGAATTGATAAAATTACAATACAACCAATGACGGCAATTAAAAAATAAGAATATTTTCTGTTGTTACTATCAAATAACATTTGATCGGATATCTAAATCAAGAGAATATAATCAATCTTCAATTTTTGTCACTGAATTACTCTTCAGGGTTTAACTCTTCAATAGACTTTCTTGGTTTCTTGCTTAGATAGAATGCGTGTGCACTAATTATGAAACCAACAAGCCAAATCTTCGTTGCAAATATCAAATTCCATGGTCTTTCTGGATCTGGATAATCTACTATTAATCTATCAATATCTGGAGTTGTTCCATCAATTACCATTTGTGATGTAATCTCTGCGTTGAGTACAGTGAAACTCCACAAAACTTCGTATAGACAAATTACTGCAAAGCCTAACAACATTAATTGTAATAGAGCCATTCTGTATGATACTACTCCAACTGTTCGTTTCCATCCAATTCTTGAAACACAATACCATGCAATTATGCATGCAAATGACAACCATGTAGTTAGGTTTGCAAAGTTTTCAAATGGAACATGTGTGTTGACTAAAATTTCACCCATTACATATGTGCCATTTTCTTGCCACTCTCCAGTCATCATGACTACTCCATAAATCAGGATAGATACCATCATTGCAGAAGCAGCATAAAATATGTATAGAAAAACTTTGTACTGTTTATCATCTTCTTGTAAGTGTCTTACTTTCAATTCATCGATTTTTAATAGACCTACTATAAAATTATTTCAATCATATTATATGACTAAACTAGTAACCATCTTTTTGTCGTTGTCTGTTAATCTCATTTTTCCTTTCATATTCTTTTAAAATATCATCCGGTGTGAGATTGAGTTCTAATGATGCTTGAACAACAAAGTGCCAAATGTCTATCAACTCTTCTCTTGCTTCTGCTTCATCAAATGCAGTTGGTGTCTTCCACCACTTCCAGTTTGTAGTCCGTTGTAGTTCTACTGCTTCGTGCATTATTGCAGTACACAATGCAGATACCTTCCCTTCAGTATCTTTTGGATATCTATCAAGATTCATCATGTCTTCTAGACTTTTTTGCATTGTAAAAATTGAATCTAATCTATCTTCCATGATTAATAAAAAAAATTCTTATCTATAACTCTTCAAAAAGTAACCATCTTCTCATACTGTCTCACTCTCTTTGTAATGTCAGATTTCTTCAATGATGTTAATCCTGCCAATCCATATTTCTCAACAGCAAATGAACCCATAACATTTCCATAAATGATTGATTTTTTAATTTCAGAAAAACTTATTTTATTCTTAGCAGCCAAATGTCCGATCATTGCACCAGCAAAAGAATCTCCTGCACCAGTTGGGTCTACAACAGATTCTAATGAAAATCCAACTGATGGAAAAATCACATCTTCATGAAATAGTAATGCACCATGTTCTCCTTTTTTAATTACAACATAATTGGCGCCCCAAGCCATCATTTTTTTTGCACACTTGATCAAATTATCTTCTTTTGTGAGTAATTTTGCCTCTTCATCATTAATGACTACTGCATCTACTGATTTTATCATTTTAATGACTGCATTACGTTTTGTTGCAATCCAAAATTCAATAGTATCACACATTGAAAATTTAACATTATCAAATTCTTTGATAATTTTTGCATTTTGTTCAGGGTCATTGTTTGCCAGATACACAAATTCAGATTTTCTGTATGCATCAGGAACCGTTGGTTTGAATTCTGCTAATACATTTAGTTCTGTTTTGAGTGTCTCTCTAACACTCATAGTTGCATCATATTTGCCATCGTATCTGAAGGTTTTACCATCAAGAACTGTCAATCCTTTTAGATCTAGATGATTTTTTAACACTGTGTGATATTTTTTTGGGAAATCACTTCCTACAACTGCAATTAGTCCTGGTTTTGTGAAAAAACTGGCTGAAATTGCTGCAAATGTTGCAGCCCCCCCTAGTACATTTTTCAGAGTTTTTTTTGGGGTTCGAATTGTATCTAGTGCAGTTGATCCAAAAACTGTTAACATGTGTTTTTTTGTAAAAATATCTATAAATCCGTTATCAACTGAACTATTCCTTAATGATCTTGTGTACAACTTTTGATTATTTCTCTAAGCTACTTTGAGCTAGCAAAATAAATCAACATTAGCGTAGATTACACATGGCAAAAATTCGAATCAAACAAGGTTCAAATGAAATTGAGATCGATTCTAGAGACTTTTATGTTGATAATGACTCTGTAGCTGACGTTATAGCATCATTGAAACAATTGCTTAATGAAAGACCACAAACTGATGTAATGAATTCTTTGGACAATGCTGAATTCCACGAGCCTGAATTCTCATCACCTTCTACAATTGCAGTAGATGATATCAAAAACAAGTTGAGAATCTTAGCAAAAGACTCCTTCTTTGATCAGCCAAAGACAGTTGGTGAAACGGTTGCGCAAATGTCAGAGTATGGCTGGTCTGCAAGTCCATTTGATGTATCTGTTGCATTAACAAAAATGGCATTTAACAAGGAATTTCTAAAAAACACAACTGATCAAAGAAATCAATACATCTCAAAAGAAGCATTACTAACTAACTAAAATCAAATCTATATTTTTGAACAAGTATACATACTTTGTAAGCTTAATCTTACGATGGAAGAAAAACAAGAAATTCCTGAAGAGATAGATGATCATCTTAAACTATTTGGAAAGGAACCTTGGGAGATAGAATATGGTGATAAATGTCCACTATGTAATTCCAGATTTGACGAGTTTGAAGGATGTGCTTGTGACTCAAAAGGCGATTAATTTTTCTTTAATTTAATAACAATTCCAATAATCACTGCAATAACAGCGCCACCAATAATTACAAAAATCATTGTATTGTCCTCATTATTATTTACGTTTGAACTAGTATCTCCCCAATCCTCAAAAAGCTGTTCTTTTGTAGTATCATCCAACTTTTCATCACTTTGCTTTACACCATCTATAGTTTCTTTAGCAGGTTCTGGGATTCTCTTTTGTAACTTATCAAGTAGTTTTTCGTGTTCCATTTCTGTTGATCCAACAATATGAATTACCCCTTCTATATTTGCTCTAAATGAAAGATTTGCATGTGTAGCAGTTTGCTTAAATTCACTTTTTCGAATTTGATCCGAGTCAACTAAAATGTCCTGATCAATTTCTGACAAGAAAACATGATATGGCGACAAAAGTAAATCCAATGGAATTTTTACCAAAAACAACTGATTTTCTTGGTTAACATCGAATGACAAATAATTTAATTCATCTATAAAATTCAATTCACCAATTGCTCCATCTGATAAAAACTCTACAGAATATTCTTCACCTGTATTAGAAATTTCTTCAAATTTTGTATCAGTTCTAATCACTGTTTTTGTAATTGACTCTGTATTATCAAAAAATTCTATTAGTATATTGCATCCCATACAATTAATTCCCTCTGCATCAGAAATATCAACAGGACGTGAATTTGCGAAAATTATTTCAACTTCATCATCAACGTGAATCATTACATCATGTGGAAAATCAAAATTTTTTGTCCATAGTCCATCATTTAGCTCTAGAAAATTTTCCAAATCATATTCTGCAACCAAATCATAACCAGCAAGTGCTTTCTGTCCAGCTATGATATATTCTGCTTCTTCAAAAGTTTCTCCAACAAATCCCATTGGTCTTAAATAATCCCCATCTTCATCTGTTACTTGTAGATTTGAATGCTTTCCAGGCAACATTTTAATCACTTTTGGTTCATGAGGTTGCCACGGATCTCCAATAATGATATGCTTTACGTGAACAGTTGTATCTTTGCCAATTTCAAAAATAATTTTGTCGGTTTGTCTCACTTCGGCAAAACCTGAATTAAATGACTCCCGCTCATAAAATTTGGAAATATCAATTTGTTCATTAGACTCATCAGCATAGACTTGAGAACTTACTGAAAATAATAGTAATACTGTAAAAATTGTAACTAAAATTTTCTTATCCAAGACTCTACTCTGAAATTGAAACTTTGAGCATTTTTGCATCTTCTAGAGGGCAGTCGTTCTGATCCTTTTGAAGGTTTACTATTTTATCTGCAACATCCATTCCTTCTGTTACTTCTCCAAATACAGTATATTCTCTATCTAGAAATGTACTATCCTTTGTTACTATGAAAAATTGTGAACCCGCACTGTTTGGATCAGTTGATCTAGCCATTGAAACGATTCCCCGCAAGTGTGATCTTGAACTAAATTCTCCTTTTACATTATATCCTGGTCCGCCCATTCCCCATTGACCTTTCATGTTTGGATTCTTTGTATTTGGGTCTCCTCCTTGAATCATGAATCCAGGAATGACCCTATGAAATAATGTTCCATCGTAAAATCCGTCTTTTGTTAATTTGATAAAGTTTCTAACAGTTTCAGGTGCTAAATCAGGAAGTAAACCAAATGAAATATTTCCATGATTGGTTTCTATATTTACGCTAGTCAATGTCGCAACGACATGCGATTATCATAAGAGTCTTTTGATCATTAATTATTTTTTCAATGAAAACCTTTTATCATTGTAATATTTTGGCTATTCTTTTTTAATAAAACTGCGAATGACGTTTCTCAAATTTGTAAATTGAAATTTTATATAGATCAGTATTACACGATCCTTGTGAATCGTACTAATCAAAGCACTGTAATCAAAGCAGCAATCAATTCTTTGCTTGATAAAGGTGTTACAGACAAACAAGATATCTATACTAAAGTCGTTGACGAATTAGGAGTCCCAAGACCAACCGTAAGACGTGTTGCTCGTGACTTGAGAAATGAACTTTTAGAGAAAATCCAAATCTTACAGTCTGAAACTAAAACATCAACTGCTACTGTAGAAGTTACTGCAGAGCAATAATCCTCCTTTTCATATTATATATTCAAAAATCTACCATTAACGTTATATTTTGTATATTTTCTTGGATAAATAATGGGATACGTAAAAAACCATCTTGCCACACTTGTTTCAGGTATATGGGCAGCTGTTTTGACTGGATTATACTTTCCCCTAGTTGACTTTGCACCTTCACTCTATTTCATTTTTCTGATGGCCGTACCAATTATGTGGTTTATGGTGTTTATCATCTGGATTGCACAAAAAGCCGCAGATAACAATCATGGAGAATCACACTCTCATGATGAAAAAAAAGCCATGAATTAACGGCAAAAGAAATTTCTACATACAAACTAGATCTAGAAAAAGATCTTTCTAATGTAACAGGCACAAGAGATGATAAAATTTCATATCTAAAAAAATAGATTGATAATCTTAAGACTCAAGTTGAAATTGAATCAATTCGTGCTGAAATTTATAATCTAAAGATGTTTGCACAATAAAAATAACTATTCACTACAGTGTTCACATTTGAATTCATATTCATGATTCTTTTTGCACCCTGGGCAACTAACAGCTCCTCCAAAATGACACTCACATTCACACTTCTTTTTTGTATCCAATTCTATCTGAATAAATTATCAGTCATGTTAATATATTATTGACAGCATATTTTTTTCATGAAGACAAAAATTGGAATTTTTGCTGGATTATTTGTGCTAGTCACAATGATCGGAATGTCTCCTTCATTTGCTGACTCTAACACAACTGTAATTTCTACAAATAATGGTATTCAACTAACAAAAACTGTGGTACCAATGGTAATTTCTTCAGACAACATAATGCCATGGGGATTCATTGAAGGTACTGTAGACAACCATGCAGAAGGATATCCTGTAATTGTTCAAATCTATCAAAATGATGAACCAATTCACTTTGCACAAACTGATGTAAATGAAGATGGTACTTACGAATACAAATTTCGTGCAAGAAATATTGATGGAGATAACGTAGTTAATGTCTACGAAGGTGATTATGAAATTAAAATTTTTAAATCAAAACAAATTACTGGAAAAAATCTAATCTAATTTCTTTTTGCTAATTCTAGTGTTTTATCTACCATTTGATTTAATCTGGATTTGACATCGTCATCGATTATTTTACCATCAGCCATTTTATCTGCAGTTACAAATACTGGGGTTGGATTTGTTATTACCCTGAAATATGACATTAATTGTGTAAGTAGTGTTTGGACATCGGTAAATCCAATCATACCTGATGCAATAATTGCTAAACCTGCTGTTTTTCCTTCAGTTTCTTTATAATTAACAAATTCAAATAAATTCTTCAAAGCAGCACTATACATGGAATTGTAAATCGGTGTTCCAATTAGCCAGACATCTGCTGCCATGATATCTTTTGCAGCCTGAAGTGTTTTCTCATTATAATCATCTACCCATCCTCTGTAATATTCAAAACCACCTTCTGATAAATTGATAAATTTTAGTTCAACATCTTTCTGTTCTACATATTCTGCAACATGTTTCATCATTATCTCTGTATTGGCATTTTCTCTTGGGCTGCCAGAAATAACTACAACTTTCATATCTATTTGAAAATTATACATAATTTAAGTAATAAAAAAAGCGGGCTCGAAGGGCTTCGATCCCTCGACCTATAGCTTAGGAAGCTACTGCGCTATCCATGCTGCGCCACGAGCCCAGCAGAAAAATAACTTGAAATAATTTAAGCGTAGTTAAGATTCGACTTGATCATTTCTTGGATTACATTCCATGATTCGCCTTCTTTTTGTTCCCATTTTTCATAATAAACTACATCTTTTAGTTCTAATCTTGGAAGCCATCCTGAACGTTCCAAATCTGGTTTTGTTTCAAAATTTGTTACATGACCAAGACAAAGATATGCAACAGGTACAATATGCTCAGGTAAATCTAATTGTTCTCTTAATACATCATTAGATACTATGCTAACCCAACCTAATCCAATGTTTTCTGCTCTTGCTGCTAACCATAGGTTTTGTATAGCACAACAAACACTGTAAATTCCAGCTTCGGGTATGCTTGTGGTTCCTATAATGAATGGTCCAAATTTTGTGGGATCGTATGTAACACAAACATTGACATCTGACTCCATTATTCCTTCTAATTTGAGAGATAGATATTCTGATCTCTTTGGATCTTCAACTAATTCTGATGCTCGTTTATGCTCTTTTTGAAATGATTCTTTGATTTTTTGTTTAGTATTCATATCTTTAATTAAAATAAAATTCCATGGCTGTGAAAATCCAACTGATGGTGCATGATGTGCTGCGTGAAGAATTTTTGTTAATGTTCCCTCGTCAATTGGTTCTTGTGTAAAATGTGATCTAACATCTCTTCTAGAGTAAATTGCTTTGTAAAATCCAGTCTTTTCATCATCTGTAAATTCGTCGCTCAATTTTCTAGCCTCATTTCCAACATCTCTTAAACGTTAATAATGTTCTTTTAGAATTTTTAATTCGTGGGCTTGTGGTCTAGTTTGGTTATGATGCTGCCTCGACATGGCAGTGATCGAGTGTTCAAATCACTCCAGGCCCACTCTAAATTTTAAAATTAAGACCTAGTATCAAAATCTAGTTCTACAATACTCCATGCTGATTCTACAGTCATCTGTCCTGTTGCAGCATATTGTATAGCTTGTCCACTGACTATTTTATTATAGACAGTTTCACTCATCTCTGACATTACAATAGTTAATTTATTTTTTAATGGAATTTCTGCATCAGGATAAAATGCAGCACGACCTGGCATTGCAACATCTTCTGTCGAATATGCTCCATGTCCAATCTCACTTCCATCTGCATACAATTTGTACGAAATTACTGGAACAGTTACTGTTACTTCACCTGGATTTGCAACTAGAAATGTAACCTTGAGCATTGCACGATTTTCAATACTGTTAACATCTATCAATTCTACTTCTTGTAATTCAATTGTAGCCATAGAAAGATCATCGTTATCTAAACTTGCATAGTAAACAATTCCGCCCATCATTCCTAACAATGCAATTATTGCAACAAATAGTATTGGACGTCCAGGTGGATTCATCAATATTTTTTTTAGATTTTATACTAAAAAACCTTGTTAAGAGTCAAATAGAGTTCTAATCATTAATTGTCATGGCACTAGAGCAAGCACTACTAACATGGATTCACATCACAAGTGCGGCAATTTGGGTTGGTGGCTCTTTATTCATTGGTATTGTATTTGCACCAATTTTAAAAAAAATGTCAATGCCTGTTGAAGAAAGAATACAATTAATGGTGCAAGTTGGAAGACGTTTTAACAAATTAGCCATGCCTGCTTTGTTTATTTTAATTGCAACAGGAATGTATCAGGCCCATCTAGTATTACAAAAATCTGATATCTTGTATGACACTAGTTATGGTCATGTTTTAATCATAAAGATGATTTTAGTTGCAGCATTACTAATTTTATATGCTGTTCATGTCAGAATAATTAGAAAAGATGTTGAAGATAAAATTATTGCAAAAGAGATGCCTCCAGAGCAACTACAAAAATTAAGGAAAAAAATTATCATATTAGGGGAAGTAACTGTTGTATTATCTGTGATAATTCTATTTTTAGCATCAGTTCTTAATGCCGGTGGACAATTATGATTGGGTTTCTAATTGGTCGTTTTCAACCATTTCATTTAGGACATTTAGAAGCAATAAAATTTGCTTTATCCAAAGTGGAACATCTTCATGTTGGAATAGGTAGTTCAAACAAAAGTCATGAAAAAAGAAATCCTTTCACTGCTGATGAAAGAAAAAAGATGATTTTATCATCTATAGATGACAAATCAAAAAAAAATCTGTCTGTACATTACATACCTGATGTTGATGATCATTCCAAATGGACACATCTTGTTGATGAATTAATTCCTGAATATGATGTTGTTTTTTCTAATGATGATTTTACTCATGAGCTTTATAGTAAGCGAGGAAAATCAATAATCCCTGTAGAATTGAAATCTCGCAGCGATTTATCTGGAACTAATATCCGAAATCTGATTTCTACCGATCAAAACTGGAAACAATTTCTTCCTTCAGGAACTATAGATGTTTTATCAGAAATTGATCCAAAAAAACGATTGTCAGATCTTTAATTATAAATAACCTCCAAACATCTCAAGCTTAGGCGATATAGAATTTGGAATATTTAGTTATGTTACCGGGTCCAACAAACGTACCAGAACGTGTTACACGCGCAATGGTTACACCATCAATTAATCATAGAAGTGACGATTTTGTTGAACTGTATGAGGAATGTGTAAACAACACAAAAACAATATTTGAAACAGAAGGTGATGCAGTATGTCTTTCTGCTTCTGGTACAGGTGCAGTTGAATGTTCTGTTGTAAATTTAATTAAAAAAGATGATAAAGTAATAATTCCTGTTAATGGAGAATTTAGTACTCGTTTAGCACAGCAAATTGAATGGGCAGGTGGTCAAACAATAAAAATTAAAACTGAACCTGGAATTAATGCAACCTATGATCAAGTAAAAGAAGCATTTGATAACAATAAAGATGTTAAAGCATTCTACTGTGTCTGGAATGAAACTTCCACTGGAACTATGATTAATTATCTTGATAGAATCAAAGACTTGACATCAAGAAATGATTCTTACTATGTCTTAGATGGTGTATCAATTGTAGGTGGAGAAGAACTTCACATGGATAAATGGGGAATTGATATTGCAATGACTGGTGCACAAAAAGCATTTGCATGCCCACCTGGAATATCACCAATTTGTATTAACCAACGAACTAGAAAATACATGGAAGCGAATCCACCAAATACAATGTATTTCAATTTACCAAGATACTTCAAATATTATGCTGAAGCAAAACACACACCATTCACTCCTGCATTGCCAATTCTTTATGCATACAGAGAAGCAATGAGAATTATCTTAGAAGAAGGAATGGAAAAAAGAATTCAAAGACATAGAACCTGTTCTGACGCATTGTATTCAGGATTATCAGCAATTGGATTAACACCATTTGCAGATGAAAATTCTCGTTCTACTGTAGTAATTGCATTAAACTATCTAGATGGACTAGAAGATAAAATATTCAGAGACACATTAGCAAAAAAATTCAGAATTTTAGTAGCAGGCGGATTTGGAAATCTAAAAGGTAAAGTCTTCAGAGTTGGTTGTATGGGTGAAGTAGATCGTTATCATGTTATGAGATGTATATCTGGAATTGCATCAACATTAACAATGATGGGTTATGATACTGATGCTCAAGCAGGTCTAAACGTAGCTGAAGAAAAATTAAAGCCACTTGATTCGCTCTAACTTAATATAAGGAAATTCAAAATCGACTACGTTGACATTCAAAAAAGGACAATTAATTTTACTTGATTATACTGCTAAGATAAAAGATAGCGGGGAAGTTTTTGAAAGCACAAATGAAGAAGAAGCAAAAAAACACTCCATTCATGATCCTAATCTAAAATATATGCCAAAACTTGTTTCTGTTGGAGAAGCATGGGTTCTCAAAGGATTAGATGATGCTTTACCTGAAATAAAAGCAGGTGAAAAAAAGACAATCGAAGTTTTAGCTGAAAAAGGATTTGGTGCAAGAGACAAAGGTAAAGTTAGAATGATTCCTCTAAGAAAACTTGGAGAAGATCAAGAAAAAGTATCAGTTGGTGACACAGTAGAAATTGATAACAAAAAAGGAATTATTCGTTATATTGGTTCTGGCAGAGTTCAAATTGATTATAATCATAGATTTGCAGGAAAAACAATCGTTTATGATGTTGATGTAAAAAAATCTCTTGACTCTGACGATGATAAAATATCTGAAATTTTAAAATCAAGATTACCTATAGAAAATGACCAAATTAATTTCAAAAAAACCGGTAATGTAGTAGACATTACAATTCCTGAAGAAATTTTTAGAGCAGATGGATTAGCAATCATCAAGCACTTTACTCAAATGGATTTGTTCAAATTTGTTCCATCTCTTGGAAAAGTAAACTTTGTAGAATCATATGAGAATAAACAGGCAAAAAAAGAAGAAAAATCTGAAAAACCTGTAGAAAAAAAATCTAAATAATTACAAAACGCCAGTACTTTTTGCAAGCTTTAATGCATCTTTTTCAGTCATTTTAACTTCTTTTAGTATTGTATATCTCTCTGGACGTAATGATTGTGCCATGACTAATGCTTTAGATAAAATTTTTGGTTCTAATCCAATCTCTTTTGCAGTTGTAGGCGCACCAGAACTTTTCAAAGTTTTAATAATCTTCTTCCAGTTTTGTCCTTGTAATTTTGCAATCATTATGGAACCTATTCCACATTTTTCACCATGTAATCCTACTCCAAATTTTAAATGATCAATTGCATGTGAAAACAAATGTTCTGCACCAGAACACGGTCTACTACTTCCAGCTATGCATGATGCTACTCCTGCACTGATCAATGCTTCAACAATTACTCTAACATCAATACCTTTTTTTGAAAAGTTTTCTGCACTTTCTATTAATATCTCTGCACTCATTGAGGCAAGATTTGCTGAATATCTTCCATAGTATTCTCCTACTTTATCACGACCTAATTCCCAATCATGTACTGCAGTAATCTTTGCCATTAGGTCTCCGCATCCACTTGCTAGTAGTTTTTTAGGGGCTTTTTTGATTATGTCTAAATCCACAAAAACACCTAGTGGTGCAGTTGCTACCAACGAATGTGGTTTTTCTCCTCTAACAGAAACAAATGGACTTGCTATTCCATCATGTGATGCAGAGGTAGGTATGCTGACAAATGGTTTTTTTAGATTAAAGGCACATAATTTTGCAATATCTACTGAGCGTCCTCCTCCTAAACCTATGATTATGTCACTCTTTGTTGATTTGACTTTCTTTTGTATTGTAATGGTCTCTTTAACTTCATTTGATCTTGCCAAATGCCAGACAGCTGAAATTTTTGCATTTTTTAAAGATTGATCAATCTCCTTTCCAATTATCTTCTTTACATTTTTTCCCGAAATTATTGAAACCTTTTTTGGATTAGAAAGTGATCGTAAAAATTCTCCAACTTGTTCGATGTTTTTTTCGCCAACAACGATCTGCCTTGGCAGCTCCATTGTGTGAGACATTATCTTCTTGTTCAATACTTCGATTCTATGACAAAGTTATTTAAAAGGGTCTAATATCATTGATATTATCTCAAACGAGGTTAATCTTATGTCAAACAATGTTGAAGAAAAAATATTACACGGAACAACCACTGTAGGTATCAAGGCTACCGATGGTGTAGTGTTATGTGCAGACATGAGAGCAAGCGCAGGATATTTCATTGCAAATAATAATACAATGAAGATTCAAAAAGTTGAAGAACATGTTGGTCTTACTTTAGCAGGTGGTGTTGCAGATGCACAAAATATTGTAGATGTCTTACGTTATCATGCAAATTTACACAGAATTCAAAATCAAGAACCTATTCCAGTTAACTCTTTAGCAAGACTAACCTCTTTGATGTTCCATCAAAACAGAGGTTATCCATTCATCGCTGATATCCTATTAGGTGGTGTAGATGCAAAAGGTCCTTCCTTATTTAATATTGACATGTTTGGTTCTGTAGAAAATAAAAATTATGTAACAACTGGTAGTGGTTCTCCAGTTGCATATGGTCTGTTAGAAGAAGAATACAAAAAAGACTTGACACTTGAAGATGCAAAAAATATTGCATTACGTGCAGTCAAAGCAGCCATAACACGAAATATTGGAACTGGTGATGGAATCAATGTAGCATTAGTTGATAAAAATGGATTCCGTCTTTTAACAGAAGAACAAAAGAAAACAGTACTTCCTCTTTAGATTAATTGCAAAAAAAACAACAGCAGCAAGTAGATCAATCTAGCCAAAATATAATGGCAACCATACTGTCAAGTATACCTAAAGATGCTAATGTTACTAAAATAGACTATGAAGGCCCTCGCATTGCTCTCTATACAAACAAACCGCGCTTTTTGATGGAAAATAATGTAATAATATCCAATCTAGTAAATCAAATCAAGAAACGAATTGTAATACGAACAGATGAAAAAATTCGAAAGTCTGAAGAAGATGCAAGAAAAATCTTAGATTCTATGGTGCCAAAAGATGCAGGACTAGAGGCTACATTTTTTGATACTGCAACAGGTGAAGTATCAATTGAGGTAAAAAGACCATGGCTTTGTCAAAGAAACGCAGAAGAATTTAATCATACAGAAGTTACTGAACAAACTGGTTGGAGATTAAGAATAAGAAAGTCAACTACAAAACCATCTAACACAATCAAATCAATCAATTATCAATTAAAAATTTCTTCTGCAGAAAGAGCAAAACAGCTAAAATCTGTTGGAGAGGAAATCTTTAGATCCCGACTTGTACAAAAATCCGAGGTATCATTATTAACACTAGGAGGATTTGGACAGGTTGGACGTTCTTGTATGCTTTTGACTACTCCTGATAGTAAGGTGTTAATTGATTGTGGTATCAACCCTGGTGCACGGACTCCTTCTGAATCATTTCCTCGTTTGGACTGGGCAAATATTTCATTAGATGAGTTAGATGCTATCGTTATTGGACACGCTCACTTGGATCATACTGGATTTCTACCTGTATTAACAAAATATGGATACAAAGGACCAATCTATTGTACTGAACCGACCCTTCCTATGATGAATCTAATTCAATTAGATGCAATCAAGGTTGCAGGTGCACAAGGTAGAACACCAATGTATGCAGAAAGAGATGTTCATCAAATTATGAGACAAACAATTGGTCTCTCATATGGAACTGTTACTGACATTTCTCCTGATATCAAACTTGTATTAGCAAACGCAGGCCATATCTTAGGTTCTGCATCATGTCACTTCCATATTGGAAATGGTGATCACAATTTTGTTTACTCTGGTGATATTAAATATGGAAAAAGCATGCTCTTAGAAAGTGCTGACACACGTTTTCCACGTGTTGAAACATTACTAATTGAAAGTACATACGGTGCAAAAGAAGACATACAGCCAACAAGAGAGGAAGTTGAAACTGCATTTATCAAATCTGTAAATGAAATTCTCAAGGGTGGTGGAAAGGTTCTCATTCCAATTCCAGCTGTAGGACGTGCACAAGAATTGATGATGGTTATTGACAAGTATATGAAATCTGGCCAATTAACAGAATCACCTGTTTTCATGGAAGGAATGATCCAAGAGGCAACTGCAATTCATGAGGCACATCCTGAATATCTTGAAAGATCATTAAAACAGAAAATTCTAGAGACAGATGATAATCCATTTGATTCGGAATACTTTACAAATATTGAACATTCAGATGCAAGAGATGAGCCATTAAGAGAAGACTCTCCATGTATTGTAATTGCAACATCTGGAATGCTTGAAGGTGGCCCAGTTTTAGAATATTTCAGAAACTTTGCCCCAAACCCAAAAAACAAAATTCTCTTTGTTTCTTATCAAGTAAATGGAACTTTAGGAAGAAGAGTCATGGATGGTGCAAGACAAGTGACAATTATGGGAAGAGAAGGAAAAGTTGAAGTTGTTACAATTAATGCTGGTACTGAAAAACTTGAAGGATTTAGTGGACATAGTGATTATAATCAATTAATGTCATATGTACAAAGATTAAGACCAAAACTTCGTAGAGTACTTGTTAATCATGGAGAAAGAAGAAAATCTCAAAACCTTTCATCAGCAATTAATAGAATGTATAGAGTTACAACTCATTATCCACAAGTTCAAGAAGCTATAAAATTATTTTAAATCATAATCTGGTTTCCAAATTTTTACATTTGGTGGAGTTACGATGATTCTTTCTTCTCCTAATCTTGCAATGTCTGCTTCTGCATTACGTGCAATTACATAAAGCTCTTCAACAACTTTACGTAATTTTTCAACATCTGATTGTGCTAATGGTGTAACTCGTAAAATGAGAACCATTCCTTTTTTGATGTCTTCTTTTATTGAATGTAAATCACTTGGATCACGAATAGTGATTGCTTTCAAGTACGTTGTGTTTTCTTGTTTCTGCACAGCTTAATGGCGATCTACACCTTCATAAACTCTTTTGATCTATTTAGCCTCAAAAATTATACGATGCACAAGTCTTTTGTAAATTTATGCAAAAGAATTGGATTTTTTTGTGTCACAATCAATGAATCTTCAATTCGTACACCAAACTTTTTTGGAATGTAAATGCCTGGTTCTACAGTAATTGCCATATTTGTTCCTAACTTTGTAGAACTTCTAGGTCCTATTGTTGGTAATTCATGTACATCCAATCCAATACCATGTCCGGTTGAATGAATGAAATATTTTCCATAACCTGATTCATTAATAATTTTTCTACATGCATCATCAATTCTTTTACAATCTGTATTTGGTTTAACAGCTTTTAGTCCAGCTTTTTGTGATTCTTTAACAATTTCATAAACATTTTCTTCTTCAGAAGAAATTTTCCCTAAAGCAAATGTTCTTGTTGCATCTGAAACATAACCTTTGTAACGTAATGTTAAATCAACTACTATCAATTCATTTTTTTTAAATTTTCTATTAGTAACTTGTGCATGTGGTAATGCTCCATTAGGTCCACCTGCAATTATCAATGGATTTAATGTAGAACGATACCCTGTATCAAACATTTTATTTTCTACTGCATATGACATTAGAATTGATTGAAGTTCTGATTCTTTTTGTCCTTGTTTAATTTTTTCCTGACAAATTCCAAACATTTCATCAATTATTTTAGATGCCTTTTTTAAAATTTTAATTTCATCTTCATCTTTAATTTCTCTTGATTTGTTAAATGGTTCAATTGAATTTTTAATTTTTGGAAATGATTTTTTTAGTGATTGCATTACAGAATAATTCTGACAGTCTGTACACACCTTTCCTTTCAAAAACCTCTTTAATGTTACCAATGAACTCATACCACGATCAGATTGAATCACTTTACAGTCAATTCCTTCTTCTTTTGCTCGACCAATTTCCAATTCTGGAGCAATTATGGTGGTTTTCCCATTTTTTTCTAAAATTCCAATTGCTTCTCCCCAAAATCCAGTCATGTAAAATAAATTTTCAGGCTCTAATGCAACTATCGTGTCACAACCTGTAATCACTTTACAGTTTTTCAAAAGTCGTTTTCTTCTAGCCTTCAACAATTTTAATGCATTCTTAATCTGAATTTATGTCTGATGTCATTGCTTTTTTGCGGTCAGGACTAAAACTTCCCATGGAAATACAATCTTTCTATCTTTTTTTGTATATTCGAGGGTCTTATCTTTGACCATTTCTCTAAGATTAGATTTTTGGATTTTTGTTAAAGAATCCAATTTCTCTTTTAGAGGTTTTGAGAGATGTCTTTTGTAATTATTCCAGTAATCTGAAAATGTGCCTGGACTATACTGAAAAACAAATTTCTTTACTACAATTTTACTAAAACCTGCTTTTTTTATTACATCTGTAAACGTTTCTTTTGTACCAAATCTATCCATCTCTGGATATTTTGGTAGGTAATCTGGAATCATTTTTTTTACTGGTTCTAAAATGCAATCAAAGTATGGAACATTATATTTTCCATGAACCGCCAATGAAATTGTCCCATTTTTCTTCAATAACTTCTTCATATTTCTCAATACCTTTTGTTCATCAGGAAAAAAGAATAATGCATACTGACATGTAATTGCATCAAATTGTGTCTTAAATTGAATTCTTTCTGCATCTGCTCTAACGAAATGTAGATTTTTTGGATCACCAGTCCATTTTCTAGCTATTTTTATTGCAGATTCTGATGAATCTATTCCATAAATCTGGCCTTTACTTCCAACTTTTCTAATTAATTTTTTTGTAACAAGACCTGTTCCACATGCAATATCCAAAACACTATCCCCTTTTTTTATTTTAGATAAATCCAAAAGCTTCTTTGTTACAGCAAATGGGCCAATTTCATTTTTTGCCCATCTTTTATGATAAAATAGTGCAACCTCATTCCAAACTAAAATAGTACGTTGTTTGTATTTTATTCCTCTAGAATTTTTTTTCAATGTTTTTGCAAATTATTTTAGAAAGTTTCTCTTTTTTAGTCCTTGGAATATTAGTTATTTTTTTAGAATCCACAATGACTATCTCATTATAGCTTGTATCTTTGTTATACTTACGACCAATATCATTTGCAATTATCATATCTGCATTAGATTCTTTTAGTTTCTTTTTTGCACGATTGACAAGTTCTTTCTTAGAAATATTCGTTTCTGCTTTAAAACCAATAAGAAAAATGTCTTTTTGTTTGTTTTTTACAATATTGATAATCTTTGGTGCTCTCACAAGTTTTACATTAATTTCATTTCTGTTACTTTTTATCTTGCCTGAGATTCTATTTTTTACTACATAATCTGATGCTGCTGCAGTCATTATTGCGATATCAAATTTTCTCTCCAAGCATTTCCTGACTGCTTTATTCATCTCATCTACAGAATTAACTCGAATTACTTTAGCACCTTTTGGTGGTTCACTTGTTCCTGGACCATAAACTAACGTAACTTTAGCTCCTGCTGAAACTAATTCTGAAGCTAATAAGGTTCCAGTTTTTCCAGAACTTTGATTAGTAATTACTCTGACTGAATCAATTTTTTCTACTGTTGGACCTGCTGTAATCAAAACTTTCTTTCCACGCAATTTTCCTGATGCACCAAATTTTTTTAATACAAATGACAGGATATCTTCTGGTTCTGGGGCCTTTGCTTTTCCTTCACTCATTTGTGGTGATACAAAATCTATTTTGCTTTTTAGAAAATCCATATTTTTCTTAACTGCTGCATTTTCATACATAGAGCGATGCATTGCAAGACCCATGATTATTGGGATTTTAGAACCAAATGCAACAGTAAGAACTGTTGAAATTGGTGTATCATCAATACCAGTTGCAAGTTTTCCTAATGTATTTGCAGTTGAAGGATACACAATTAGTAAATCAGATCTTTTGTAATCTGCTAATTCAATATGTTCCATATCTCCAGTCAATTTCGTAATAACATTATTTCCTGTAGCCCATTTCATATAGTCAGGTTTGATAAGTTTTGTACTTGCATTTGACATTACACATTTGACATTTGCACCATGACGCATTAGTAATCTGGCAAGTTCAATTGACTTGTATGCTGCAACTGAACCTGCAACACAGAGAACTATATTTTTCCCAGCAAGTTCAGTACCATAACTTTCAACAATGTCAAGTGATGGATGTGGTAAATTTTTCTTAGACAATCTCTTTCTCCAATTCTTCTAATTCATTTTTTTCCATAGAAAACGAATGTTCTTTTTCAGGAAATCGTTTTTCTTTCACATCTTTTACGTATGAATTAACTGCATTTCTGATTTCTTCAGATAAATTTAGATATCTTTTTGCAAATTTTGGCTTTATTTTTTCAAACATTCCTAACATATCATGAACCACCAACACTTGACCGTCACAATTTATGCCTGAACCTATACCTATTATTGGAATTTTGACACTTTTTGTAATAATTTCTGTAACATTACTGGTTACCATTTCTAAAACAATACTGAATACTCCTGATTCTTCTAAAATTTTAGAATCTTCTATCAAACTTATCGCATCTTCACTTTTTTTTGCTTGTACCGAATATTTTTCTGCAGTTTGTGGAAGTAATCCTAAATGCCCCATTACTGGAATTCCTGAATCTTTAACTGCCTTGATAATTTTAGCAACTTCTTTACCTCCTTCTAGTTTTACTGCATGTGCACCTGCTTGAACAAGTCTTTTTGAATTTGTGATAGCTGAATCTTCATTTTCATAGGAATTAATTGGAAGATCACTAACAATTAATGAATCAGTTTTTGCATTTTTTACTGCAGTTGTAAAACGTACCATATCATCCATTGTCACATCTCGTGTATCATCATATCCTAGCATCACCATCCCAGCACTATCTCCTACTAGAATTACATCGACTTTATCACACAATGTGGTCATAGTTGAATCATATCCAGTCAATACAGTGATTTTTTCTCTAGATTTCATTTGCATTATGTCATTAACTGTTTTAGACATTTTTTGCTCTCCTTTCTAGATTTTTACGAATTTCTAAAATTGTAGATTTAAGATTCTTTTTGTTATCAAATGTAATCTGTTTTCTAGGTTTTCTTGATTCAGAAACAAGTAGTTTCATAGCCCGTGTCGCATTATCAACAATTGTCACATCAGCTGTTTGAGCAGTTCTAGAAAGAGGATTGAGATCAAACGTGATAATTCTCTTTTTTGCCTTTTTCAGAGCAATAGTTCTATCTCCATCTTCTAATGGAACTAAAACAACATCAGCAGAAAAAATACCGCTTTTATCTACAATTCTTCTAGCACTGTCTATTCCTTTCAGTTTTGTAGACTGTTTTTTGTCCATTCCCAGTATTTCTTTTGCACCAGATTTTCTCAAAATTTTTGAAATTGCTTTTTTTCGTTTCTCACTTGAATAAAACAAATTTACTTCTATCTTTGAATCTGTTATTTTTGCTAACTGAATGATCTCTTTTGGACAAAGCGCTGCAAAATTTCCATTAACCGAAATAACAGATTTTTGTGCCTGATTTAGCATATATGCTGCAGCCTTGATTGCATTTTTTGCAGATTTTGTTGTCTTCTCCCCAATAAGATAATCAAATGCTTCTCCTCTTCCATGAGCTAACAATCCCTCCTTTGCTACTAAATTATTATTAAAACCATCAACTAACTTTTCTCTAATTTGAAGAGACAGATATCGAGGATGAGACTTTGGAATATTCATATACATCAAAAAATTTATTGTAATCTAGCACCAGAATTATCAATCTTTGATGTAATAACTAATCCATCATTAAATTGTTTCAAAATTTCTTTTACCTTATTTCTTTCATCCTTAGTTACTAATGAAAAAATTGTCTCACCAAATAATGCAACACCACATTTTATTCTATTTTTATGTAATAGATTAATTACTTCATCCATTTTCGGTGTTACCACATCAACATATTTTGCAAATTCCACTGACATATCTTGAAACTCTTCAGTATTCTTACTTTCAATGAGCTTGTTAACCATTTTTCCTCCTAATCCGTTAATTGATGAAATCCTTTCGTTGAGAAATTTTTTTGTTGATATTGGATTAAAACAAATTATGATGACATCTCGTTTTTCTTTTAAATTTATTTTTTTTACTTCACCAATTCCTGGTGCACCAGGTTTTACCCTAACCTCAAATCCTCCATGATATGAGGCTAAAACATCACCCAATCCAGTTTTACATTCGATCTCAACATCATGTGCTATTTGTGCAACTTTAATTTTAGATAATTTACATTCTAATGCATCGTTTAATGCAATAGATAATGATAATGCAACTGCGGCACTACAACCAAATCCATATCCCACTGGAACATCAATCTCATGTGTAATGTCTAGAAATTTTCCTTCTGTAGAAAATTTACTGAGAACTAATTCTGATACTCGCATATCTCCTGATTCAAAACCCTTTACTTTTATTGTAAAATTTGAAATGTCATGTTTTGTTTTGTCTCGAATTGTAACTATAGTCTTAACACCTTTTTGTATTGAAAATCCTGCACCTAACGAACCTAATTGTTTGAAATCTTCTTTGCCAAGTTCAGCTTTAAAAAAACCTGTAATGTGAGCTGGACAAAATGCTGTCGCCATCATGATCATGCTTGGCATAGGTGGAAAATATTAATACTTGGCTTAAATAATATAAATTAGTATAAATTGACAACATTTACACGACGCCTACAAAAGATTGGAAGTAGCATTCTAGTATCACTACCAAAAGAATGGGTTGATGCAAATAATCTAAATAAAAGTAATCAAGTTGAGATTGAAACAAATCAAAACAATCTTTCTATTAGAACGCAACAAAGTAAAAGACCTTCTAAAGAAATTGAAATCTCATATCCATTACCAAAAGGAGAAAGTATTGTTCCAACAATGACTGGTGCTTATCTTTTAGGGTTTGATTTAATTAAAATTGTAGGAAAATCACCCATTTCAATCTCTGATAGAGAAAGTGTTCGTGGTTCTATGAGAAGACTAGTTGGAATGGAAATTATTGATGAAGACGCAACAAACATTTCTGTTCAGTTTTTACTTGATGAAACATCAGTTAATCCACAAAATATTCTAAAACGAATGAGCTCAATTGCACTTGGAATGTTTAGTGATGTTGTATCATCTCTACAAAGTGGAGATAAAACAAATCTTGAAACTATATCAAATCGTGATGCCGAAATTAATAGACAATATTTTCTTCTTGTTAGATTAATTCGAAGTACGATTATGGATACCAGATTAGCTGGTATTTTTAATTTAGAAAATATAGATATTCTTGATTATAGAATTGCTGCAAACACACTTGAAATTGCTGGTGATACTGTTGTAGAACTATCTGAATCATTAATCAAATCGAATCTTTCTAAAGTTGAACTAAAAAAACTACATGATTTTGCTAAAGATATAGAAGAAATACAAATTAAATCAATTGATTCTTTTATTTCTAATAACAGAACACTTGCAATCAGTGCAATTACACTACAAAGAAATAATTTTGAAAAAATATCTAAAATTCGTTCATCTTTAGAAAGTAAGAAACAAATTTCTCTTTCATTTTTTGATCTTATTTACATGTTTGAGAAAATTTTACAATCTTGGTCTGATATTACTGATCTAGTTAAACCAAGTTACAAATAATTAGAGCAATTTTTTCTTTGCAGCGTAAATCATTACTGCACAAATTGTTTTTGAATCAATAATTTTTCCAGCTTTAATCATTCCAATTAATTTTTTAATATTCATTTTTACAACTGTAATAAATTCATCATTGTCTAACTTCAAATCAAATTCTTTCTTTGTTCCAGATGCAACAAAAACATGAATTTCCTCTTTGTTATAGCCTACAGATGGGAAATATGAGACTAATTTAGTCATCTTTTTGGCCTTATATCCAGTTTCTTCAATAATTTCTCTATATGCACAATCAATTGGGTTTTCCCCTTTTTCCAAGGTCCCAGCTGGAATTTCTAGAATATATCCATGAGGAAATCTATGTTGTTTCACCAAAAGCACTTTACCTTTTTCATCAAATGCAAGCATAGCAGCAGCACCTGGATGTTCAATCACTTCCCTTCTAACTTTTCTATGTTCAACTTGCATATTG
Organism: Candidatus Nitrosopelagicus sp.; assembly: GCA_028242535.1. Classification (GTDB taxonomy): domain Archaea; phylum Thermoproteota; class Nitrososphaeria; order Nitrososphaerales; family Nitrosopumilaceae; genus Nitrosopelagicus. Next base: position 29,427 of record JAOJYB010000003.1, on the reverse strand, counting down.
TATGCATTCACTTCAAATAATTTTCCTTTGTACAGTTTTTCTTTTTTCATTTTAGTTTACCTGAGAAATATGTAATGTTTGTGATTTTGTTAATGTTTCTAATCTTTTCTCTAACCATTTTTCTGGCATATCAATTTTTTTTGGAATAAATAATTCAGTTGTTATAGTTCCTTCAACTTTTGCTATTTTTTCTGTCATTTCATCCATTTTAAAAATACTATCACTGTATAGGAATAGAACAATTTGATTTTTTGCTAAAAATGGAATCATAAGATAATCTTCTGAAAATTCATCTTCAAATCGTTTTAACATTTTAGAAATATCTTCTTGTGTAATGGCCACTACAGCATAACACAAAAAACCTTCAATTTTACTTGGATCAAATACAAGTGTAAATTGAATTGATTCATTATTTTCCAGCTTTTCTAATCCTCTGTTAATTGTCTTTGTTGATAGTTCTGTTTCTTTTGATAATTGTTCAATTCTTTTTCTTGGGTTTTCTATTAATTGTTTTAAAATTTCTAAATCAGTTCTAGTAAGATTATGTGTGATCTTTGTATTGTCTGCTTCAAAAACTGACATTACACGTACATCCTGCATTAATTTTTGTAAAAGTTCAATTTTTTGTTCCATGTCTTCTTTTACTATAACGCCAATGACAGTATTTCCTCCTACACATGGAACAATAGTAAATGGCATTCCAGCTAATTTTACGTTCTTGATAATTTCTTTTTGATTTTGGCTGTTTACTACAATGTAAAACATGTTTAATCCTAACAGTGGTGGTTGTACTTTTAAACAAAATTTTTCTATAATTCCTAATTTCTCCATTTTACTAATTCTTGAACCAACTGCTCCGCCAGAAATTCCTAACTCCATTCCAATTTGTCTATCTGGTTTTCTACAATTGTTCAGTAATCTGCTAAGAATTCTCATATCTAAAATGTCCAATATGTAATGTTAATAGAACATTTATCTAATAAATCTAGCCTTTTTAGTAAATTTTGTCTTAAATGTTAGCACTAGACCTGATCAGGATTATATATTCGACAATTCCATATTATACATGGATTACCGACTGAATCTGGCAGCTAGGATGCTTGCAAATAAAAGAGGAAGTTTGATTGGTGCAGTTCTTGCTGTGTCTATTGGAATTCTAGTAATTCATGTTAACTTTGTAATTTTTCAGGGAATTTATGATGCTATAGTTCGTGATATGACTGAATATAGATTTGGAGACATCTTTGTTAGTCATGAAGAAGAAGCAACAATAGAAAGATCCCATTTAGTTTACACAAACTGGTTTGAAAGGGTATCCTTGGTAAAGTCCGCGACACCCCGGCTTTCGGGCAGTGCAGATATAGAATTTAGAAGCATGGGACAATTTCATGAAGAATATGATGTACCTGTGCTTGGTGTAGAACCTGTATCTGATATTATGGCATCTGAAATCCATACAACCGTAAGTGATGGTCAGTATGTTTATGCTAGAAATTCAATTGTTGTTGGAGAAACTGTTGCAACAGATTTAGGTGGAGTAAGAATTGGTGATAACTTGAAATTAATTGTGATTAATCAAGGTGGCGAAGAAGATTCAAAAAGATTTGTAGTTACTGGAATATCAAAAACTGCTGGAGGTCAAGGATTTGATACTAGTGTGATTGTTCACATTGATACACTTCGAAGCTTACTTGATAAACCAAATGAATCAAATTCAATATTTGTAAAACTAAATGAAAAAAATCCTGAAGCTGCATTAGATATAAGAAAACAATTCTTAGCTGCATATGCTAATGATGATCTAAAGGCACAAACAATTGAAGAATCTGCTGAGGGAACACTGAAAGGATTTCGTTCTGGAATTGCAATGATTAATTTAATTGGTTACTTTGGAATGGGCTCTTCTGCATTTGCAATTGTTACTATTCAAATGATGTTAGTAAATAGTAAAACTAGAGAAATTGGTGTAATGCGAGCAATTGGTGCAAAACGAAAAGATATCCTAATGGTATTCATATTGCAAGGAATGATTATTGGAGCAATTGGTGCAGGAGCAGGAACTGGAATTGGATTGGCGTATACAACATATGCAAAAGAAACTAATATGCAATTTCAGGGAAGTTTAGCACTTGAAGTAAATTATAATTGGTACAAAATTGCAGAAACTGGTCTTTTGGCATTTGGATTAGCAATCCTTGCCTCAATTTATCCTTCGTATAGGGCTACAAAACTTCAACCAGTGGAGGCCATGAGAAATGTCTGATATTGTTTTAGAACTACAAAATGTTACCAAAATATTTGGTGAAGGTGATACACAAGTAAAAGCATTAGATGATGTTTCATTTAGTATTAAACGAGGTGAATTTGTTTTAATTGTTGGAAGTTCAGGTTCTGGAAAATCTACATTACTAAACATGATTGGACTTTTAGATAAACCAACAAGTGGTAAAGTAATTTTAGATGGAAAACAAACAACCACACTAAATGATGGCCAAGTCTCTCAATATAGAAATGAAAAATTAGGATTTGTTTTCCAATTTGCAAACTTACTACCAGATTTGACAGTTGTAGAAAATGTAATGCTTCCACAACAAATACAACGAAGTTCTGAAGATATTCGTCAAAATGCAACTGATTTATTGATTAAAGTTGGATTAGAGGATCAAATTAACAAACGCTCAAACAAAATCTCTGGCGGACAAGCACAAAGAGCAGCAATTGCTAGAGGATTGGTTAATCGTCCAACCGTTGTATTGGCAGATGAACCAACAGGAAATCTAGATTCAGTTACTGCTGGAAAAGTTGTAAAACTAGCTAAAACAATGGCTAAGGAATTAAACCAAACATTCATCATTGTAACACATGATAGAGACCAATTTCCAGATGTTGATAGGGTAATTACAATCATAGACGGAAAGGCATTTGATGGAAAAGAAACTACAATGGAGATTACAGCATGAAAACACTAATCATATTATTTACTATCTTTTTAATTTCAACTTCTCTCACACCGTTATCTTTTGCATATGATGGTGCTAGACTTGGACCAGCTGATGTGGCTGAAGGTGTTTTACGTAAACAAATTCTTAGTGTAAAATTCTTAGATGCGTATTTTGGTACTGACGGTTCAAAAATTGAGGTTGCACCTGGTGACAAAAATGTTCCATTTACTGTAATAATGAGTAATGTAGGAACGCAAGATATTACTGGAATTAAAGGAAAACTCTACCTTCCTGCAGCATACCAATCTCCAAGTGGTAGAGGTGTTGCAATAGTTGCTGATAATGATTCAAAAGCATCTGCTGGAAATACCTTTGCTCTAACATTTTTTGTTGATGTTTCCAGTCTAGCTACTATCAAAGATTATTCTGGAACTATCGACCTTAGCTTTTCACGACTAAGAGAATCTGGTGAAAGAAATGAAACATTTCCTTTCACTTTCAAACTTACTGGTGATAGTATAGTTAATCTAAAACCATTATCAGGCGCACTTACATCAATTGTAAATAATTTGGTCGTAATTGAAATATCAAATGCAGGTACTGCGCCATTAAACAATGTTGATATTGTACTACAAAATGATCTCACTTCCGTTTCATCATCTTCAAAATCTATTACAAACTTAGAAAATGTAATTTTTGATCAATCAAATTGGGATGTAGGAACTATAGAACCACAATCCGCTGCAACCTTTTCTTTCCATGCATTTATTCCTGAATCAATCAAAAATGAACCTCTGCATCTACCAATGTCAATTACATATTATAATGCACATGGAGAAAAACAAACTGTTAAGCGAGTAGCAGACTTTTACATTAATGGTTTAGTTGATCCATCAATTTATGGTGTTAAGGTTATTGATTTATCTGGAAAATATACCGTCATCGGTGAAATTTTAAACGAAGGAAATAGTGATGGATTATTTGGATTTGTTACTCTAAAACCAAGAGGAGAATCTAATATTAAAGAATCAACACAATATATTGATGAAATAGAACCTGATAGTCCTGTACCATTTAACATTCCAATTGAATATGATGGAATATCATTATCTGGCAAACATGATATTACAATTGAAGTAACGTACAAGGATTCTATGAGGGTTGAACATTCTTTGTCATATGATACTACAATTGATGTTTCTGGATTATCTTTGTTGGATAGTAATGATGAAGAATCACCTGTGGGTAGTATTATTATAATAATTATCATTCTTGGAATAATTGGATTTTTGTACAAGAAAGGTAAATTGCCAATGATAAGCAAAAAATCTGCATAAGTCAAAACTTAATGCATAAATTAACATAGTCTAGATTCATCATTTCAATAATGCATTGGAAAGATTCGCTTCCTGATTGGTATGTAAAAAAATATGGTAACCAGCCATGTGTTAACATTGGTACTGCAGGTCATGTAGATCATGGAAAAACCACTCTAATTCAGGCACTAACAGGAAAATGGACTAGTGTTCATAGTCAAGAATTGAAGCGAGGAATTACAATTCGTGTTGGTTATTCTGACGCTGCATTTTACAAATGTCCTGATTGTGAGCCTCCAACAAATTATTCAACTTCTCCTAAATGCCCAAATTGTAAACAAGAAGGAGAACTTAGTAGAGTAGTTAGTTTTGTTGATAGCCCTGGACATGAAAGTTTGATGGCAAATATGTTATCAGGTTCTGCATTAATGGATGGAGCCATTTTGCTAGTAGCTGCAAATGAAAAAGTTCCTCAAATGCAAAGTAAAGAACATCTTTTGGCATTACAAACATTAGGAATTAAACAAATCGTTGTGGTTCAAAATAAAGTTGATCTAATTACATACAAAGAAGCAATGAGTAATTATTCTGATATCTCAAAATTCATTAAAGGAACAAACGCTGCAAAATCTCCTGTAATCCCTGTATCTGCACAATCTAATCTAAATTTAGATGCATTAATTTACTCAATAGAAAATGAAATCAAAACACCAGAACATGATGATAAAAAATCTCCTGTAATGCATGTTTTACGTTCATTTGACATTAACAAACCTGGTTCAAAAATTGCAAATATGAAAGGTGGTGTTATTGGAGGAAGTCTAGCTGAAGGGCAGTTTAACATTGGAGATGAAATTGAGATTAAACCTGGATTAGTAAATGAAAAGAGAAAAAATTATGAACCAATATTCACTGAAATTGTATCTCTAGGAACTGGTGCTGGAACTGTTGATAATGTAAAACCTGGTGGTCTTATAGCAATTGGAACTAAACTTGATCCAAATTTAACACGTGGAGATTCATTCATTGGTTCTGTTATAGGAAAACCAGATTCATTACCAGAAAATTCCGACATTGCAAAATTAAAAGTAAGTTTATTTGATTCTGCAGTTGGTTCTACAGGTAACGAGAAAATTGCTCCAATTAACATGAATGAAATGTTAAGATTAAACATTGGTACTGCTCCAATTCCTGGTAAAGTTACCAAAGTAAAATCAAATGATATTGAAGTAACATTAAGACGTCCTGCATGTTTATTTGAAAAAAGTAATGTAGCAATTAGTAGAAGAATCTCTGATAGATGGAGATTAATCGGTGCTGGAATAATTGGTTAATGTAATATCTGATACTAGTTTTTTAATCCATTTAGCTACTCATAGAATAAAAAATATTGATTCTATAGAGACTGAAATTGGTACTCTCTCATTTATTGTTCCTAAAATTGTTAAAAAAGAATTAGAACATCTTGCTGGAGATCCAGATAAGAAAATTATCTCAGAACAAACATTAGATTTTATTAAAAATTTTAAAATAAATGATATTGATGGTAGTAATGCTGATGCAGCAATTCTTGATTTTATCAAAGAAAATAGAAGTATTGTAGCAACAATGGATAGAGAACTGAAAAATAAGATAAAACAATCAGGAAGTTCAATTTTATCTATTCATAACGATAAGATTGTACTTGAAAACTAGAAAACTTTATTTTAAAAATAATTATTTAATGATACATGTCTGAATTTTCTATAACCAGTAAGGACTTTAAAGATGGAGAAGAAATTCCAAAAGACTGTGGTTACAAGCATGGAAATAGACAACCAAGCTTAGAGTTCAATGAAGAAAATCTGACCAATTATTTTGCATTAATCATGGATGATCCTGATGCAATGAAAGCGGTAGGAAAAGTTTGGATTCATAACATGTATTTTTTTGCAAGAATTGGTCAAGGATGGGAAGAACATTTTAAGGTCGTAGAAGGAAAAAATGATTTTGGTGAAATTGGTTATGGTGGACCTGCACCTCCAGATGGAAGACATACATACGTCTTCAAAGGATATGCACTTGATACAAATCTATTTCATGAATTGAAGGATGGTTTTTCCAAACAGGAATTAGAGGATGCAATGAAAGGTCACATTCTTGCCGAAGCCAAACTGACTGGAACTTTTACATCATAGTGCAATAAACTGTAAATAAGTATCAAAATTGAGTTGAAATATGCTATCTAATCAGAAATTATTTACAGTAGGTACTTTTGATTTCAGATTACAACATTTACTTGTAATTGGTGTTTTAGCACTTTCAGTTTCTATTTCAATGCTAATTCGTTCTACACCTGCTACATATGGGCTCGAATTATTCGAATTTGATCCTTTTTTTAATTTTAGAGCAACTGAGTATGTTTTAGAAAATGGCTATGATGCATATTTCCAATGGATTGATGAGAAAAGTTGGCATCCTTTTGGACGAGATATTTCTGAAAACTCACAAGTATCATTACATATTTCTGCAAGTATTTTTTATCAATTATTTGGTTCTAATTCGTCATTATATGATTTTGTTATTATTTTTCCGCTGGTAATTGGCTCATTAACGGCTATCTCTGTTTTTGCATTTGTGCGAGTTCTCGGTGGCACTACTGCTGGACTATTAGCAGCATTAATGTTTTCAGTTTCAGCACCAATATTCACTCGAGGACTAATTGGTTGGTTCAAATCTGAGCCATTAGGATTATTTTTTGCATTTCTTGCGATGTATCTTTTTGTTTCAGGTATAATGTTCAATAAAGGAAAATTTTCTTTTATTAAACTTGTTTTTGCAGGGATTTTCTTAGCTTTAGGTCTTTCTTCATGGGGTGGAATATTGTTTTTCTTAATTCCAATAGTCTTATTCTACTTGATTCTCCCATTTCTAAAACGAGAAAAAAATTTTACAATCTGGGCAGCACCTGTCTTTTCTGTCTCATTGATATTGTCTTTGTTATTGTTTGAACGAACTAGTACGTTTACTATTGGCTATGCTGGACTTCTAGTTGGTCTCTCTACAGTCTTTGTTGTTGTATGTGAATTAATTAAAAAATTTAGTAATGAATCTAAACACATTCGAAATTGTTCCATATTTCTCACGTCGATTATTATTGCTATGATAGGAGTTTTTGCTAGTGGAATAGTTGGTCTTCCTGGATTTAGATATCTTAACGCGATGAATCCCTTCCTAACTAGTCTAGATCCACTAACTGATTCAGTATCTGAACACATGACTACATCCATAACTACATCATACACCTTTGTGTCAGTTTTCATAATATTTGGTATAATTGGAATATGGTTTCTATTTTCAAGAAAAACAATTGATCTAAAAATTGATAAACGTATTTTTGCTCTGATTATAGGTATTGCTGCAATTTACATTAGTTCTTCTTTTGTAAGATTGGAACTTTTTGCTTCTGTTGGATTAATTATCTTAGGTTCTATAGGTCTGGCAATACTTTTTAAAAAAATACTTGAATCAAACATATTTTCTTCAACAAAAATATTGTTTTGTGGTGTAATATTGGGACTGTTTCTAACGCCCGTAATACTTCCTGAAGATCTGTCTTGGTCTTCTTGGGCTGAATTTCCTCCAACAATACTTCATGGAGGATCGTTCTTTCAAATATCTACTAATGATTGGCCTGATGCAATGAATTGGTTAAAAAATAATACTTCCGAAGATGCAATCATTGCTTCTTGGTGGGATTATGGATATTGGATTACCACATTATCTAATAGAACCACTATAGTAGATAACGCAACCGTAATTGATTGGCAAATTAAAAAAATGGCTTATTCACTGATAACAACTCCCGAAAACTCTTGGCAAATTCTTAACTCACATTATACTGAAGATGTTTCAAAATATCTTGGTGATGATAATGTTGAAGAATGGGGAGGAGAAACATATCAAAGTTGGTTATCTTCAGATGATGCAAGAAAAGACTGTAAACCAATCTCCATATCAGATGCAAAAAAATTGGATACTATTCAAAAAAGATGCTTTCCTGTAGCTTATGGATTAGATGCTGATTATCTTTTGATCTATGTGGCAGGCGAAAGAATTCCCATTCCTGGCTCTAATCTTTTCTTTTATACTCTTGATGGTGGTGGAGATGAAAGTAAAAAACATTGGTTTATGAAAATCTCAAATCATGAACCATCGAAATTTCTTGAGTATGATGGCATTACCCCTACATCATATTTCATGGAAAATTCCACATTGGGAAAATTAATGCCATTTTCTATTTTTAAACATGTTGACCCAGATACTAGTAGAGCATATGATGAACATAGAGATGGATTGATACCTATTTACATTAAGGATATAAAATATATGGATTCTGAAAATGATCCCTTCTATCTTGTCTATGCATCACCTAGCTTCTACAGCGAAATTCCAGGTCCAATGTCTACAGTCCTGATCTATAAAATAAATCCAAATTATATTCCTTGATCACTTTTCGGCAATTCTATATCTAAGATATCTATCATCAGGTGAAAATTTTGCAGGATGAACACTCTTTGTCATCTCCTTACACTCCTTACATTCATTTTTGAGCGTATATGTTAAACATTCAGGACATTTCCTAAGCTGAAAACGCAATTATCCTTCTCCTGTTTTAATTGATTCTTCTCGTGTAAAGTTGTATAACCCACTTTGTTTTTTCACATTTTTCTCAATTTTTTCTAAAATTGGCTTCAAAGATTTTTCAGCAGTTTTAAAATCTTGAGCAACTAAACTTAATCTATATCTTGGTGCACCCAAATATGTTATCTCTATTTTTGCATCTTTAACATTTTCTGCATCTATTAAGGTTTTTTGTATTAATTCAACTCCATTTGATTGATTATTTGAAATCTCCAAAATTCCTCTTAATTCTACTGATGGAAGTTTCATTTTTGAACAAATATCTTCAATTGTTGTAAGAACCTTTTTTTGTAATTTCAAATCATTTATTTCTCCGGTACCCTTGATTGCAATATTTAACATTGCATCATAAACGGAATCATATTTTGACAAAAATTGATCTTCAAGCTCTTCAATTTGTTTTGTAGTCAATTCTGATTTTTCTTGAATATTTTTTAATATTCCTTGTTCTTTTTCAAATCGTTTAACGTCTAGCAGTTTCTTTTTTCTTTGTTCTTTTGAAATCTGTTTTAAAGAAAGATCAATCTCTTTTCTTTCTGTCCTAACTTTTTTTACTAGAAGAACTTTTTTCTCTCCTTCTTTGACATAACGGTGTACTTTACGAACCCATCCTGGTGCAATTTCTGATACATGTAAAAATCCTTGAATTTTATTATATTCATCTAGTGTAACATATGCACCATGATCACTGATTTTTGTGATTGTTGCAATAACAATCTCTCCTATTTCTGGTAATTCTTGCACATTTGATGACAATCTAATTTTTCTCTATTAGTTAAGGTTAAAAATCAATTCCTTTCTTAGCCTTTATTCCTGATTTGAATGGGTGTTTGATCTCTTTCATCTCTGTAACCAAATCAGCCAATTCAATTATCTCTTCTTTTGCATGATTACCTGTTAAAACAAGATCAAGAGCAATAGGTTTTTCATTAATTAATTTTACAATCTCTTTCACATCTATCAAACCTAAGTTAATTGCATAGTTCACTTCATCAAGTATAACAATATTGTATTCTTCTGATAAAATCTTCTCACTGCAAATTTTCAAGGCTTCTGCAGCATATTTTTCATGTTCTTCTCTTGGGCTGTTATCATCCAAAATTCCAACAAATCCTTTTCCTATGGCGATTAATTCCAAATATGGCTCTAACTTTTTTGAAGAATCCATCTCACCATAATGCCATGAACCTTTAATGAATTGTAACATACACACTTTATGTTCATATCCGATTGCTCTCAGTGCCATACCTAATGCTGCAGTAGTCTTACCTTTTCCATTTCCTGTATAAACAATAACTAATCCATCTTTACTCATATTAACACAGGAAAATCATCTAGTAAAAAGATTGTAATTTCTAAATTAAATCCATTTAAATAAAAAACAACATTACCATAAGAAATTGAGACTTCCAAGATTAGTAATTGCTGGTTCCACTAGTTGTGTTGGTAAAACATCCATCACAAGTGCAATCATCTTTGGTTTGAAAAAAAGAGGTTACTCAGTTCAACCATTCAAAGTTGGACCTGATTACATTGATCCAAGCTACTTAACTTCTATTTCAAAAAATGAAACTAGAAATTTAGATGTCTGGTTAATGGGAACGCAAGAATTGATTCAAAGTTTTACAAGAAATTCAAAATCTGATATCTCGATAATTGAAGGTGTGATGGGTTATTATGATGGATTTGGAGGAAAAACAAATTTTGCAAGTACGCACCATGTTGCAACATTATTAGATTCTCCTGTGATTCTAATACTAGATGCAAGTAAAACATCACGTTCAATTGCTGCAACTGCATTAGGCTTTACAAAATTTCATAAAAATTCACGAATATCAGGAATCATTCTTAATAAAATTGGCAGTAAAAAACATGAAATTCTATGTAGAACTGCATTACAAAATCTCAAAATTCCAATAATTGGGGTTATCCCAAAAAATGCATCAATAAATCTAGAATCAAGACATCTTGGATTAGTTCCTATTGCAGAACAAAAAGTTCTTCATGCAAAAATTAGACAAATTTCAAAAGAAATTTCTGATTATCTTGATTTCGCCCTAATTGAAAAAATATGCAAAAAAACATCTCCCATAAATAGAATAAAACCAATCAAATCTAAAACAGCAAAGATTACTGTAGCGATTGCGCTTGATAGTTCATTTAATTTCTATTATCATGATAATATTGAAGCGTTGAGACGTGAAGGCGCAAAAATAAAATTTTTCAGTCCGATTAATGATAAAAAAATACCAAACTGTGATTTAATTTATCTAGGCGGTGGCTTTCCTGAAGTTTTAGCTTCTTCTCTTGAAAAAAATACATCAATGAAAAAATCAATAAAAATTCATGCTGAAAATTCCACTCCAATTTATGCAGAATGTGGTGGATTGATGTATCTCACAAATTCAATTACTTATGGAAAGAAAAAGTCCAAAATGGTTGGTCTATTTGATGTAGATACAATCATGACCAAAAAAATGACATTAAATTACACTGAAGGGAAAATAAATTCAAATTGTTTAATATCCTCACCACGAAATTTCCGTGCACACGAATTTCATTATTCAAAAATAATCAACATACAAAAAGATGCAAAATTCCTTTACGATCTAAAAGTAGGCGAAGGAATTTCATCACACAAAGATGCATTAACTGAATACAATACTATGGCATCATACTGTCATCTTTATTTTGATAGTGCAAAATTTGCTTCAAAATTAATTGAAAACTCTCTAAAAATCTAGTTACTTCCTTGTCTTAACAATTTGTACAATGCGTTAATTATTGCAGACGCACAGGGGCTTCCTCCTTTACGACCAATATTTGTAATAAATGGCATGTCCATCTTTGATAACTCATCTTTTGATTCCACTGCAGAAACAAATCCAACTGGAATTCCAACAACAAGCGCTGGTTTTACTAATCCTTCTCTAAACATCTCCATTACTTCTAAAAGTGCCGTAGGGGCATTTCCCACTACCACGATTCCTCCATTAATCTCTTTTTCCGCCATTCTCATAGACATTTGTGCTCTTGTCTTTCCTGCTTTTTTTGCTGATTCCATTAATACTGGATCTGAAATATTACAGATCAAATCATTTCCAAAATCTTTTGGGTTCTGTTTATTCATCAATCCTATCACTCCATTAACATCTGCAACTATACTACATCCATTTTTTAGTGCATTAATTCCATTTGAAATTGCATCTTTGTGAAATAGAAGCTTATTTTCTCCAGCAAAATCAAAATCTGCAGTTGAATGAATTATTCTTCTAACAATTGGCCATTCCATCTCATTATATGAATGGGAACCAATTTCACTTTCAATGATTTGCATACTTTCATCTTCTATCTCTTGACCCTTTCTAGTTTGCATTTTCTACCTCTCTTGCTCTTTCTAAAATTAAATCAATCATTTTTTCATCTGCGCCCAAGTGTTTCGTAACAAATGTTTTCTTTAAATTTGCATTGTCTAATGCTGGTAAAAGATCATTATTGACATCTATCTTCACATGGGCACCTTCATGTAAAAAGTAAAAAACAATAATCAAAACTTCTGGGTTATTCTTTTCACATGCTTGTATTCCTTCTTCTATCGTTGGTCCTTCAATTTCCAAATAGCATCTACTAACATTTCTGTAAGATGGCTTTAGCTCATCTACGATATAATCAATGGAAATTCCTGAATTTGGATCCTTACTTCCATGTCCTATAATCAGAACATCTACCTTTTTTTTCGGTATATCTACTGAATTCTCTTTTAATGTAGTAGTTACTCTGTTATCTACTAAATTCACTAATGTCTTATGCATAGTCATTGGTTTTGAAACTAGAAATTTGATCTTTGTATCTTTTTGATATTTCATTGCATCAGCTACTGCAATCTTTACTTTTCTTCCTGGATATAGAAAATATGGAACTATTGTCATTTGTTCAACATCTTTTTTTAAACATTTTTCCATTCCATCTTCAATAAATGGTGGAACAACTTCTAAAAAGCAAAACTCCGTAAAATCATAATTTCCTTTTTCTTTTACTTTCTCACAGATAATCTCTAATTCTTCCTCAGCTTCTCTTTCTCTACTACCTCTATCAATTATCATTAATCCTCTTTTCATTGTATAGTTCTCGCTATAGCTACTGTTAGATTAGGAGGAAATTTTTGTTTTTCAACTATTAACTCACCTTTTGATGATTTTATTGCAGCAGCTTCTGATACACTTGCAGTTCCTTCAAACGCTTGAACTGTTTCTGAAGGATTTGGTGCGGTAATTGTTGCTAATCCTTCTCTATCAATGTATTCTATTGGTATGTTCATTTCTCTACCCAATTCAATCAACCCTATCACGTCTTTTTCTTTTTTAATAGATACAAACCTAGCTATCTGTTTTTGTTTTAATTCAAATTTTTTTAAAGTCTCATTCACTCCATTCAAAATAGTTTCTTTAGATGTGTCCCAGTGTAATCCTATCCCTACAACTAAATCTGGAACCCTATACACTACAGAATTTTTCAATACACTTTCATCGTCAATTTGATCATTTGTAATCATCAAATATCCTTTAGACTCTGAAGCTTTCAAATCTTCTATATTTGAAAAAAATGTAATATTCTCTGGAAATTTTCCTTTCCACCATTCTTTTTTACCTATGTTTTGAAAAATTCCAATCTTCTCTTTGTTAACCATGAATGCACTAATTCTAGTTACATTACTATCATCATCAATTTTCCACCCAAATTCTTTTCCAACAAGATCAACTGCAATAGTTTTGTTAACATCTGCTGCAGTAGTGATAACTGGAGTAGATCCTATTTTCTCTGCAATTTCATTTGAAAGCTCATTTGCTCCTCCTAAATGTCCTGATAATACACTAATTACAAAATTTGCGTTATCGTCAATCACAATTACAGCAGGGTCTGTTTTTTTATCTTTGATATGTGGTGCTAGTAATCTAATGACTGCACCTAACGAAAATAAACAAACTATGCCATCATTGCTTTTGAATAAATCAACAATCTTTTGGGTTGTGGATTCATCATACCATTGAATTTTTCCATTATTATCTGAAAATTTTACTGGAGCAAATATTTCAAAATCAGAAAAATGTTCTTTAATTCTCAAACTCATAACAATCCCATTTTTTGTAATTGCTAGAACAGCTATTTTCTTCATAATGTTAAAAATCCGGAATTAATTAAATGCCTTACTCTTTTTTGTCTCTAGATAACACTTTTCCATCAAAATCAAACAATATGACCTCTACTGGAATTTTCTCTTCAGAGTGTTGTCTCATCTGATTGCATGCTTCTTTTGTAACTTCATCAAAGAATCCGTCTACATTATCTTCCATAATAATCTCTTGAACATTTCTAGCTGTATTTGCACCTAGAATTTTACTAATGGTGTCTGATTTTGCATCACATCTCTTTGCAAGTTCTGAAAGAAATTTCATGTCTACCTTTCCACCTTTTACATGAGTTTGTTTTACACCTGCTGCCATTTTTGCTAATTTACCAATAAATCCTGCAACATATACTTTCTTCAATCCTTGTTTTGCACATTGCTTAATTGTATAACCTGAAAAATCACCCATTTGAATAAATGAATGATCTGGTAATTCTATAATTTCTCTTGCAAAATCCTCACTTCTTCCTCCAGTTGTTAAAACTACATTATCATCATTCATAGAACTTACAACGGCAATTTGTTGTCGTATAGATGCAGCAAACGATGCAGTTGAATATGGAATTACAATTCCACTAGTTCCTAAAATAGAAATTCCTCCCATGATTCCAAGTCTTGGATTATCTGTTTTTGGTCCAAGTTCTTTTCCCTTTGGTACAGACACTTTTATCATAATGCCATTTTTTTCAAGTATCTCTTTACTTATCTCTGTAACATTTTCCAAAATCATTTTTTTTGGTGTAGGATTTATCGCTGCACTTCCAATCTCTAATCCTAATCCTGGTTTAGTAACTCGTCCAACACCTTCTCCTCCGTCAATCTCAATTTTCCCAATGTTATCTGTTAATTCAACATCTACAAATATTTCCGCACCATGAGTAACATCTGGATCATCTCCTCCATCTTTTATTACAGAACATTTTGCTGAATTAGTTGTAAATTCACATGAATTAATTTGAATATCTAATCTAGAACGTTTTGGTAAAATGATATCTATCTGTTCAATCTTTTTTTGATTAATGATTGATAAAACACAAGCTTTTGATGATGCAGTTGCACAACTCCCTGTTGTAAAACCTGTACGCAACTTTGTTTTTGTTTCTGTATCCACGTGAAATTTTTAATTTTTTACGTAATAACTTTTGTTAAAAGTGAAGAATTTCATTGAGAATGATCCATAATGCAACAACCCCTAATCCTCCATAAAGCAAAAAATGTGTTGTTTTTTGTGATATTGGTTTTTCCCTATTATGCGTCTCTTGATTATAATCTCCCCCAAATTTTTGATTTTCTCGTCTTAATTCCTCAAAATTAAATCTCATTTCATCTCCCATCTTTTCTCCTTGTGCTTTCCAAAAATTCTGATAATCCTCCCCTGACACATGTTCATCTTTTTTTGATTGCTTCTTTCTGTGAGATTTTAGATATTGATATGCTTCTATAATCTCTTTGAATTTTTCCCCGTCATTATTTTCTATATTTTTATCTGGATGGTATTTCAATGACAATTTTCTATAGGCTTGTTTTATCTCCTTATGGCTAGAATCTTTACTTACTCCTAAAATTTCTCTACATTCTTGTATATTCTTGCCAAATTTTACATGATTTTTTATTGTCATCTATCTTTGTTTGGATATCTTTAAAATAAAATATTTTATCACTTCATCATGTCTGTCAAAATGATTAATCATGTAGCCATCTCTGGTGCAAAGGGGTTTGTAGGAAAAAACCTAAGAAATTTCTTATCCAAAAATAAGATACGTACAATATCCATATCTCGAAATCATTTTAAGAAAAATCAGTTCCCATCATTAAACAATACATCTCATTTTGTACATCTTGCTGGAATTGGCTCAGAATCTATCGATCAAAAATTTGAAAAAGCTAACATCGAAACAACAAAAATTGTAATTAATTTATGTAAACAAAATAACATAAAAAATATAATCTATCTTAGTGGCCTTGGAGTTTCTAAAAAGTCACGTTCTTCTTATTTTATTTCTAAATTTAATGCTGAACAATTAATAAAAAAATCTGGTCTTCAATATACTATATTTCGTCCTTCATACATTCTAGGTGTTGATGATTATTTAACAAAAAACATCTCAAAACAAATACTGAAAAAACAAGTACTAATACCTGGATCAGGAAAATTTATTCTACAACCAATATCAATTGATGATGTTTGTTTATGCATAAATAATACATTACATTCTTCAAAATTTTCAAATAAAACACTTGATCTGATAGGACCAAAAAAACTATCATTCCAAAAACTTATCAAAAAATCTGTATCATCTGAAATTAAAATTAAAAAAATTGATCTAGAATTAGCATATAAAAAAGCATTAACCGATATTAATTTTGAATATGGTGTTGAAGATCTCAATATACTGATTGGTAATTATGTTGGAAATCATAAGAAATTACAAAATTTATGTAATTTTAAATTTAAAAAAATTGAATCGCTAAATACCTGATTCTAATTTTAATTTTTCAGCTTTGTCTGTTTTTTCCCAGTTAAATTCAGGCTCATTTCTTCCAAAATGGCCATATGCTGCAGTTTTCTTGTAAATTGGTCTCTTCAAATCTAATTGTGATACAATTCCTGCTGGTTTCATATCAAAATTATTTCTAACTAATTCTTCAATTTTATCTTCTGAAATTTTATTTGTACCAAATGTATTCACCATTAAGGAAACTGGTTCTGCAACTCCAATTGCATATGCAACTTGAACTTCACATCTATCTGCTAATCCTGCAGCAACGATATTCTTTGCAACATATCTGCACATGTAACATGCTGATCTATCTACTTTTGATGGATCTTTTCCTGAAAATGCTCCACCACCATGTCTACCCATTCCTCCATAGCTATCAACAATGATCTTTCTACCCGTCAGTCCTGCATCTCCATGTGGTCCTCCAATCTCAAATTTTCCAGTTGGATTTACATGAATCTTGATATCTTCATTCCAAAGATTTCCACAAACAGGTTTGATTACATGTTCAATTAATTGTGCTGTAATCTCTTCATTTGTCACTTTAGGAGAATGTTGTGTGGAGAGAACTATTGCTTCAATTGCTTTTGGTTTATCATCTTCATATCTAATTGACACTTGGGATTTTCCATCTGGTCTTACCCATGTCAATTGATTACTTTTTCTAACTTCAGTTAATTTTTTTGTTAATTTGTGAGCCAAAAGTATTGGTAATGGCATTAATTCTTCAGTTTCATTACTGGCATATCCGAACATCAATCCTTGATCACCTGCACCTTGTTCTTTTTCATCATTTGCAGTAACTCCTTGTGAAATGTGTGGACTCTGTGGATCTAATTTTATCATTACCTCACAAGAGTGTGAATCAAATTTCAAGTCTGGATTATCATAACCAATTTCTGTAATTGTTTTTCGTATTACACTTTCAATATCAAAACTTGCTTTTGATGTAACCTCTCCTGCTACTCCTACAAAATTAGTTGTTGTCATTGTTTCAACTGCAACTCTTGAATCTGGATCACCTCTAAGATACTCATCTAAAATTGAATCTGATATCATATCACAAACTTTGTCTGGATGACCTTCGGTAACAGATTCAGATGTAAATAGATAATTTCTAGTCATTTTTCAAAAATTAGATTTCGTCTTCTAATTTTATAAATAGTACGTTGTTTCCTCTCAAAATCGCTCTGGCAAATTTACCAACTATTTTGCCATCAACAAGTTCTTCGGCTTCGGTCATAATCAAATTCATGTAAGAATCTACATTTTTCATTTTACCCTTATACTCCACCTCATTTTTTAATCTGACTATCACTGTTTTTTTTACATTCTTCTGTAAAATTGTAAGTGGTCTTTTAGCAGCTGTAGTTTGTGACATAAATTTTCTCTTGTGATGAATCGAATTTCTAGAGAATATAAAGTCTTGCTTAGATTAGGAAGAACTTTTTATTTTTATTTTTCTTAGTAATTACATGATATCCTCTCAGATTGATTCATTAGATAAAATATTTTCTGGTGGACTGCAAAATGGAATAATAACAGAAATTTCTGGTTTACGTGGAACTGGAAAAACTCAACTTGCTTTACAATTTGCAATTGAACCATTAAGTAATAATAAAAAAATATTATTCATTGATACTACAGTTGAATTTAGACCTGAACGATTTCTTCAAATGATACAATCTAGAAATTTATCTCCTTCTCTACTTGAAAATTTACATGTTTCACGAGTTACTGATACTCAAAAACAAATTGAAGTTTTAAAAAGTTTTGAAAAAGATAGTTTTTCTTTACTCATAATTGATAACGTAACAGATCTATTCTCATTTGAATATTCAAAAAAAGAACACCTAATTGAAAAAAATCTCAATTTTGGTAATTATATGATTAACCTTTCAAAATTAGCTCTTTCAAAAAACATGCCGATTATAATTACAAATCAAATCTTATCGTATGATGAAAAGAATTATGAAAGAATGCATGCACAACTTGAAAATTATGTACATCAAAAAATTCAACTTGAAAAAATCAAAAATAATTATGCTTGTAAAGTTACAACTCCTTTTATCCAAGAGACAAAATTTGATTATAAAATAACAAATTCTGGAATAGAAGAAACTTAATCTATTTAATATGCATTAAATTAATTATAGCATGTCAGATATTTTTGATTCTATTCCTATGATTGCTGTAATTTTGTTAGCATTGGGTATTGTTGGTGTAATGGTTTATGAGCGAACTAGACTTAGAGAAGAAAAGAAACAAGATAATTGATTCAGCAATTTCAAAAAAATTCAAATCTTTGGGATTTGATTCAGTCACTGAAATTCAAAAAGAAGCAATACCCGAAATATTACGAGAAAAAAATTGCTTGATTATCGCGCCAACTGGTTCTGGAAAAACTGAATGTGCAACTATACCAATATTTTCTAAATTAAAAACTAGAAAAATCCCAAATAAAATAAAAGCTCTTTACATAACTCCATTACGAGCTCTAAACCGAGATATTTTTAAAAGAATAATTAATTATGCTAAAAATGAAGAATTAAAAATTGAAATTAGACATGGAGATACATCTCAGGCAAACCGAAAACGAATTGCAGATTCTCCTCCTGATATTTTGATTACAACACCTGAGACACTAGTAAATTTACTTTCACAAAAAAAACATCTTGAAGCATTATCTGATTTAGAATGGGTAATAATTGATGAGGTACATGAATTACTTGCAAGTGAAAGAGGTTCCCAGTTATCTCTTAGTCTTGAACGCCTACAAGTAAATACAAAAAATGAAATTCATCGTATAGGATTATCTGCAACTGTTGGTAATCCTGACGAAGCTGGACGTTTTTTAGTTGGTTCAGAAAGAAAATTTCAACTAATACACGATACATCTCTTAGAAATTATGATGTAGATATCAAATTTGTTGATGGAATAATGGATGATGTTGCCGTTGAAATTATTCAATATATGAAAAAACAACAGATCACTTCTCCAGTTTTATTATTTACAAACTCACGAGGGGAATCTGAGCGTTTATCATCTATCTTAAAACAAAAAACATCACTTAATGTTGAATTACATCATGGTTCACTTTCAAGACAAGTTAGGGAAGAAACAGAAGATATTCTTAAAGAAGGAAAATCTGGTATAGTTGTTTGTACTTCGTCACTAGAATTAGGTCTTGATATTGGTTCTGTGGAATTAGTTATTCATTATGGATCTCCAAGACAAGTTTCAAAATTCATGCAAAGAATTGGTAGAAGTAAACATAATCGTGGTGATTCTGCTAGAGGACTAATTATTACTGAAAGTGCTGATGATGAATTTGAGATTAAAGCAATAATTGAACGAATTAAGGAAGGTTCAATTGAAGAACAAAAAATACACCATGGATCTCTAGATGTTCTTGCACACCATTTAGTTGGATTATCCATGCAAGTAGGAAACGTTCCTATTGAATCTGCGCTTAAATTAACAAAACTAGCATATCCATTTCGAGATATCTCATTTGAAGATTTTTTTGATGTTTTAGAAATTCTTGCTACACGTAAATTAATAATTTTTAACGAAGAAAAAACTGAATATAAAAAAAATAATGCTTTCTTTGCAACAAAATATCATTTCCAGAATTTATCTACAATTCCAGATATTCTAAAATTCAAGGTAATTGATATAGTAGAGAATAAATTCATTGGTACATTAGATCAAAGATTTGTTGGTGATCTTGATAAGGATCAAATTTTTGTTTTACGTGGGTCTCAATGGAGAGTTCTAAACATAGATGAAAAATCCTTTAAAGTGAATGTCATGCCTATTAGATCTACACAAGAAATACCAGTTCCTAAATGGGAAGGTGTAAACATACCTGTTGATTTCAAAACTGCTAACAAAGTTGGAACTTTAAGAACTAAAGTTCGTAACGGTTCAGTAAAAATGATGAATGATGTTATTTCTAATTTAGATTTTAGCAAAGTACCCGATGAAAAAACAATTGTTATAGAATCACATCGTATTCCTCAAAAAAGTGTATTAATTCTACATGCATGTTTTGGAACAAAAATTAATTCAACATTAAAAGTTATTTTAGAAACATTGTTAGATGCTTCTCTAGCTTCTAGAGTTAAATCGAGTTCTGATGCATATAGAATTCTTTTATCTGTTGAATCTAGATTTACAAAAGAACACATTACTGATGTATTCTCTACTGATTTTGATATTAATGATATAATGTCTGTAGCACTAAAAGGCAAAAATGATGTTACCTGGAAAACATTCTGTGTAGGAAAGAAATTTGGTTTCTATGATAGAAGTGATATTTACGTAAAGAATGAAGTTAGATATGATTTTGAACGAAATATTGACACACCTCTTGTAAAAGAAGCATTTAGGGAATTATTCCATGAAAAATTTGATCTCGAAGGTATTCAAAGAATTATTGAATTAATTAAACAAAATAAAATAGAGTTTGATTGGATTGATGTCGACAAATTCTCTAAATTGGCAGAACCTGTACTAGATCAAACTGTAATGTCGTATACAAATCCTGCAAGTATAGACAAAGAGATGTTGTTAAAAGTTAGAAAACGCCTTTTGGAAACAAAACAACGATTAATTTGTGTACGATGTGGATTGTGGCAACGAGTTATGACTGCTAATGAAACACAACTGCTTAGATGCAAATATTGCAAAGGTCAACAGATTACCTCTACTTATGAATACGATCATGAACTTGTAAAAATAATTCAAAAAAAGCATAAAGGAAAAAAATTAACTCCAGATGAAAATAAAAATTTTAAACGAGCATGGAAAGTATCATCGTTATTGGCTAGTTTTGGAAAAACAGCTTTGATTGTTATGGCTGCTTATGGAGTTGGTCCTGACACTGGAGCTAGAATTCTAAAAAATAGATTGGAAGATGATGATGATTATTTAATAAAACAAATCATTATTGCAGAAAAAACTTATACTTTGACAAGAGGATTTTGGAAAGATTAGTTTTTCTTAATTATTTTTGAATAAGGTGTCAACACCAAATCTAACTTTCCTTCTAGTCCAGGTCTTGCATTAACTCCTAAAATTGTAATTATATCTCCTAACGTAAAATTATCCATCAAGTCTGCTTGCTGCCTCCATCCTTTAATCCAAACTTGTCCACTATCATCTTCAACAAACATTTCAGATAGTTGTATGTTGTCACCCTTTTTTGTTTGAATATCTTTTCTTTCTGGTGCTTTTAGAACAATTGCTTCTACTGAATAATCATTACCTTCACTAACTTCTATAATTTTTGTTCTAATTTCTGCAACAGTTGGAACATGTTTATCATCTATTTTTCTTACAAATGAATTTTGATCAATTTGCATTGTATTTCCAAAAATCTTTGATGGCATACATTCTAAAATATCATCTTTAGCAAAACTGCCTATTGTATTTGCAACATCTGTAATTCTAACTAATTTTTTTGATTTATCTATAGCCAAACCTGTTGTATTTCCTGATTGATCCTTTTCAATTGCTAGAAGTCTTACTATTACTGGTTGAATTTCTGTATCTCCTTCGACATCAATTATTGTTGCATCATTTCCATGAATTTCTAATCCTTGCATTCCTGTCTTTGTCCTAACTCCAAACAATTTGACTTTGGCATCTTGAGTAATCATATTTGGAAGAATTGATTCATCTTTTCCCCAAAGAACTACATTTATCAAATTTTTATTTTTACCCTTAAGTCTAAACTTCAAAGCCTTTGATGGTTGACCTTTTGAATTTGTAAATTCAAGTAAACTCATTGCACTACCTAATGTTCCAGAAACAATTATGTCTCTTTGATCTTCTTTAGCGTCACTAATATCAATAATTTTTGAATCAATTGAGGCAATATCACTTTCTGATTGTGATGTTTCTATTGATGCACCAGAACCAATGTTTATTGTTGGTGCTCCTGTTAAATCTGATTTTACATATGCTTTGATAATTTTAATTAAATCTCCAGGTTTTAGTTCTTCAATTCCTGGAAGATTTGCTTTTTCATCCCAAAGTTTTACACTTGCAGTAGAATTATTATCATAAACTGTAATTGTTCTCAAGGAAAATGATGAGCCATCCTTTTTTGTAAACTGTTTTGTAGGTGAAATGTTCAAAACTCTACTTTCTAAAGTTACTTCTTTGGCACCAATATAGAGATCCTTTATTGCTACTTCCGATTTTTGTGATTGTTCTAATATTACTCCTAAATCTGCTGCAACTAAGAAAATTGCTCCCTGATCTGTCAAATACCCTGCACCAACTTTTTCTTTTTTCTCGTTTATTCTCTCTTCAATTACCGATCTAGATAATTCAGGAACTTTTCCCAATAATTTTGATATTAATTCTTCAAATTCTGACAATTATAACTACAACAAAGAGATTCTTAATAAAATTATCATTAAATACATTAGTGGTTTGCACAAATCTCAATTATGTTATGTATTGAAACAAAAAACTTAAGAAAAAAATATGCTTCTACGGTTGCAGTTGATGGTATAGATCTTCAGATAGAATCTGGTCAAGTTTTTGGTTTTTTAGGACCAAATGGTGCGGGAAAATCTACTGTCATCAAACTCTTAACAACTCTCATTTCTCCTTCTAATGGTGAAATTTCTGTATTAGGAATAGATTCGAGTAAACATCCTCTTGAAATTAGAAAAAAAATTGGAGTCGTTTTACAACAACCTAGCTATGAACCAACTCTTTCAGCCGAAAAATCACTCGATAAATATGGCATGATGTGGAATATTGATAAAAAAACGCGAAAAAAACGAACTGAAGAATTACTTTCTGCTTTTGGTTTAGAAGAAATCCGAAAAAAGAAAATGGAGGATCTATCAATAGGTCAACGGAGAAGAGTACAGGTAGCAAGAGAATTTATGCATGATATGGAATTATTATTCTTAGATGAACCTACAGTTGGTTTAGATCCTACTGCAAGAAGAAAATTATTAGACTTTCTAAGAGAACAAGTAAAAAAATCTGGATTAACAATTTTCTATACAACTCATGTTCTATCAGAAGCAGAATATCTTTGTGACAAAATTGCAATCATAAATAATGGTAAAATAATGGCAGTTGATTCTCCATCTGAATTAAAAAATAGATTTGGTTATGAAAAAACTATTAAAATTCACATTTCTACCGTTTCTGAAGAACTAAAATTAAAATTATCTGAGATTCCAGAATGCCAAATTAAACTAGAACCTGAACCAACTGTTGTAATTACTTCTACAAAATCTGAAATTATATTATTGAATATTTTAAAAATTTTAAATGAAACTGAGACTAAAATAAACGATTTATCAGCAATTCCAACAAATCTAGAAGAAATATTTCTCAAAGTGGTGGGTGATTCAAATTAATCCAATAATTAGATTAGTAAATAGAAATCTAACAATTTCTATTAATCCTGGATTTATAATTTGGCAAATACTTTTTCCATTAATCTATATTTTTATAGCAGGTTTTGCTTACACTTCGTTAATTGATAGTGTTCCATTTGGAGGAAAAAATCTTGATTATCCAGCATTTCTTGCGTCTGGTATGATTGGTTTTAACATTATGAATAGTACATTGATTTCTGGAATAATCATTTGGAATGATAGACGTCATGGTATGTTTGAACAAATCATGTCTGGCCCATTCACCAGAACTCATTACATACTAAGTAACATTGTAACAATTGGAATTATTGGATTATTTAGTGCTGCATTAATTACAGCAGTTGGTTATCCTGTATTTTTTGACTCTGTTGAATTTAGTATTGTGACTATTCCGCTAATAATTTTTGGTTCAGTAGTTGGTGCAATATTATTTGGTTCAATTGCATCAATAATTTCTACAAAACTACGTTCTAGTGAAGGATTTAATGTAATAATTAACACTGTATTTCTTTTTTGTGCATTTGCAAGTACAGCATTTTATCCTGTTCAAGGTGCACCACAACCGTTAGCAACTATATTTTATCTAAATCCATTATCTTACTTGGTGGATGTTATACGAGCAGGAATTTTTGGTCAAGTTACGGATTTTGTAATTACTGAAATGCTACTTTTAGTTGCCTTAGCAGCAATTCTATTTGTTATTGCCACGAAATTACTAACAAAGTTAGATTTTTAAAAAAAGTATAGCCCAGCCCGGACTCGAACCGAGGTCAAAGGCTCCAAGGGCCCCTATGCTTGCCGCTACACTACTGGGCTTCTGAATAAAAAACAATTTACCCCTATAATATTATTTTATAATGTCCTGATTGTTTTTAAAAGAACTTGATATGGATCCTCGAATGACATAACTAATTTTCTAGCATTTTCTTTTCTTTTCTTTATAATCTGGGTGTTATTCAATGACTGATAAATTTCTCTAGAAATTCTATCTGGGTTCTCACTTCTAACAATTATTCTCTTTTTAACCAAAAAATCTTCAATTCTGTTTGGTATTGCATTAAATGAAATAGTTGGAATTCCTAATAATCCTGATTCAGCAGTCATTGTCCCTCCTGAACCAATAAAACAATCTACGTTGTTTAATAATTCTTTACCGCTAACGGGTTTTGATAAAAGACAAATACTTGTACCAAAAATTTTCTTTAATTCGATAGTCTGTTCTTTATATCTGGATAATACAATTTTTTGTTCATCAGGAAATTTTTCTATAATTTTCTTAAGAATTTTTACAGTTTTACTCTTTTTTGTAATGTATGCAGCCTCTGATTCTTCAGGACGAATGAGAATCATCTTTCTAAGATTTGATTTCTTTTGTTTATTTTTTTTATAATTTTTAATAATTACTGCAGCATCAATTGTTCTATAGTTTATAATATTTTTATAATCTATCCCAAATCCTTCAAAGTCTTTCTTTGGAATAATCCATGGTGTCAACAATTTTGTAGTATAAGGGAGTGCTAATCTCATTACTGCGTTAGCATGAGGGGAATCAGAGAATGCAATATGTGGAAGTCCTAATCCAAATGCAACTCTTGATGCTTCTGGAGAACAAAAACTGATTAATAAATCTGGGTCATTTTTTTCAATTTTCTTTGTTAATAATTTGCTTCTATCTAAGCTTGCCAATAATTTATTTACGTTATTTTTTCCTCCATGCTTTCCAATTATAATTGGATTAATCGAACCAAATTTTCTAATACCGTTAACTTGTTCATATTTTCTAGATGTGCAAAGAATTTTGTGTTGTTTTTGAAGTTTTTGAATAAAATATTCAAAAAACAAGTATTGTTTTGGTGTAAGAATATCAAACCAGATCTTCAAGTATTAAAACTTCATACATAACTGCAATAAGTATTTCTTAGTCTTGATATTATAGTCCTTAATGGCAACAAAAGTTGTAGTTTATGGACTAAGCACTGAAGGTTATTCTATTGCATGTCAAATTGCTCTTAACGGCGGTGATGTTCAAATAATTGATGAATCTACTCCTTCTGCCATATCGATCAAACAAGATATTGCAAAGTCATATCCCTCTGTCCAAGCACTAAAAGATGATGAACCATTACTTGCCATGACATCAATTGATGCTGCGATATCTAAAGCACAAGTACTAATTTTTGCACCAAGAATACGAAAAACTGGACAAGACATCAAAATTGAAATAAATTCTAAATTCAAAGATGCAGTTTCAAATATCAAAAAAGGTTGTATAATTATTTATGGGCTAGGTACTGGATTTGGTGGAAATTCTGAGAATATTTCATTATTGGAACATGTCACGGGATTGAAAGTAGGTAAAAATGTCTCATATTTTTACTATCCATTATCTAACGATATTACTCAAAAATCATACATAGGTTCATCAAATGGAAAAGAAAATGAAATTCTGAAAAAATTACTTTCTAGTGATAAAACATTTAATTTTTTAACATTAAGTTCATCAGAATATTTTCACGCTATAGATATCTTGAAGCAATTTTCTAGTCAAACAAGTATTCTTGAAGTTTGTAAATTTGCTAAAGATTCTGCAACTAAATCAGATCTAAATTCTGAAAGACTAGGAGAAATTTTTCTTGACGACATAATTGAAGGTCTATTTGATTTAAGAGCTTTAAGTAGTTCATTTGAGGGTGCAAGTAGTTTGATGTATTTGATTAATGGAAGCATGAAAGGAATTGATGGATACATTAAACGATTGATTGATGAAACTAGATTAATTTTAAAGAAAAATGAATTAAAGGCAAGTAGAACAAAAATTCTACTTTTATGGACTCTAGACCAACATGAAATGAAAGGAGAAAAAATTGAAAAACTCCAAGAATTAGAGACTAAGCTTAAAGACTACATAGGTGACGTTGAATCAATCAGTCAACCTACTGATATTTTCCAAAATGATAAAACTACGATTGTAGTTGTTTGCTCAAAACATGATTTTGATTATATGATGAAATACAACAAAGATGATGAACTAATCCTACTCAAAGCCAATCCTCTATGCCAATTAATATCGAAAAAATAATATTATCATAATCTAATGAAATATTATGTCTGAAGATAAAAAATATGTAGAAGAAATGGAACCTGAATCAACAGATACTGAAGTAAACGAAACCATGTCTTTAGAATTAGATAAAACAATCCAAACTTACGAAAAAAAATTATCAGATTATGATGAAAAACTGCAACGAGCATTAGCTGATTATCAAAATTTAGAAAGACGAACAAAAGTTGAAATTTCTCAAAGAGTTTCTGACAAAATAAATAGTCTTTTACTTAATTTTATTAATATTTATGAAGATTTTATTCGTGCTGAAAATGCATTATCTAAAGAAAATGTTGACATCAATGGAATAAATGCAGTCATCAAAAATATGGAAAACCTTCTAGCCGAAAATAACATCAAACCTATAGATGCGGTTGGAGAAATCTTTGACCCCCAAATACATGAAGCAGTTTCTATGGTTGAAGATGATACTTTGGATGATGGGACGATTATTCAAGAAGTTGCAAAAGGATACATTTCTGAGAAAGGTATTTTAAAACCATCAAAGGTCATTGTGTCGAAGAAAAAAGAAATGGAAAAAAAGGTGTAAACTATGGCTGAAAAAATAATTGGAATTGATCTGGGAACAAGTAACTCTGCAGCATCTGTAATGCAAGGTGGCAAACCAACACTAATTCCTGCAGCTGAAGGTACAACTGTAGCTGGAAAAGCATTTCCATCTGTTGTAGCATTTTCTAAAGATGGAGAACTCTTAGTAGGAGAACCTGCAAGAAGGCAAGCAGTTACAAATCCTGATAACACTATTCGTGAGGCAAAACGCAAAATGGGAGAAGATTTCTTGTACAAAATACAAGGAAAAGAGTACAAGCCTCAACAAATTTCTGCATTTATACTTCAAAAAATCAAACGTGATGCTGAAGCATTTACCGGCGATACAATCAACAAGGCCGTAATTACCGTCCCGGCATACTTCAATGATAATCAAAGACAAGCAACAAAAGATGCTGGAACAATTGCTGGATTGGAAGTTGTAAGAATTATCAACGAACCAACTGCAGCATCACTCGCATTTGGATTAGATAAAAATAAAGAAGATATGAAAATACTCGTCTTCGATTTTGGTGGCGGTACTCTTGATGTTACAATCATGGAGATGGGAGGAGGTGTCTTTGAAGTAATGAGCACATCTGGTGATACAAAATTGGGAGGTGCAGATATGGATCAAGCCATAATTGATTATGTTATTGACGAATTTAGGAAAAAAGAAGGAATTGATCTGTCTAGTGATAGTACTGCTGTAGCTAGAATCAAAGAGGCTGGAGAAAAAGCAAAAATTGAATTATCAACTGTTATGGAAACTGATGTAAATCTTCCATTTATCGCTCAAGATTCATCTGGTGCAAAAAATCTTGAAGTAAAAATTACAAGAGCAAAACTAGATGATTTGGTAGGTCCGATTGTCCAAAGATGCAAATCATCTATTGACAAAGCATTAGAAGATGCAAAAACATCTACATCTGATATAACAAAAATTGTTTTGATAGGTGGTCCAACACGTATGCCAATTGTAAAAAAATTTGTGAGTGACGCTGTTGGAAAAGAGGCTGAATCTGGAGTTGATCCAATGGAGGCTGTTGCATTCGGTGCAGCAGTTCAAGCAGGAATTATTGCAGGTGATGTAACTAGTGATATAGTTTTACTTGATGTAACTCCATTAACTTTAGGAATTGAAACACTAGGTGGTGTAAGAGAACCAATCATAGAACGAAATACAACAATCCCTACATCTAAAGATAAAACGTTTACAACTGCTGCAGATAGTCAAACTGCAGTTACTATCAATGTTGTTCAAGGTGAGAGACCAATGGTGGCAGATAATGTATCATTAGGCAGCTTTAATCTAACTGATATCCCTCCAGCACCACGAGGTGTACCACAAATTAATGTAAAATTTGACATTGATGCTAATGGAATCTTAAATGTTACTGCAAAAGATATGGGAACAGGAAAAGATGCAAAAATTACTATTCAATCAACAACAAAAATGTCAGATGATGAAATTAAAAAGATGCAAGAAGATGCTGAAAACTTTGCTGAAGAGGATAAAAAGAAGAAAGAATCAGTTGATATTAAAAATGAAGCTGAAAGTTTCATCTACACTACTGAAAAATTAGTTAATCAAGATCTTAAAGATAAAATTCCTCAAGAGAAAGGCATTCAAATTACAGATGCAATTAAGGAACTAAAAGATTCATTATCACAAGATCCAGAACATATCAAACAAAAACTTGAGGCATTGAAGACAATTGTTAATGAA
>JAOJYB010000025.1 GCA_028242535.1 Candidatus Nitrosopelagicus sp. | reverse complement strand
ACGCTCATGCTCTGGACCTTTTCGTCTAGCATACCTTTCCATAGCACCTAATGGGACACCACCTAATGAACGTGCAAGTCCATTAAATGCAGTAGCCTTTAGTTTTCCAGCAGTACCATGTTTTCCAGTCTTAGTCATGAATTTTTGAATTCCATACTTGAAGTTATGTTGCCAAGTCTTGTACATGACACCTAACTGGGTTGGGTCATTATCTTGACCCATATCATAAAATTCTGATT
Source organism: Candidatus Nitrosopelagicus sp. (assembly GCA_028242535.1). Taxonomy (GTDB): domain Archaea; phylum Thermoproteota; class Nitrososphaeria; order Nitrososphaerales; family Nitrosopumilaceae; genus Nitrosopelagicus. The sequence goes on along the minus strand of JAOJYB010000025.1, from coordinate 2,175 downwards.
TCTCCAGTAATCCTATTGGAACAAATGTCAGAGGAGTAGCAGTAAACATTGCTTCAGGCTGTTCCCTCTCTAACTCACTGATTAATCGAATAGTTTCCCAGCCATCTTCAGGTTGTTCATCATTATCCAAACCCATAATCAAAGTAAATGCAGGAATCCAATAATTTTCATTAAGTGTTTTTACACCTTCTTTTACTACCCAGTGCCATTCACTAGGACTGTATGGTGCAAGTTTTCTATCAGCATACTTTTCAATTAATCTTGTACTACCAGTTTCAAGTCCACATTGAATTCCAGTTAAATTATCAGGTCCAGCATTTGTAATTTTTGATAAACTTGGAACAAGTCGCTCATCTGCAATTGCTCCTGAAAGTGTTCCATGAGTTGGATTGGTATGTTTAACACCAGTTGACATGATTGCTTTAAACAAATCTTCTAGTGCATCTCTATTTGGCTCCATGTTTTTGGCAGTTTTAATATCCATTCCATAAACAAAGATATCATCACTGTGAATCCATGCTCTATCCATTCCACCTTTTTTAATATTAACTTCAATTTCCTTCTTGACTTTTTCAGGAGAGTAATACCTCAAAGAACGAAGTGTTACATCACAGAATTTACATCCACGACCACAGCCACGCATTACTTCAACCATTCCGTGCATACTTGGTTCTACAATGTTAGGAATGTCATCTAAATCAGGTCTATCCCAGAAATTAACAAAGCGTCCATGATGTGTTTTATCACCACGTTTGAATTCTTTAATATCAACTTTGAAATCTTTTCTTTTTCGGAAAGGATCCATATTTTCAAATTGTCCATCTATCAAATAATTGAAAAATCTACCAGCATGTCCGTCAATTTCAGGAGCAATACCACCTAATTCACCCTCAAGAATTGCATACAATCCATATTCTTCAATTTTTTCAGGAGCATAGTTGTATTGCCATGTACCAGATGCACCTGCAATAACTTTAGCATGACTACCATTTTTTTTCTTTGCAGCATTAATTCTTCTATGTAATTCTGCATTGTAAAATTCATCATATGAGGTTTGTTTTCGTCCAAAGGTGAATGTCATTGTTACAGGACCCATTCCAAGAGGATCCATTTCGTATGTTCCAACTACTTCAGTTTCAGGACCAATGAATTTTTCAATGTGATTGGGATGTGCAATGACTACATCTTTTCGTGCAAAACCATCACGTAATAACCCAGCTTCAACTTTTCTTAATCCATATGGAGCAAATTTTGCTACGCCATTGATATCAGGCGACCAATTACAAATAAAATCAAATAATATTTTTGGAGTTACTTGATTTTTTAATACTTTATACCAAAAACTGTTTTTATCACGATTAGGATCAATTGCAGGAGCACATCCAAAAAAAGTTGCAAGAGAAATTCCTCTATATGGAGACATTAGAGTTCTATCTGCAGTTAGAACTATTTTTGGAGTTGCCATTTATTATCTAATCAGCTTGAAAAATCATTGAGTTTAAACCTTGCTTGGACTCTATTACTAAATTTCTTCTAAGATTCCAGATTTTGTTCTATGAGAGTGACCAAACTCAGATTTCTGTGATAGTTGATCACCGTCAAAAATAGTTCCATCACGACAAGCAAGAATATCATTAACACAACAACTACCACATATACCAACACCACATTTCATCATTCGCTCTAAACTTGCTTGAACAAAGATTCCTTTTTTTTGGGCCATTTGAACAGTTTTGTACATCATTAATTCAGGACCGCATGTGTATATGGCATCATACGTGTTTTTTTCTAGAAGTTTTTCCAAGACATCAGTGACATAGCCCTTTTCACCATAACTTCCATCTTCCGTAACAGGGATGATTTCATGGGATTTTTTTACTAGCAATTTTTTTGCTGTTTCTTCAAAAAAGACTTCATTTTTTGTTTGTGAACCTATTAAGATGGTTATATGATTTGAGGGATTAGAGAATGTTATTAATCTCATTAAAGGAACTAATCCGGTTCCACCACCAATTAAGAGTATTTTTCCATCTTTAATTTCAAATGAATTGCCATATGGACCTCTAACTCCAATCTGTTGACCAACTGAAAGATTGTATAATGCAGTCGATGATTCTCCACGTTTTCTAACTGTTAATGCTGCCTGATCATCCACATTAGAAACCATAACACTCA
>JAOJYB010000024.1 GCA_028242535.1 Candidatus Nitrosopelagicus sp. | reverse complement strand
GCTTCCAGATGATTCAAGTTATGCTTGAAGACATACTTGTCTATAGTTTTTGGAGGAATTCTAATCACATGATAATCGTCAACAATTTTTAGAATTTCTTTATACAAAAAATCACGTTTTTTAGGACTGAGTTTTTTTGAATCACGGACACCGAGTTTACGTAGTTTGCCGATATTCTTTTTCTCAATACTAACTCCAGCAATTACAAGAGGACCAATCATTGAACCTCTACCTGCTTCATCCACACCACAGATTTTCACAAATTTTTACTTGTATACACGTATTAGAATATAGGGGATTTGATTTCATAGACGACAAGAATGAATGAAGAAATCACTGAAATCACGGAGGGAAGTACAAAATTACTGGTTCCAAAAGGTTCTATGACAGAGAAAGTTCCACCAAAAGAGCCTGCATTTTTTAATCCAAGAGCAAGTTTGAGTAGAGATTTATCAATAATTGTATGTTCAGCATTTTGGAAAGATTATAAATTTCCAAAAATTTTCTTTGATGGATTATCCGGACTAGGTGCAAGAGGATTAAGAGTTGCAAACGAGGTAAAAGGAGTTGAAAAGGTGATTGTGAATGATGTTAATCCTAATGCACTTGAAATTGCGTTAAAGTCAGCAAAGATAAACAATTTAGAAAATTTTGAGATTTCTGAAAATGAAACGTGTAGATTTCTTAGTTCTCATTCAAGAATGAATGAACGTGCGTCAATTGTAGATATTGATCCATTTGGATCACCATCAAAATACATTGATTGTGCCATAAGAGCAACTATGCATAGTGGTATGTTAGCACTTACTGCAACTGATCTTCAAGTTTTACATGGTTTATTCAATAAAGCTGCCAAGAGAAGATATTATGGAACACCAGTTAAAACTGAATTTAGTAATGAGATTGCAATTAGACTAGTTTTAGGATGTGTGAGTTTTGTTGCTGGGAGATTAGATATTTCATTTCAGCCCTTGTTTGTTGATCATGACATGCATTACTATAGAACATATATGAAAATTTTGAATACACCTGAAAAAGAGGAGAAAATTGGATACATAATTTTTTGTAGAAATTGTAAAGATCGTCATACAGAGACTATAAGACAAACTGAATGCAGAAAATGCGGTCATGAAACTGAAATAGCTGGTCCACTATGGATAGGAAAATTATTTGAAAAAGAATTTGTAAAGAAAATGAGAGATGTGAAAGATGATCTTATAGTAAATAAAAGATGTGAAAGGATTATTGAAAGATCAGAGCTAGAGGCAGACCTTCCAGCAACATATTATACATTAGATGAAATTGCATCAATGATAAAATCTGCACCATTGAAACTAACTGATGCTGTTCAGAGATTGAAATCACAAGGATACAATGCATCAATGACATCATTAAATCCAGGTGGGTTTAGAACAGACTGTGAAATTGATGAAATTATTCAGATTTTTCAGGATTAAGGTATCCCATACAAATACAATATAATTCACTGCTAGATTTTCTACTTGATTTTGGTTTTAGTAATTTAGTTTTAATGAATTTTTTCCTGATAAACTCATAAAATTCAGCAGCAGATGAGCCACAAGTCATAGAAGAATGGAATAATATTTCAGAAGAAAATGATACTAATTTTCAAAGTTTACTTGTAGGAACCACAGAGAAAATGGCATTAGAGAATTTCATAGATTCTAATTTGCATCCAAGATTCGTGTATTTTTCGGATTATAAAAAAATTATAGGAAATGTAAACTTGAATGAATACAACAGAGATAAAACTGGTCCAAGTATAGAGTTTAGAGAAGAAGAATTTGACAAGGCAGAAACGGTAGATAACTTATTTTATCTTGCAGAATTAGATGTAGATAAATTAGAAGAGGCAAAAAATAGTCCATCACAACTAATTAAATTACTAAATACATGTAGTAAGAGACTCACTGAAAAATTAAATCCTGCTTGGAAAGGTGATCCAATCCACGTGGAATTAAGGTTGAATCCAAATAATGTAATAAGTGTCGTAATATCAGATGTACATAAAGATGGAACCGTTACAAATACAGGATTACTTAATAGACGAGCTGAAGGATTCAAATGGACATTTTCATTTATTGTAAACTTTGCTGCAGAGACTCAAAAAGCTGAATTAAAAGAGGCGATTTTGCTTTTAGATGAACCTGCAAGAAACTTGCACCCAACACAACAACGTGGTATTTCAGATTTATTGAAAAGTTTAGCAGGTTCAAACCAGGTGTTATACGCTACACATTCACCTTTCATGATTTTTGATTACGCACCAGGCAATCTATTGGTAGTTGAATTAGATAAGAAAAAACATTTGAGTAGAATTTATTATGATTACTGGAATGCCGATGATTTAACATTGACGCCAATTCTTTATGGTTTATCAAGAGGCCTAGTAGAATCAATCCTAGATAGACAAATAGGATATAATTCTAGACCAGTGATCGTTGTAGAGACTATTTCAGATACAATGTATCTTAACGCATTTGATAAATTCTTACAAGACCCAAATATTTCGATGAATCCTCTTAACATAGTAGCAGCGTATAACAAAAATTCAGTTTTACCACTATCAATTTTTTATAGAAATCATGGTTACAATACTTTTGTTTTACTTGATAACACAAATGAATCTAAA
>JAOJYB010000023.1 GCA_028242535.1 Candidatus Nitrosopelagicus sp. | reverse complement strand
GATGCAATAAATGAAGCAATGAGAGATTGGATTACAAATGTTGATTCAACGTATTATTTACTAGGTTCAGCTGTAGGCCCTCACCCATATCCACTAATGGTAAGAGATTTTCAAGCAGTGATTGGTACAGAAATTAAAAAACAGATGAAGAGGATTCCAAATGTAGTAATTGCATGTGTAGGAGGAGGCTCTAATGCTATAGGAACATTTTATCCACTAATTGGCACTAATGCTAAAATTATAGGAATAGAGGCAGGAGGAAAAGGAATAAAAACAAAATTGCACTCAGCTCCACTTACTGCTGGAAAAAAAGGAGTATTACATGGAATGATGACATATCTAATGCAAGATAAGGATGGACAAATTAGTGAAACACATAGTATTTCTGCAGGATTAGATTATCCAGGGGTTGGACCAGAACACGCATATCTTAAAGATAAAAATCGTGTAGAATACAAAGCTGTAACTGATGATGAAGTGATTGATGCATTTTTAATACTGACTAGAACAGAAGGGATAATTCCTGCATTAGAATCAGCCCATGCAATAGCATATGCAATTAAAATTTCAAAGAAGATGAAAAAAACAGAATCAATTATTGTTACACTATCAGGTAGAGGCGACAAAGACATCGACATAGTAAAGGAGTATTTAGCAAATGTCAAGAATACAAGATAAATTTAATCAGTTAAAATCAAACAACGAGGCAGCGCTAATCTCATACATAATGGCAGGATATCCATCAGAAAAAGCAACATTATCCGCAGTTAGAGGACTGATTCGTGGTGGGACAGACATTATTGAATTAGGATTTCCATTTTCAGACCCAATTGCAGATGGACCAACAATTCAGATGGCAAGTACAGAATCATTGAATAATGGAACAAAAATTGATGATTTTTTTACAATTGTAAAAAAAATTCGGAAAGAGTCAGATATTCCACTAGTGTTAATGACATATACAAACATCTTGTATAATCAAACATATCGGAAATTCATTTCACGTGCAAAAAAAGCAGGTATAGATGGACTGATTTTACCAGACATGGCAATAGAAGAATCAGATGAATATATCAAGGCAGCAAAGAAAAATGACATGGATACAATATTTCTTGTATCCCCAAATACAGAAAATAATCGACTGAAAAAAATTATCAAATCAACATCAGGATTTCTATATATGGTTGCAGTTTTTGGTACAACAGGAGTTCAAACTAAAATTCACAAGTATACAATCGATGCACTAAAAAATACAAAAAAAATTGCAAATGGGAAAATCCCCGTAGGAGTAGGATTTGGGGTATCTACTGAAAAAGATGTTCAAAAGTATGTTTCACATGGTGCAAATGCAGTAATTGTTGGAAGTGCAAACATAAAGATCATGGAAAACACGCCTGCAAATAAGATTCACAGCCGAATTGAAATATTTACAAAAAGACTAAAGAAAGAAACGAGATAAGCGAATAGAATAAAAATAAGAAGTTTATAGAATTAAAATGCAGACAAAGTTTATTTTTGTTACAGGCGGAGTTATGTCTGGATTAGGCAAAGGTGTAGTTTCATCTTCAATTTGTAAATTATTACAATTATCAGATCAGAAAGTTTCTTGCGTCAAAATTGATCCATACCTGAATTATGATGCAGGGACAATGAATCCAATTGCACATGGAGAAGTCTTCGTAACAGATGATGGAGGAGAATGTGATATGGATATAGGAAATTATGAACGATTTCTTAATCAGGATATACCAAAATCTCATAACATTACAACTGCTCAAATTTATTCAAGTGTCATAGAATCAGAACGGAAAGGAGAATACTTGGGAGCATGTGTTCAAATAATACCACATGTGACAGATGAGATAAAAAATAGAATAAAAAAAATTGCTACGGATGAAGAATTAGAGATACTTGTAGTAGAATGTGGTGGAACCGTTGGAGATATTGAGAGTTTGCCATTTTTAGAGGCGTTAAGACAAATTAGAGTTGAAGAAGGTTCCGAAAATGTAATTTTTGTTCATGTAACATTAGCTCCATCATTAGAGGTTGTGGGAGAGCAAAAAACTAAACCCACACAACATAGTGTTCAGGAGTTGAGAAGAATTGGAATTCAGCCAGATGTGTTATGTGTAAGATGTTCCATGCCACTACAAGATAAAACAAGAAATAAAATTTCAATGTTTACAAATGTAACAAATAATGATGTGCTTTCATGTCATGACGTTGATTCAATTTTTCAAGTTCCAGAAATTCTATATGAACAAGGACTAGTTGATGTTATTTTTAAGAAATTTAATAAAATTGGATATGTTAATGCGTCACAAAATTGGGATACATGGAACAAAATAGTAAACTCACTACAGAATGAAGGAGCCCCAATCAATATTGCAATGGTGGGAAAATATGTAACATTGGCAGATAGTTACGTTAGTGTTAATCATGCATTAAAACATGCAGCAGCTGTAATTGGGAAAAAAATTACAATTGACTGGATTGACTCAGAAAATATTAATGGAAATGTAGATACATTATCAAAGTATGATGGGATATTAGTTCCGGGAGGATTTGGAACTAGAGGTTCAGAGGGAATAATAAACACCTCGAATTTTGCTAGAGAAAATAATATCCCATACCTGGGAATTTGTTTTGGATTTCAATTGGCTGCAGTATCATTTGCAAGAAATGTTTGTAATTATTCAGATGCAAATTCAACAGAAATTGAAGAAAAAACTAGTAATCCGATAATAGATTTACTTCCAGAACAAGATGATGTTACAAATATGGGAGGATCATTAAGATTAGGGGCAAACGAGATCAATGTCAAACCAAATACTCTAGCAAACAAAATTTATGGGCAAGAAAAGATTTCAAAGAGACATAGA
>JAOJYB010000022.1 GCA_028242535.1 Candidatus Nitrosopelagicus sp. | reverse complement strand
TCAAGTTGTGTTAGCAAGATGTGTTCAATCATAGGATATTATGGGAAAAATTTGGCAGCGCCAATTCTTGTAAAAGGATTACAAAAAATGGAGTATAGGGGTTATGATAGCGTGGGTGTTGCAACAAAATCAAATAGTGAAATTCTTGTGAAAAAAGGTGTAGGAAGAGTTGTTGAAGTAAACACAAAGGTTCAGTTAGATAATCTTCCAGGAATGGTCGGCATTGGTCATACAAGATGGGCAACACATGGAGAAGTTACAGACAAAAATGCTCACCCTCATCCAAGTAATTCAGGTAAAATTGCTATAGTACACAATGGAATAGTTGAAAATTATGAAGAAATCAAAGAGATGCTCTCATCAAAGGGATTCAAATTTCAAAGTGATACAGATACCGAAGTTATAGCAAATCTCATCCAATCAAATTTTGATGAGTTAAAAGATGTAAAACAAACCATGATCAAAACTGTTTCAGAATTAAAAGGACATTTTGCATTTGTGGTAATTTTTGAAGATGGTACATTAGCAGCTGCTAGATTTCATGAACCATTAATTGTAGGAATTGGAAAAAATAGTCATTATCTTTCTAGTGATGTACTTGGTTTTATTGAAAAAACTGACGATGTAGTTTATTTAAATAATGAAGATTTTGTCATAATTAATCAAAATGGCTTGAGCATTTCAAAATTTGATGGTAGTAAAGCAGAATATCAAATTACTAAAGTTTCAAAAGAGTTTGCGGATGTCTATAAAGGAGATTATGCACACTTTACACTAAAAGAAATATCAGAACAATCTTCAACAATAATCAAAGCAGGAAATGATGAGAGAATTGAAGATATCGTCAATTTAATTTCAAAGGCAAAAAATCTATACATTACGGGTAGTGGAACAAGCTATAACGCTGCAAGGGTTACAAAATATTTATTTTCCAAATATGCAAAATTAAAGATAGAACCAATAATTTCTAGCGAATTACCGTTTTCACCAGATAGTATTGAAGAAAATTCTACACTGATAGCAATTTCACAAAGTGGAGAAAGTGCAGATGTATTAGAAGCCGTAAAAATTGCAAAAGAATCAAATTCTAAAATATTATCAATTGTTAATCATCTAAATTCATCTTTATCACAAGAATCAGATGCAGTAATTAATCTTAATTGTGGACCTGAGATAGGCGTTGCTGCAACCAAAAGTTTTACATCACAACTCGCCATATTATATAAAATTACAAACAAAATATGTAATCAATGTATGAATTTGGATTGGGGGAAAATTTCTAATGGAATTTCAAAGGTTTTAGATAATGATTCTAAAATAAAAGAATTAGCTAAAGATCTGAAAGAAGTATCAGACATCTACATATTGGGACGTGGAATTCATTTTCCAATTGCAAAAGAGGCAGCTCTAAAATTAAAAGAATTAACCTATATTCACGCAGAAGGAATTCCAGGTGGAGAATTAAAGCATGGACCACTTGCGTTAATGGATTCAAATGTATATGTAATCATAATCAATCCTGAGGATTCAACATATCAAGATACGTTAAACAGTGCAAATGAGATTAAGGCTAGAGGTGCAAAGATTATTGGAATCTCAAATAAGAAAAATTCAGTATATGACTATTGGATAGAGATTCCAGAGATGGAAGAAGTATCATATCCATTAATTGAGATAATTCCGATACAATTACTTGCATATTATGCAGCTTTAGAAAAAGATACAGATCCGGACTATCCTAGAAATTTAGCAAAATCAGTTACTGTGAAGTAGATATTCTTTTGTATTCTTGCTCAAACAAAGCAAACAATTTCTCTATAGAATTTTCTGTCTTTAGTAAAGATGCTATTATAGCACCACCAGCTCCTGCACCTTCTTTTACAAAACCATCCGCATAAGAACGAAATCCAAAATGTTGAGAGTTATGTAAACAAGGATCACATGAAAGAACCGCAATATTATCAATTTGATATAAAGTTTCAAGAAATTTTGCTTGAGAATCATCAACTATGTAAGAAGTGCATCCAATTGCAGAATTTTTTGCATTGTAACCAAGATGTTTTGCAAGTTGTAGTACAGCAAGCATTTGTGTACCACCTGCCAATATTACATGACAGTTTTCTGATGCAGATGACAACATGCCTGCACAAACGGGCATCATAGGATCGCCAAAATTAGCAATTATTTCCAATGGATCATCAGATTTTTTGCGTTTTAGTGCATCTAGAACAATTTTATTTTTTAGATCTAAAGGATTGTTTTGCATGCTAGAACTAACATTACATTCCAATCCAAATGCTCTCAAAACTGTAAGTGCAGTAGTAGTGCCACCAGGAATACACTCACCAATAACAAGACAATCAGTATTTTGTGACATAATTTTGCCTAAGTTTTTTCCATATTCAATTGCAGATTTTACTTGTTGAATTGACATTGCAGGAGATTCAGAAATGTTTTTTCCTGGAAGTATATCAGCGTCAAAATAACATAGGGATGGAGCAACTTTACTTCCGGCATTTACAACAAAATGTGGAATTTTTGCAGCATTTAATGAAACACGAGTCAATAATGCAGGCGTAGGTTTTCCATCAGGAGATATAGGAATTCCAGGTATGCAGATGCATTTTCCATATTCAATATATTCAGAATCTGCAGGTGCAGTAAATTTCAGAAATTCCTTGTCAGCTCCAGCAATAGTAATTCCAGGAATTTCACAGGTTTCACTATATGATGCAACTAAACCAAAAGTAAATCGTTTTTTTGAAAGATCTTGAATAATTTTTTTTGCATTGTCCACATCTCCGTGGTATGTAATTGACATATTATCCACCCATTCTATCTACAAAAGAATCTTCATTCATCTTTTGCATTACAGGATTTGTAGTTTTTTCATTTCCAATAGTAGACGTTGCAGCCATACCATAATCATGACCAGGATACAATACAAGATTATCATCCAAACTGTGTAGTACATCAAATAAGCTGTGATAAAGTTCATTTGCACTACCTCCAGGAAGATCAATTCTTCCACAATTTCCAACAAAGAGAGTATCACCTGAAAAGATTTTTCCGTCACCTACAAGACAAATACTGTCTTTAGAATGACCAGGTGTGTGATACACAACAAGTTCTGAGCATCCAAATTTGATTGAATCACCATTTTTCACAGTCATGTCATTTTGTAAAGTTGATGCTTCGTGTTGTATAATCCTTACAGACAATTTCTTTGCCAATTCTTCATTTCCTCTTGTATGATCATCATGCCAATGCGTATTGACAATATATTTTGGATTAAGATTTTGTTCATCAATTATAACAATTAATTTTTCTAAATCCCATGATGGATCAATTACAATCGATTCATGTGTTGACTCATCTTCAACAATGTAAGAAAAATTTTGCATCAGTCCTACTGGAATTTGATGGACTATCACAAAACATCGATCTCTGCTTCAGGCGGAATTCCTATTTTTTCAGCAAATAACTCTCCAGTCAAATCTTTTCTTTTTGGGATTCCTTGTTTCATTTTATGAAAAGTTACAGTCATATCACATTTGGTAAAAAGTGAAGCAGTTTCACCTGTCTGAGGATCCATTCCAGATGGAACATCAACTGCAAATTTGTAACAATCAGTTTGATTAATGAAATTAATTGCAGATGCATAAGGCTCTCTTATATCACCTGTAATCCCGGTACCCAAAATTCCATCAATAATAATATCTGGTTTAAAATCAAAGTTTGTAGAATTACCTGTAATTAGTTTAACAGAAGGCATTTTTTCAAGTAATGACCAATTCCAACTACTTTCTTCAGTTTTAATTTTGTCAGGAGTTCCAAGTAGAACAACAGTTACGTTTG
>JAOJYB010000021.1 GCA_028242535.1 Candidatus Nitrosopelagicus sp. | reverse complement strand
GCATTAATTTGCATAGAGCATGCAAAAAATAAGTGAAAGTTTTTTACATGCATGTAAAGAAATTTGTGAAAGATTGTCTCAAATTGAGGATCTAGAGAAAAATCAGTTAAAAAATGAAATAAAAGAAATATGTGCAAAATATTCATTAGAAAGACTACCTAAAAATTCAGAAATATTATCATCCGCAACAGAAAAACAATTCTCAAAACTTCAAAAAATTTTATTAAAAAAACCAGTAAAAACAGCCTCAGGAGTTGCAGTGATAGCAATAATGCCAAAACCTTTTGCCTGTCCACATGGAAGATGCACTTTTTGTCCAGGTGGAGTAGATGTTAACACCCCAAATAGTTACACAGGAAAAGAACCAGTAACACTCAGTGCAATAGAGGATGAATATGAACCAGGAATTCAAATAAAACGTAGAATTGAACAATTAATTGCATTTGGTCATGATCCTACAAAACTAGAATTAGTAATTGTAGGTGGAACATTCCTATTCATGCCAGATGATTATCAACGTGATTTTATTAGATCATGCTATGATGCAATTAATGGATTCGAATCAAATAGTTTAGAAGATGCAAAAAAGAATAATGAAAAGTCAAAAATGAGGAATGTTGGTTTCACCATAGAAACAAAACCAGATTATTGCCAACAAAAACATGTGGACATGATGCTAGATTATGGAATAACCAGAGTTGAAATTGGAGTTCAAAGTCTAACTGAAAGAGTATACAACATAGTCAATAGAGGACATGATTTACAACAAGTGATTAGTTCGTTTCAGATTGCAAAAGATGCAGGATATAAAATTGTGGCACATATGATGCCAGGACTTCCAACCATGAGTCCAAAAGAAGACATTGCAGATTTTAAAAAATTATTTGAAATGGATGAATTCAAACCAGATATGCTAAAAATTTATCCTGCATTAGTATTGAAAGATACCCCACTTTATGATGATTACAAGTTAGGAAATTATAAACCATATTCAACTGAAGAAATGATCACCGTCTTGAGTGAATCCAAAAAGAGCATACCAAAATGGATGCGAATTATGAGAATTCAGAGAGAGATAACAATTGATGAAATTGTAGATGGGCCAAAAATGGGGAATTTGAGGCAAAAAGTTCATCAAGAATTAGAAAGACAAGGTACATCATGCAAATGTATTAGATGTAGAGAAGCGGGCTTGAATAATAAAAAAGAATTTCCGGAATTAAAATTGGAAAGGATTGATTACGGTGCATGTGGTGGAAAAGAGATTTTTTTGTCATTTAATGATGAGGATGACTTAACATATGGGTTTTTGAGGCTAAGAAAACCAAGTAATAATGCACATAGGCAAGAGATTACTGAAAAAACATCAATTGTCAGAGAACTTCATGTATTTGGAAAAGCAATCAGTATCGGCGAACAGGAAGAAGATAGTTTTCAACATCAGGGTATTGGAAAAAAGTTAATGATGGAAGCAGAAAAAATTGCCGCAACAGATCTATCATCAAATAAATTATGTGTAATCAGTGCCGTAGGTACAAGAGAATATTATAGAAAATTGGGATACAAAATCAATGGACCATATATGGCAAAGGAGTTGTGATAAGATATGTCTGAACAAAATGTTATAGGAAAAGGTACATGGATTGACAAACTAGCATCGGAATTAATTGAAAGAGAAAAACAATTGGGAAGAGATACAAGTCTAATTCGAGTAGAAAGTGGATTAGGCGCATCAGGTATTCCACACATTGGAAGTTTAGGTGATGCAGTCAGAGCATACGGAGTAAAACTTGCCTTAGAAAATATGGGATACAAATCAGAATTAATTGCCTATTCAGATGATTTGGATGGATTAAGAAAAATTCCAGCAGGATTTCCAGATTCACTTGAAGAGCATATTGGAAAACCTGTTTCATTGATACCAGATCATACAGGAGAACATGAATCATATGGAATGAATATGAGTAGTCGACTATTAGACGGATTGGAAAAATTAGGAATTGATTATACTTTCAAGAGAGCAAGAGATACCTACAAGGAAGGATTACTACAAGAACAAATTCATACAATTTTAACACAAAGTGAAAAAATAGGTAAAAAAATAGAAGATTTAGTTGGACAAGAAAAATATCAAAAATTCTTACCATACTTTCCAGTTTGTGCACAATGTAACAGGCTCTATGTTGCAGAAGCAACAGAATACCTACCTGATGAAAAAAAGGTTAGTTACAAATGTCATGATGCAGAAATTGGTGGAAAAATTATCAAAGGTTGTGGACACAAAGGAGAAGCGGATATTAGAAAAGATCTAGGAAAATTAGCCTGGAAAGTAGAATTTGCTGCAAGATGGAGTGCGTTTGATATTAGATTTGAGGCATATGGAAAAGACATTATGGATTCAGTTAAAGTCAACGACTGGGTAGCAGATGATGTTTTGAATTTTCCACATCCTCATCATATCAAATATGAGATGTTTTTAGATAAAGGTGGAAAGAAAATATCAAAATCACTTGGAAATGTAATAACATCTCAGACATGGTTGAAATTTGGTTCACCAGAATCAATACTGCTGTTACTCTACAAACGGATTACAGGTGCTAGAGAATTAGGATTTGAAGACATTCCATCACTTATGGACGAGTATAATGAATTGGAAAAGATATTTTTTAATAAAATTAAAATCGATAATGAAGCAAAATTAGTCAAATCAAGAGGATTGTATGAATATGTAAATCTTTTAAATCCACCAAAACAAATACCAGCCCAAGTAAGTTATAGACTACTCTTAGAGTTATGTAAAATTTTCAAAGAAGATAGAGTTTCAAGAATAAATAAAAAATTAATTGATTATCATGCAATTAAAGAAATATCACCTGAAATTAATAAATTAATTGAAATGGCAGGAAACTTTGCAGATGAATTTGACATATCTGATGAAATAGAGATTGATATAGATTCAAAGGTGAAAGGTGCATTAGGTAGACTAGTAATTCTCTTAGAAAAAGATGGAGAAATTGAAGATTTACAAAATGAAATATATCAAATTGCTAAAGGAGACAATGTAGAACCAAAAGAATTTTTCAAAGTACTTTATCAGATTATTTTATCAACCACTAGAGGTCCTAAGATTGGTCCATTCATTTTAGATATTGGAAAAAAGAATGTGGCAGAAAAAATCAGCAAATATGTGAAATAAATGGCTCATAACGAACACAATAGACAAAAGAAAGGAGGAGGATTCTTTCTCATAATTTTCGGAGCGTTGTTGCTGTTTTTAGCACCAAATTTACACACTGACAATCCAGAATTAGGAATTGCATCATTAATTTTTGGAATTTTAATTGGTGCAGTAGGGTTTTATGTTAGATTCATTAGAAAGAAGAAACGGATTTAGTGAGATTAAAAATGGGACTATTTGATAAATTCAAAAAAGAAGATAAGAAAGAAAATATTGGAAATTCACAAGGCACTGAGAACAATATAGATATCAAAACAACAGATGATATTCAAAATGAACAAGTAAAAAATGAATGTGATGATTTACAAAATGAAATTAGAGAGAGAAATGAGAGATTAAATACAATTCTAGAGAAAATACAAATATCAAAAAAGGAATATGACGAAATAGTTGGAAAAATAATTCAATCGAAAAAGGAATTACACTCAAACATAATCCCCAAATCAGATTCAGAGACAAGTAATTTACTCAAATCAAAAAATCAAGATATTGATAAAATATCAAAAGAGATTAACGATTCAAAAATCACATTAAAAAATATTCAAGATGATATTACAAAGAATAAAGAAATGAATGAAGAGTTGGAACAAAAAATTAAGGAAAATACACCATTTTTTTCAGACTCAGAGAACCAGAAAAAGAAGATTGATGAGGAATTAGAGCAAAGAAGGAAAGAATTGGAAGTTTTGAAAAAAAGGTTAGTAGAAATGAAAAAAACAGGTATTAGAAATCAAGATGGTGATGATTCAAAGAGCGTGGTGGAAGCAGCAAGTCAAATTGTCGCTACAACAAATAAACGATTACAAGACACAATGAAAGAACTTGATGTCATCAGAGAATTATTAGATAAGGAAAGAAAAGCACATACTGAAACAAAAAAGAAATTACAAAATTAATTATAGTATTGTTTCCATTTTTCTATTAGAACGTCTTTTTTGAGACCTAAATCATATGAAGGAGATGTAACTTTAGAAAATGATTTTACATCAACTATAACTATATCAGAAATTTTACTCTTAATTCCTTTTTTTTCAAAATAATCAAGAATTTTTTTGAAATCAGATCCATCAGAGAGAATGTTGGCAATTCCTTTAAATCTGTAACCCATTCTGGAAAAAGGATCTATTACGTTAATTTCGATTGAAGGATTTTTTGTAAGATTTTCAACTGTTTGTGGAGACCGAATGTTTGCAAATACTAATCTTGAGTCATCAAGAATCACAATTGTTCCTTTTGGAGATAGATTTGGAGCACCGTCAGATGATACTGTTGCAACATATCCTAATTTCTGAAAGTTTACAAAATTTCTTATCTCATCATCAAATTCAGTCATAAGATGAATTTGGAATACTGGTAATTAAATTCGTGAATTATCTCATTAATTCTACCATAACGTCATAAAAAAAGAAGAATCCTATTCCTCCTCCAATTATTCCAATCCATATTGCAACATCTTTACGCTTTGGCATATTGTTTTAAGAAATATGTCTTAATAATAATGCATTCCAGATCAGAATATGTCAAAATTTGGAATCATAGGCAGAGGTTTTATGTTTGTAATAGTTGGCTTTGTTACAATAATTGTTGGATCTTTTTTGTTACGTGGAAATATGCACATGTGGGATAAAGTAAAGAAAGATGAATCGAAAGAAGATAAAGAATAACGGATCCGAAGGGATTCGAACCCCCGACCTAATGCTCCGCAAGCACTCGCTCTATCCATGCTGAGCTACGAACCCATTAACTTACTTTGAAAAATTGTTAAAAACGTTTGGAAAATAGTTATGCTTCTTTTTCTGCTGGTTTGACATACAGGTAATTCATTACTACACCTGCAATGATACCACCGATAATTGGTCCTACCCAGTATAACCATTGGACTTCCCATAAACCTGCATCTCCAGATACTAATGTAGGTGAAAAAGAACGTGCAGGGTTCATTGATGCACCTGTTAATGGTACACCTACTAAGTGAAGTAAGAAGACCATTCCTCCTATTGCACCACCGTAGATTTGTTTTGGTGCTTTGGTGTGAACTGCGGTCATGAATATTACAACAACTAAGAAGAATGTCAGGATGATTTCAACTGCTAATCCAGACATCATACTGTTACCGATTAATTCACTTGGGCCACCATGAGCACCCCAGAATACCTTTTTTCCGATTTCAGGAAATAGTGCTTGTAATGATAAGGTTGCTATAACTGCACCCATTATTTGAAATAGAATGTAACCAATTCCATTTTTAACATCAATTTTCTTTGTAATCATCATTGGAATAGTAACTGCAGGATTGATATGCGCTCCAGAAATGTGTCCAAATGCATAAACCATTAGAACAATTATTCCACCGTGTCCAAGAGATATGAAAATTATTGCTTCAGTTGATAATCCATCTCCATACCATGCAGCAGACAGAATTACAGATAATGGTCCAAAGAATACTAGACCAAATGTTGCAATTGCTTCAGCAAGCCATGCTCGTGGATTAACCATATTCGAAGTCGAATTCCATATCCATATAAAAGATACTAGTCAGTTTTTACTCAAAGAATATTTATCTGGAAAAAAGATGAGAAAAGTATGATCGAGGAAGGAAAAACAGTGCCAAAATTTCAATTACAAGATGCAGATGATAACACAGTCAAATCATCACAACTAAAAGGGAAAAAATTTGTTGTTTATTTTTATCCAAGGGATTTTACACCAGGTTGTACAACAGAAGCAGACGAGTTTTCTAAAGATTATAAAAAATTTCAAAAAGCGGGAATAGAAATAGTTGGAATTAGTAAAGATGATGTAACATCACATAGAAAATTTTGTGATAAAATGAATATACCTTACATCTTACTTGCAGATGTAGATACAGAAGTTTCAAAACAGTTCGGAGTATGGGGATTAAAAAAATTCATGGGAAGAGAATTTATGGGAATTAATCGTAGTACATTTTTAGTAAACGAAAAAGGAAAAATTTTCAAAGTGTTTCCTAAAGTAAAACCAAAAGGACATTCAAAGGAAGTTTTAGAAGCTTTTCAAAAATAAAAGAAAAGAAGAGAAGTTGTTGTTTTAAGGTGTCCAGCCTTTTGGCATTGAACCCTTAGAAGATTGTGCGGCTGCTGCTGCTGCGGCTGCTTCATCTGCGGCTGCTTTTGCTTGATCAGCTTTTTCCTGTTCTAAACGCACAAGATACTCTTTTTCATAATCTTCAAGTTGTTCTTGTTTTGATTTACCACTACTTCCACTAGAT
>JAOJYB010000020.1 GCA_028242535.1 Candidatus Nitrosopelagicus sp. | reverse complement strand
CTTGGGCCTGACCATGCGCTTTTTGTAAAACTTGCTCTTTTGTATCTTCAGTTAGATATCCTGCTTCTGTTGAAACAGAACGTGCTGATTGAGCTGCTTTAGCCAAGACCTGCTCAATATTATCTGCAGTGATATATGCAGCTTCAATTGAAAGTGAAATTGCTTCTTGATGGGCTTGAGCCAAATCATTTCTGAATTTCTCAAGGTCAATAATCATCTCTTCTTGTTCATACACTAATCCGTTTTCTAATGCTGAATTCAAAACAATGCCTGCCTCAATTGCTTTAATGTCTAGTTTAGTCAAAAGTCCAGCAAGTTTCTCAGATATTGGTTCACCTTTCTTTACTGGTATGGTCTCTTTCATTATCCAGATTGTACCTTGGTCAATCTTTGTTGGAATGTTATTTTCTTTAAAGTCGGTTAACATTGGTCCTGGTGCAATTCCGGTATTCTTTGGCGGAATTACAACATCCATGCTTGCAGTATCGCCACCTCTTGCAAATAGCATTACCTTGTTTTTTCCTAATAGAACGTTAAGTTTGAATGGTGACATGTTTGTAAACATGAAAACACATTGACCTGCTATTTTTTCAGATAATTTATCTATTCCAGTAATTCCAGCTTTTTCAAAAGCAAGTTTTGCTACTTTATCTTTAATACTAACAATTTCTACCTCGCCTTGAAGTTTTTTTCTTAGTGGAAGTAATTGTGAACCTCTAACTTTTTCCATTCTTACAAGTGCTAAGACACTATATTTTTTTGGAAGCTCCTGTAGTTGTTGATACATCTGTGTTTTCTTTTTTGGATATGTTGTTCTATTTTCGTGCATTATTTTGTCACCTTATGTTCTAATTTGATTGCTTTTCCCATAGTTGTTTTAATCATATATTTTCTAATGTTTTTATTTCCATTTGGAAGTTTTGTAGATAAATTGTTAATTATTGCAATTGCATTTGCAGCTACTTGATGTTCATCCATTGTTACATCCCCTACTTTACATGTAATTGAAAGTGAATTTTTTACTCTTACTCTAATTGAGGTCTTAAATCTACTTAGAAATGATTCAATAGGTGCATTAAATGGAACTGGTGTTGGCATTTTGCCTCTAGGTCCTAAAAGTTGTCCTAGTGATTTACCTACTAGTGGCATGAGTTTTGTATCTGCTAAAAAGAAATCATATTTATTGATAAATTTTCTAGAGGCTCTTTTGTCCTGTGCTAATTTGTCTAATCCATCATTATCCATTACTTCATCTGCTTTTGCATCTTTTGCTTTTAGTCCCATATCCCCTGTTGCCATTACACAAACTGCTGCCGGTTTTGACATCTGATTTGGTAGTTGAATTACTTCGTTTAGCGCAAATCCTTTTTTCACATCTATATCTTTTAGAGTTATGTAAAGCTCTAATGATTCTTTGAACTTACGTTCTTTTTCACCTTTTTTTGCTTCTTGAATTAAAGTTACTATTTCAGACTCGCTTACCATGTCAAAAACCTTAATCTCTCACTTATTATCGTTTAGAGTAATTATTTTTCATTGTATCATTTTTCTAAAATCAGTATATCTTTTTCCAAATTTTAGTAAAATTTTGGTTTATTCTGCCAAAACTTACATTTACTACTAAAATTTACTTATTTTAAGAAATGGCAAAAGTAGATGATTTAGATCTCAAATTACTATCAGAATTGAAAAAAGATGGAAGTATTTCTATCCCACTTTTGGCAAAAAAATTAAACATCAACGCATCTGTTTTGTACAGTCGTATTAAGAGGCTGATAAAAAAGAAGATGATAAAGAAATTTACCATTGATATCGATGAAACCCAATTAGGATTTGGTGTTAAAGCTTATGTTGGAATTAATCGAGATCCAAAACTCAAAACAGACATTCATGCAAATCTACTAAAAATTGCGGAAATTGACAGAATTATAGAAGTTACAGGCAGATTTGACTTGATGGTTGCTGCATTGGCTGAAGATTTGGAACAATTACATTCTATCGTGGTAGAAAAAATTGGAAAAATAGATGGAATTCAAAATACCGAAACTTTTGTTGAATTAGAAAGAACTGAAAAATCTCCTGTTTACTTATCTAGTTAGTCTGTAATTTCTCGTCCCATTTGCCACCATTTACTTCAACAGTGATCTCTTTTGGTGTTTTACCTTCTACTTTAATGCCTAGACATTGACATGTACCGATAATCTGTTTTGCAACTGATTTAATTTCTGATGCATATGATGTCTCAAGTTTGACATTTGCAACTTTCACTACTGCATCCATTCCGATATCTGCAACCCATTCTGTACCTGATGTACCTGAACCTTTTGTGATATTAGCTTCTTTTAGTATAAGTGCAGATGCTGATGGAATTCCAACTTCAATATCCCATTCTTTAGTATCTGTATCGACACTAACAGTTACTGGAACTTTCATTCCTTTGAAGTCACTTGTCTTTTCATTAATTTTGGCAATCACTTCCATGATGTTTACTCCTAACGGACCAAGTGCTGGACCTAGTGGTGGACCTGCAGAAGCTTCTCCTCCTGTTACTAATGCTGAAATTGTTTGTTTGTCGCCCATTTGAAATTTGTCTCTTTTTTAATGATTTATTCCTTCCTATGATGCAATCGGTTTTAGATAATTTGCATCTACTGTAACTGGTAATTGATATGGTGCATCCAATAAAATTACTGTAGCTTCTTCTTTATCATGATCAACTCTTGTAATTGTGGCTTTCATTCCTTTGAATGGTCCACCAATAATCTCCACCGTTCCATCAACTGCTAATTCTGAAACTGTAGATTTCTTTATAAGATAATTTTCAATTTCACTAAATTCTAACTCTCCTCTCAATTGTCCTTTTACATGTCGCAATCCTTGTGTTGCCATAAACATGATCTGAGGATCATTTGCTTCAATAACGACGTATCCTTTCAAGTTGTCAACAATTAGAACTGATTGAACCTCTAACTCTCCACTTCTCATTTTTGCTTCAAGTTGTCTCAAAACAACCTTTTCTTGACCTCCAGTGGTTCTGAGTGCAAATAAGTGGGAATTAGTTACTTCGGACATTCTCTCTCTCTATTTGAATATCATTCCTGGTGAAATTGTGGCAAAGATAAACTGAATTCCAAATCCAAGTAGTCCTACTGTGGCCATACCAAACAACACTAGTCTAAGATGTTGCTTGTAAACCTCCTTATCGGATTTCTTCGTTAATTTTATAGTGTTAACTATATTCTTGATCATAAGTTTTGGTTTCAAGCGATAATGGAAATTAATAAAGTATCAATATATCTTTTATTCATGGATTTACTGGTCGCATACAAAAATGACCCTGCGGGGCATAATATGGCAAAATTCATCTCTCAAAACATGAATGATGATGGAGACATATATCGTGGGAAAAATTTTGATTTAATTGAAATTGATTCTCCTGCTATTTCTGCAGATTGGTTAGATGAAAAATACGAATATGATGGATTTATTTTTCTATCCAAACATGCTGCTGAATCTGGAACACTTGCTCTAACTTGTCATAGTACTGGAAATTTCGATGAGGTAAAATTTGGTGGAAATCAAAAAGAACTTGCAATTCCATATCCTGACTTGCAGAAAAGATACATGCAAAAACTTTGGGACAATCATGAATCATTTTCCGATTTTGAAATTACTATAGAAGCTACACATCATGGGCCTACTCATCTCAAAAAGCCTTCAATATTTGTAGAAATTGGTACTACTGAATTACAATGGAATGATGAAACTCTATGTTCTGCTGTAGCACAATTGGTAGTAAATACACTTGAAAAACCACATGGAACCTCCCCTTTTGCTATTTGTTTTGGTGGCACACATTATTCTGAAAAATTCACAAAAGAATTACTTTTTGGTAAATATGCACTAGGAACTGTAATGCCAAAACATGCATTGAAATTTCTAAATTCTGATCTCTTTGAGCATTTACTTACACAAAATAATGGTGCACAAGCTGCTTTGCTTGATTGGAAAAGCCTAGGAAAATACAAACAAACACTAATTGATCTTCTCTCTATTACTGAATTGGAGATTGTTAAAATTTGAATCTAGAAGAAAAAATTTATCAAAAATTGCTACAAGTTCCTACAGGTTATGTAACAACATATGGTGATCTTGCAAAAGCAATCAATTTAAAAAATGGACAAAGAGTTGTAGGACAAATAATGAAAAACAATCCATTTCCTGTTATTATTCCATGTCATCGTGTTGTAAAATCTGATGGAACTGTAGGTGGATATGCATATGGAACTGAAAGAAAAAAGCATATGTTATACAAAGAAGGATTAAAAATCAATAATAATAAAATCTTATATTTTAAAAAAAATCTATTTCGTTTCTAAGATTTTTGCACAGTAATTTCTTCTGCAATGACAGTTCTTAGATGTGCTTTATTTCTTATTGTGTTACCACCAATTTTTTTATAAATTGCTTTGAATGATTCGTTTGTAATTTCCTTACGATCCTTTGATATTTTGAGAAGATATCTTAAAGCACGAACCTTGTTAACATATACTGTTTTCTTACCAACTCGTGCACCTTTTCTTCCTTTCTTAGAACCTTGTCCTGTACCTCTTTTTGCTTTCTGAATTCTTTTTGCTTGTGCTCTTCCATGGGATGTACCTGTAAATGATTTAATTGTAATTGTATTTGCAGTAATTAAACTTCTAATATCATCTCTGGTAATTGCATCTGCAATATCATCTAAGTGATCATTATCAAACCTTATGCGATTTAGGCCAACGCCAACAATTCTTGAGACAAGTCTCTTTTTTGTTTTAAGATTAACTGGCATTTTGACTCACTCTTGCATTAAACACTTTGAATTTTTTTTCTATTGCAATTTTCATAATATCTCTTCTCTTTTTTGCTCCTACACTATGGCCAAATCTAATTCCATCTTCTTTTGGATTTAGATTATCTAAATCACCTGCATTATGTACTAAATTATCTGTATAACCTGATGGATGTAATCCATATGCAATCTTTGGTGTACCATATCCCACTTTAACTAATCCTGGACGACCACGACTTTTCTGTTTTCTCTGATGATTATCCATTCCTTTTGGTTTTCTCCAACCAGTTTCCAATCTAGTATATCTCCAGCTCTCTGGACGAATAAATTCAGGTCTACTAACTCTAGCTACTTCTCTTGCCTGAAGTTTTTCTTTATTGATTGGCATAGTGATAAACTTTGAAATTTAACATAAATACGTATCTAAGTTTCAAATTATTGGATCTGAGAAAGAGATAATAATATTCAATTTTTCCCAAAAATCCTTGACTACAAATAGTATTGAGGAGAATTTTTGATATGTCTAACACTACTTCAAAAGTACATGATCAGTTAGTAGCATTTGGAGTAAATCCTCATTCAATCCATCGGAATCTAACTGTCGAAAAACTGGTTGAACAATCAATTGAAACAAATGAAGGGATGTTAACCTCTACTGGTTCATTATCTGTAAAAACTGGAAAATATACTGGTCGTTCTCCTCAAGATCGTTACATAATTTATGATGATGAAACTCATGAAACAATTGACTGGGGTGATGTCAACAGACAATTCCCAACTGAAAAATTCAATTCTATCTTTGAAAAAATGAAAAAACATGCCGAAGGTAAAGATCTTTATGTTTTTGATGGATTTGTAGGTGCTGATACACAAAATAGATTGGCAATTCGTGTAATTAATGATCATGCATGGCAAAATCTCTTTTGTAGACAATTGTTTGTTAGACCCTCAAATGAGGAATTAAACTCTCACGAACCAGACTTTACAATTTTATGCTTAAACGACTTTGAAACAATTCCTGAAATTGATGGAACCAGAACAAATGTCTTCATTTTGATTAACCTCTCAAAACGAATTGTGTTGATTGGTGGAACAAATTATGCAGGAGAGATGAAAAAATCTATGTTCGCTGTAATGAATTATTTGATGCCAAAAAAAGATGTTTTTCCAATGCATTGTTCTGCAAATATTGGTCAAGGTGGTGATACTGCATTATTCTTTGGTTTATCGGGTACTGGAAAAACAAGTCTATCTGCAGATCCTGAACGTATGTTAATCGGTGATGATGAACATGGTTGGTCTCAAAGTGGAGTTTTTAATTTTGAAGGTGGTTGTTATGCAAAATGTATTAACCTCAACGAAGAAGCAGAACCACAAATTTGGAACGCGATTAAATCTGGTGCAGTTCTTGAAAATGTCATAATAAACAAAGATACTTTGAAACCAGACTTTGATGATGGTAGTTTAACTGAAAATACTCGTGCAGCATATCCTCTAGATTACATCCCAGGAGCTATAATTCCAAGTGTAGGTGGTCATCCTAAAGTTATAATATTCTTAACTGCTGACGCATTAGGCGTATTACCGCCTGTATCAAAATTAACAAAAGAAAGTGCGATGTTTCATTTCATGTCCGGTTACACAAGTAAACTTGCTGGTACTGAACGTGGAATTAAAGAACCAAAAGCAACATTCTCTGCATGTTTTGGTTCTCCATTTATGCCTCGTCCTGCATCTGTATATGCAAAAATGTTAGGAGAAAAAATTCTTGAACACAATACTGTTGTTTATCTAATCAATACTGGATGGTCTGGTGGTGCATATGGTGTTGGAAAAAGAATCAGCATAAAATATAGTCGCTCAATGGTAACTGCGGCATTAACTGGAAAATTTGATTTGATAAAATTCAGACATGATGATACTTTCAATCTTGATGTTCCTACTGAATGTCCTGGAGTGCCTTCTGATGTATTAGATCCAAAAAATACATGGATTGACAAGGATTCCTATGATTTGTCTGCAAAGAAATTAGCCCAAATGTTTGGTGAAAACTTTACAAAATTCAAAGACGTTTCTCCTGAAATAAGAAATGCTGGTCCTCAAATTCAGTAATTTTTTCTTCTAAACTTAAATCCTACAATTATTACTATACTGAAAATTATTATTAAAATTATTAATGCACGTTCAGGTAATTCAGTACTTGACACTATTGGCTTTTTTTCTTTAGCGTCCATTTCAATATCATAAACATCATACACATCAAATGTTTCTTCATTATTCTTGATATTGGTCTCAATCCAATATCGACCAGCCTCATACAATTTCAAACTTTCAAATTTAGTTGGAGTTATGGAAAGAGTCTGTTCTTCAAATGTTTCACTATTTGTAACTGTAATTTTTGCATATTCCCAATCTATCGGACGTTTCACCTGAAAAGATAATTCATTTTCTTTTTCTAAAATAACTATTGTAGCTTCTGTTACTCTAACGATCATTGGAATCTGATATGTTATGTCATTATATGTAATGAATGCTCTACTCTCAAAAACACCCGATTCATTTTCAATTAATCTTGAAGTAATATACAATGAGGAATCCTTCATTTCATAATCAAATTCAACATTATCTTCTCCTGAAAATTCAACTTTTTGAATATCAATTAAATCACCAAACGCATTCATTTTGATCACCTGTCTTTCTAAAATTTCTTGTCCTGATAGATTGAATATCAATTTTGGTGGTTCAAAAATCAATTCTGAATTAAATGCTTTTTTCAAATCTATTCTACCTGCTCCTCCTGCATCAAATTCAAATTCTTTTTTGTACTGATCTGTAATTACATCTGAAGTTGTAATCAAAATTGATTTAATCTCATGAGGAGTAAGTTCTGGATTCTTTTCCAATAGTAGTGCTATTGCACCTGAAACATGTGGTGCAGCATAACTTGTACCACTTGTAATGTTATAGAAGTTTTTTAACGAGGTTGTATTTACAAAAACTCCCGGCGCAACCAAATCTGGTTTTTGATAAAATGGTGAAACTGGTCCTCTTGCGCTAAACGTCGCAATAAAATCTGGATGATTAAACACGTTGAGTGTAGCTGATGTCTCTGACTCCAGAATTTTTTTCAGTTCCAATCCCTCTTCTCTTGTCATTGAAACTGTAGGAATAGAAGGATAGTAATCCTCACTTACATACTCATGAATTAATTCTCCAAAAAATATACCCGGCTGATTATTATAAACGACTAATCCTTTTGCACCATTCTTTGATGCAAAAATTTCCTTATCTGAAAAAAATACAATCTCATCAGGTGTTTCGCCTCCCCTTTCTGCTAGAACTATTTTACCTCTAACATCCACGCCATCAAAATCATTCTCTCTACTATATTTTCCAAATATTATGTCTGTAGATATTGGGTCTGAAATTATATCTGTTCCAAGCATTGGCAATACTTGAAATTGCTTTTCTCCAACTTGTAATGTTGAAACCATACTTGAATCTCGGTTATTATAAGTGGCTCCCACTGTTATCGCATTTGGATTTCTTGCTGGACTTCCAATAGTACTTTTATCTGGACCACTATTTCCTGCAGCAGCTACAACTACTATGCCATGGTCTATTGCATTATTGACAGCATTATCGATCTTGGTATGTGTCATGTTAACCCCGAGACTAATATTTATGATATCAACCCTATCTTCTACTGCTCGATTTATTGCCTTAATGATCAAATCTGATGGAACCGATTCACCATCTGATGAAACTCTATATGAAAAAATTTCCACCTTAGGTGCTATTCCTATAAGTTGACCATCTGCTGCAATAATTCCTGTAACTTGAGTACCATGTCCATTGGTATCTTGTGGAATTGAATCATTATCAACAAAGTCATAACCTTTCAAAAACCTAGATAACTGATCTGAATTGAAAAAATCTGGATGCTCTAAATTAATACCTGTATCGATGACTCCAATTCTTATTCCATCTCCTGTGAACCCTAGCTGCTTTGG